>JBDHZH010000091.1:0-11270 GCA_039811745.1 Arachnia sp.
CGACGTTCGAGTGGGAGCCGGCCAGCCAGGCGCTGTAGTGCTCCTCCATGACGTGGCAGTTGGCGCACGTCGCCGGGTCGTTGCCGAGGTAGGAGAAGCCCTTCGCGAACGTGAAGGTGAAGAGGCCGACGCCGATCAGTGAACCCACGACGAACACGGCTGCAGCCAGCAGCAGGTTGCCTCGCGTCAGCCAAGGGGGTTGCTTCGTCGTCAGAGTCATCGTCGCCTCCTTGAAAGGGGAGGCCATCGAAGGCTCGCGCTCTAATAACACGCGGGGTCGGTTAAGGATGGCGACGTCCAGGCGACATGGCGTCGCGGACGTGGGCCGGCGGCTCAACCAGTCTGTGACAAGGGAGGATGTCGAGGCTACGAGAACAGGGCCTTGATGAGCGGCGCCGCGGTGCTCGAACCGGACTTGCCGACCTCGACGAAGGCTGCCACGGCGTAGTTGCTGTTCCAGGCGATCATCCACGCATGGGTCTGGTAGTTGCCCGCCGTCCCGAACTCGGCCGTGCCGGTCTTGGCACCGTCCATGAGGCCGGCAAGCACACGGCCCGAGCCGTCGGTGACCACCGCGCGCATCATCTGCTGGAGGTCCTTGGCCTCCTGGGCGGTCAGGGGATCGGCCGTGGACTTCGCCTGCCTGCCCTTCACGAGCCACGGAATGGTCGTCTGTCCGCTCGCGACGCTGGCGGCGACCGACGCCATGGCCATCGGCGACATGGTGATCTGGCCCTGTCCGATCATGCTGGCTGCCCGGTCGATGGCGCTGTTGTTGGGCTGCACCGTGCCGAAGTTCGAGGTGAAGCCCGCGTCGTAGTCGGTGCCCACACCGAGGCTGGCCGCCGCCGAGTGCAGCCGCTCGGGCGTGATCGACGACGCCGCCCCGGCGAAGGCGGTGTTGCAGGAGTTCGCCAGCGCCTGGGTGAGCGTGATCGTTCCCAGCATGTTCGACGGGTAGTCGGAGTAGTTGTTGAACACGTGACCCGAGACGTCCAGAGTCGACGGGCACTTGACCGGGGACGTCGGGGTGAAGCCTCCGCGGAGCATCGCCAGCGAGGTCACGACCTTGAACGTCGAGCCCGGTGCGAACTTGCCGTAGGTGGCCTGCGGGAAGGCGCCGGCGGCAGTCGAGTTGGCGGCGGCGAGCAGCGCGCCGTCACCCGGACGGATCACGACGATTGCCGCGACGCCCTGCTGGTCCGCCAGGACCGACTCCGCCTTCTCCTGGAGTGCCCGGTCGAGCCCCAGTTCGAGGGGCGTGCCGACGCTGGCGTCCTGGTGGAACAGGTTCTGTTCCTTGAACTCCTGCGCCGCCTTCGGGTCCTTCTCGCTCTTGCGGCCCACCAGGTCGACGTTGACCTCCGGGACGCCCCGCAGCTGCTCGTCGTATCGTGCCTGGAGGCCGCTCAGCCCGACGGTGTCGGTGGGCCAGATCTGTCCCTTGGAGTCCGCGACCTGCTCCGTGGTCGGCGTCCCGACCGTGCCGAGCAGACTCAGCGCGAACGTCGCGCTCGGGGCGATCATCGCCTTGGTCTCGACCACCTGCGCCCCCGGGACGCTCCCGATCGTCGGGGGGATCTCCTCCTGCCGCACGGTCTTGGCGACGACGAACTGCTTCGGCCCGCCGGCCAGCACCTTGGCGGTGAACGCGGCCGCGTCGATGCCGAGCAGGGCCGCCAGATCCCCGGCGGCGGTGCTCCATTCGGCCTCGACCACCTGGGACTTGTCCAGCCCCAGCTGATACACCGAACGCTCCTCCACCAGGGCAAGTCCCTCGGAGTCGTTGATCGGGGCCCGCTTGGCCGTCTTGCGCTGGTGACGCAGCCGGGAGTCGCTGGTCAGTTGCGGATGGATGATCTGGGGCGTCCAGTCGATCAGCCAGGCCGAACCCTCGTAGCGCAGGCCTGCCTGGGTGGTGAACGTCCAGCCCCCGGTGCCGATCTGGTAGGCCTGCTCCAGGGTGGCCGTCGCCGAGTTGTTCGCGCCGTCGTAGACGATCGACTTCACGGTGACGGCCGGCGCCAGCCCGTCCATGCCCGCGAAGACCGCCTTCAGCTCGGCCTGGGCGGCGGTGGGATCGGCGGTGGCGATGGCGCCGACGTCCTGCTTCGCCAGGCCATCGGCGAGGGCCGAGACGACGTCGTCGGCCGCGGGCAGGTCGGGCGGCGGGAGCGTGGCGGAACCCGACGGCGTGGGTGAGGGCAACGCTGGAGCACAGCCTAAGGTCAGCGTCGCGGCCAGCACCAGTGCCAGTGCAAGCAACCGTCGGCGCACCATCGATTCCCCTTCGTCGATCCCCAACCCGAAGGCTACCCGGTCGGGCGCGCCCGGGGGCGGCCCGGGGGTGTTCGGGCTGGGGCGACCGCTATTCTTGGGGGCCACGGCTGTGCAACCGGCGCGGTCCCCGCCACAACCCCTGGGAGTTGGTGCACGTTGGACGTCCCACTCTGGGTCTGGGCCCTCACGATCCTCGTGATCGCAGGTCTCCTGCTCTTCGACTTCTTCTTCCACGTCCGCAAGGCCCACATCCCGACGCTGCGCGAGGCAACGTTCTGGTCGTGCGTCTACATCGGCCTCGCCCTGCTGTTCGGGGTGGTCCTGTACGTCTTCGGCGGCCACCAGATGGGCATTGAGTACTTCTCGGGCTGGCTGATAGAGAAGGCGCTGAGCGTCGACAACCTGTTCGTGTTCCTGGTCATCATGGGCTCGTTCGCCGTCCCAAGGGAGGACCAGCAGAAGGTGCTGCTGTTCGGCATCGTGTTCGCACTGATCGCCCGCTCCGTGTTCATCTTCGCGGGCAAGGCGATGATCGAGACGTTCTCGTGGACGTTCTACCTGTTCGGCCTGATCCTGATCGTCACGGCCGGTCGCATGCTGAGGCCCGAGCAGGAGGGCGACGACGACGCCAACAACATCGTCATCAGGCTCGCCAAGAAGTTCCTGCGCACCACCGACCACTACGACGGCGACAAGCTGTTCACCGTCGTCGACGGCAGGCGGGTCCTGACCCCGATGCTGCTGGTGATGATCGCCATCGGCGGCACCGACCTGCTGTTCGCGCTCGACTCCATCCCCGCCATCTACGGACTCACCCACAACGTGTACGTCGTGTTCACGGCCACGGCGTTCTCCCTGATGGGTCTCAGGCAGCTCTACTTCCTGCTCGACGGCCTGCTGGACCGGCTCGTCTACCTCAAGTACGGGCTGTCGCTGATCCTGGGCTTCATCGGCATCAAGCTGGTGCTGGAGGCCATGCACACCAACAACGTGTTCTTCATCAACAACGGCGATCCCGTGCCGGTGTACACCTTCGGGACCGGCATCTCGCTGATGGTGATCGTCGTCATCCTCGCAGTGACGGTGGCGACGTCGCTGTGGAGCCCCAGAGGCCGGGTCGCCAGCGCCGTCGGGGCGCTCGCACGGGCGTCCCACGCCTACCTGCACACCGAGTACCAGGCCGGATCGGGCGAGCGGCAGGCGCAGTACGACCAGATCCTGCTCCTGGAGGGCAAGGTCGCGGCCATGCCTGGTGAGCTGACGGACCGGCTCGTGCGCGAGTCCGGGGCGGATTGGGCGACGGAGAAGGCCCATGCCCTGCACGCCGCCGCCGAGGGCGGGCCGGCGTCGCAGCCGTCGGCCGAGGACTGGGAACTGTAGGCGCGCGACGTGGCAATCGGGCCTGCACTTCGGCGGCTGTGGCGGCATGGCGGTTTCCGGCGCCTGCTCACCGTCCGGGTGCTCAGCCAGGCAGCCGACGGAACACTCCAGGTGGGGATGGCCGCCTACGTGCTGTTCTCGCCGACCAACCAGCCGGATGCCTGGTCGATAGCCGGGGTGCTGGCGCTGACGCTGCTGCCCTTCACGGTCCTCGGGCCGTTCGTCTCGCCGTTCCTGGACCAGTGGTCCAGGCGCCAGGTCGCGGTCGTCTCCGACACCATCCGGGCTGCGCTGGCCGTCGTGATCGGGACGATCATCGCGTCGGGGCTCACGTCGGGGGGCTGGGCGGTGGTCCTGTTCGGGGCGCTGTTGGTGGCGATGAGCATCAACCGGTTCATGCTTGCCGGGCTGAGCGCGGGCCTCCAGCACACCGTCGAGGCCGACGAATACCTGTCGGCGTCGTCCATCCTGCCGACGGTGGGGCCACTCGGAGTGGTGTTCGGCGCGGTGGCCGGTTTCTCGGCGAGGGTCGGGCTCGGCGGGGTGCTGTCGGCGAACCAGGCGGACGCAGTGGTGTTCTTCGTCTCCGCGGTCCTGTTCACCGGCTCGGTGCTGGTGGCGCGAGGTTTCGGTCGCGACGCCCTCGGCCCCGAGCCGGGCGCACCCCGCACCACCGTGCGGGAGGTGCTGGCGGGTCTGGGTGAGGCGTGGCGACACCTCGGCACGCGGCCGCAGGCCGGGCTCGGGTTGGCGGGCATCTTCGCCACCCGGCTGCTGTTCGGCCTGATCAGCGTCGTGGTGATCCTCGCGGTGCGCAACCGCTTCCAGACGGAGGTCTCCCCGGCTCTGGCCGACCTGACGCTGTGGGGCCTGGTGACCGGCGCCGGGTTCATCCTCGCCACCCCGTTCGTGCCGCTGCTGGCCCGGCCGCTCGGCCTGCGCCGCACGGGCGTGCTGGTGCTGCTGCTCGGCGGCATCGCGCAGGCGGTTGCCGTCGTCGCATCCGGCAAGTGGGCGCTGTTCGCTGTGTCGTTCTTCGTCGGACTGGCGGCGCAGTCGTTCAAGATCTGCGTCGACACCCTCGTCCAGGCGCACATCGACGACGACTTCAAGGGTCGCGTCTTCGTCTTCTACGACGCCGGCTTCAACGGCGCCTTCGTGCTGGCCGCGGTGGTCGCGGCACTGTTCCTGCCCGCCGACGGCCTGTCTGCCGTCGGGTTCGCCGCCATGTCGGCCGCCTGGGTGCTGTTCGGCGTCGTCTTCGCCGCCGGATCGCGCCGCATCGGCGCCGACACCTTCGAGAAGGGCACCGAGGACCTCACCGGTCGCGTCGTCGCCTGAACCCCGGGGTGCCCGGGGGCGTGAGTGAGGTTCTGGCCGGTGATGGCAGACACTCCTGCTCCGCCGTTCAGCGTTCCTTGAAGTAGCGGAACAGGTGGTGCTCCCTCACCTGCAGCAGCGCCGCCAACGCTCCCAGGAACCCCCCGACGACGGCGAGGACCGAGACGCGGCTCCCGAGGATCAGTGCGATGCCATGCCCCAAGTTCGGGGCCCGGGCTGCGATGAAAGTAGCGATGGCGATCGTGAACATCGCGGTGGGAAGCGTCCAGGAGGCGACCTCCAGGCCGAGAATCGCGGCGAGGTCGCGTCTACTTGCACCTGCATGGAGCGCCGCGGCGAACTGTATTCGGCGGGTGCGTACGGCTGCGAAGCCTAGCCCGATGCCCAGCACGAGGGCTGCCACTGGAGCGTTCCGCGTGCTTCGTCCTACGAAGCGAGCCGGGCCGTCGAATCCGATGCCTCTGGATGTGTTCAGCTGGGACAGGACCGGTGGCTGGGCCCCGTCCCCGGTCGGGATCAGCGTCATCCGCAGGAGTGCAGGAATCTGCCCCGAGATTGGCCACGCATCGACCCAGCATTCGTCGAATGCCCCCTGGTTCGCGTGCACCGGTGCCAGCACCGCGTACCCATAGCCGGCTCGACGGCCATCATCTGGGTAGTCAAAAGTCCCTCCGACGGGGACCCGGCCTGTTGGCGTCGTCAGCGAGTCTCCGATCCCCAGATCCAACGCTTCGGAGACCTGGTCCGACAGGATCAGCCCAGGCACCGGTCCCCGCTCGGCACGCAGCACTTGCGCGAATCCCGGCGAGGTCTCCATGAGCGGAATCGTCGACGACGGCAGGGCTGAGGCCACAACGCCGGTCTCGGTTGCCCGAATCGCTCCGGCGGCGCTCACCCCGGGAAGGTGCCCCATGGCCTCGCAGGTGACTCCGTCGATTCCTCCGACGGCGGTCAGGGTGATGATCGAGGCGCCAGAGCGCTGGAAGTCCTCCGCCTCCTCGGCGAGACCGTTCACGGTCAGCAGGTCGGCTGCCGCTAGGCCGATGGAGGCCGCGCTGAGCAGCAGCGCCAACGTTATGGTGCGGGTTGTGCCCGTTGCGATGTTGCGCCATGCCTCGCGGAGCACTGCGCCTGCTCTCATCCCGGGTACCCGTCAGGCAATGGAGTGGGCTGATAATCGAGGAGGTCCATCTGATCGGTGCAGGCGGCCCTCGTGCGTTCGTCGTGGGTTGCCACCACGACGATCGTGCTGTCAGTGGCAAGCCGGGCCAGGACTGCGTCCACCTCGCCGGCCGTCGTGGCATCAAGTTGGGCGGTCGGTTCATCGACGAGGAACAGACCCGGACCTCCTGCGAGGCCACGCGCAAGCATCAGCCGCTGGGCCTCTCCGCCGGACAACGACCTGAAGGCACGCTCGGCCGTGTGTTCCAGGCCGAATCTGCGAAGTAGGGCTCTGGCTTGTGCGTCGGCCTGTCGCACGGTCAGGCCGGCCGCGAGCAGAGGCAGAGCGACATGGTCTGCTGACGTACGGTGCGGCACCCCGTGGGGATTCTGAAAGACCCAGGAGACGCGGCCGACTCCTTGGTGACCGATTGATCCCGCGGCCGGTGCCTCCCAGCCGGCGAGAAGCCCGAGCAGGGTGCTCTTCCCGGACCCGGACGGCCCGGTCAGGGCGTAAACATGTCCCGGAAGGAGCACCTTGTCGAGGCCGCGGAACAGCCAAGGGCCGTCAGCGAAGCGGTGCCCGACACCTTCGAGTGTCACCTGCATGGGCGCGTCTGGTCGGGTGCCAGGTCGACATTCTTCGGTGGTTCCCGGGCGTCGAACGTCACGAAGCTTCGGCCCAGCTCCGAGCCGATGAGTGTCACCGCAAGTGGTTCGCCGTCGGCAGCGACGCACGCGGTGGCCTTGTCGATGGCGTACAGGGCACCCGGGGGAACGACCGATGCCTTCACCGGCTCTGACAGAACGTAAGATCCGGTGATGGCAGTCATTGCATTTCTTGTCGCCTGCAAGTAGGACGGCATCGAGGAGATGCGCGCCAACGCGCCGGGATCGGTGACGCGTCCCTCGCCATCGACCGGGAATGGTTCACCATCGATCACCAGGACGCGCTCTCCCGGAGCGGCCCGGTCGGGTAGCCGAACCAGCTGTGCCGCAGTGAGCCCCCCGGGGAGTGAGGCAACCACCGCCCCCTCGCTGATGCGTGCCCCGACCGCCGCCAGGCAGGCAGTGATACTCGTTTCCGGCTTCGGCAACCAGAGCACTCGTTCGACAGGCAGGGTGCTTCCCCGGAACTCACCATCGCCTGCCTTGTGGAATAGGCCCGCCGCGACGCTCATGGTCGCGGCATCCAGCGCGCCCTCCGGTGCCACGTTGCTTCCCAGGCGGATCAGTTCCTCCCGCAGTGCCAGCACATCGGCACCCTCATCCCCGACGCCCAAGCTGCGCCAGAGCGGAACAGCGGTCGCGAGGTTCAGAAGCGGTGCACCATTGATCGACAGGTTCGACCCGCCGGATGAGAATGGCGTGTCTGGACGGCACGTCAGGGCCGTGACTCGTCCAGAGGCAGGGGCCGTGAGCGAGACATCAGCTCCCAAAGTCAGTGCCAGTTCCACCGTGCGCGCGTCGTCGAAGGAACGCTGCGTCACCGGCGCCGAGGTGACAGGGACCGGCTCGCGCAGAGCGGTCGGCGCGGCATCTGCCAGCAGCAGTCCGGTGACGGCCGCACCCAAGGCCGCAGCCGTCACCAGCGCCAACGCCGCCAAGGCGAGCCTGACCCCTGGCCTACCCGATCGGGGCAACTTCACAACCCCGTCACTCGAAACGGCTGAGGGGGTCGGTATTGCACTGTTGGTAGGCCGCTTCTCCTGTGACGCCGTCGACGAAGGGGAAGGTACCGGTCAGCGAGTCCGCCTCGTAATCCTTGGCTCCATAGGACGAGTCGACAACCTGCTTGCGCACGAGACATGCCGCCATGATGGTGTTCTCGTCCTGGTTGTCGGGGTTTCGGCGAATGGCGGAGGCCAAGGGGGAGAGTGAGGACTCCCCGCTCTCATCCGAGCAGGCCTTCACCTGTCCGTTAACCCGATCCGGGAGTGCTCCCTCCGGGGCATCGAACTCGAAGGAGCCATCGTCGCTGAACGACACCTTCCGGAACCCCTGTGCCGTCAGGCACTGCTCGAACTTGTCGCGCATCTCAGCCACCTCCTGGTCTGTGATGCGCCCGTCCTGAAGCGCCGACCTGGCGAAGTCGGAGCCCGACTTCTGGTAGGCCTCGGCGAACTCCGCGGCCCACGGCCCGGTGAAGTCCGGGACGTCGGCTGACGTGGGCCGGCTGTCGTCGCCGGTGGCGGTCAGGGTCGGGGCGGGACGGACCTGGGCCGTGGTAACCGGGTTGGTTGCCTCAGGGGAGCAGCCCGCGCTCCATAGGGTGCAACAAACGAGTGCGGCGGCCAAGAGGCCGCCGCATCGTGCGCGCTTGTTCAGCTCCATCAGATGTTGGCTTGGAAGCCGTAGTGGGTCGCGTATGCCAGCCCTCCTGCGATTAGCGCCATGGCGCTGATGGCTGTCGCGATGCGGTGACCGATTCTCATTTCCCCCCCCCCGGGGTTAGTTGTGAGTGGCTTGCGCTAGCAGTCAATAGGAGACGGAAAGTCCCTGTCAACGAGGGATCAACTTTCGGATACAGATTGCTGCGACGAGACTCGGCAAAGCTCGGTGGTCAGCGCGGAATCGGGTGGAGGCGTCCGTGTGCGCTCAGGCGTCGAGGAGGCCGCACTCGTGGGCGATCAGGACCAGGCCGACGCGGTCGCGGGCGTGCAGCTTCGCCAGCAACCGTCCGACATGCGTCTTGACCGTACCCTCGGCCATGTAGAGGCGGGCGCAGATCTCGGCGTTGTTCGCGCCCTTCGCGACCTCCTTCAGCACCTCAAGTTCCCTCTCCGTCAGCACGGACAGGCGGTCGTCGTCGCGGCGGCCGGCGGGGAGTCTCGGGGCGACATGGTCCAGCAGCCGGCGCGTCGCCGTCGGCGCGACGATGGCCCCGCCGCCCGCCACGGCCCGGATCGCGCCCAGCAGCTCCTCGGGCAGGGCGTCCTTCAGCAGGAACCCGGACGCGCCGCCGCGCAGTGCGGCGAACACGTACTCGTCGAGGTCGAACGTGGTCAGGACGATCACCTTGGTCGGCAGGCCGAGAGCGGTGATTCGGGCGGTGGCCTCGGTGCCGTCCATCACGGGCATGCGGATGTCCATCAGCACCACGTCGACGGGCCTGGAGCGCACCATGGCGACGGCCTCGGCGCCGTTGTCCGCCTCCCCGACCACCTGCATGTCGTCTGCGGACTCGATCAGCATCCGCAGGCCGCTGCGCACCAGCGACTGGTCGTCCGCCAGCAACACCCTGATCATCCGCCCACCCCCAAACGCCTTCACTTCATCCACCCACGCCCCAGCTGGGCGGGCCGGGGCAGCGCCGCGTTCACCGCGTATCCGCCGCCGGGCCTCGGCCCTGCGGTGAGCGTACCGTTCACGGCGCTCACCCGCTCACGCATGCCGCGCAGACCCGTCCCTCGGCCGTCGCCCCGGGCCTGGGCGCCGATGCCGTCGTCGGTCACCCTGATGACGATCCCATCGGATGTGCACCTCACCTCCACCGTGGCCCGGGCCGTTGGGCCGGCATGCTTCAGGAAGTTCGTGACGCCCTCCTGCGCGACCCGGAACGCCGTCAGTCCGACCGACTCCGGGACCGCAGGCAGTTCGGATGGGCAGACGAGCGCGACCCTCTCGCCGGCGGCGGCCACCATGCCGGCGATGTCGGCGAGGCCCGGGGCGGGACCGAGGTTGGGGGTGGCGTCGTCGCCGCGCAGCAGCCCGACGATGTTGCGCATCTCGGCGATCGACTCCCGGCCCGTCCGGGCGATCGCGTCCAGCGCCTCGCGCGCTGCGTCCGGCTGTTTGGCCATCAGCGCCCTGGCCCCCTCCGCCTGGACGACGATCACGGACAGGGAGTGGGCGACGACGTCGTGCAGTTCGTGCGCGACCTCGCTTCGGACGCGCTCCGCCGCCAGCGCCGAGGATTCCTCGAATGACTCCGAGCCGGTCGCGAACCGCTGTTCGGCGAGTTCCCGTTCGAGGCGGTCGAGCCGTGCAACGTCCCGGACCCGCAGGCCCGTCAGGTGCGCCACCGCGCAGATTGCCAGGCAGAGGAGCACCAGCAGCGAGCCGGCTACGAAGCCCCTGCCCGGGGTGACGGCCCCCAGCCAGGAGATCGGCCCTGCGAACGAGGCAGCCACCCACACCGGCACGACCAGCATCGCCCGCTGCCCTGGCAGCGTCCTCGCCGCCGAGTACACGATGACGGGAACCGTCACGATCGCAGGCGCAGGGGAGGCCAACTGCAGCAGCATCCCGACCCCTGCGACCGCACAGACCGCGACCGCCGTGTGGGGGGCGACGCGCCGCAGCGCCACCGACGACAGCATCAGCGCAGACCAGCCTGCCGCAGCCCACAGCCGCACCGACCCGTCGATGAAAAGCAGCGGCAGCGCGAGCAGCAGTACCCCGGCAATTGCCAGGCCGCCGTCGAGCAGCAGCTTGCGCTGCCTGGTGGACAGTCCGGCTCCGATCATGCGCCTCACCCTATTGCCCGCCACCGACACGACAGGTCAGACCCGGGGACCCATCCGGGGGGACCGCGGTCGGGTTCCGGGTGTTCCCCCACCGGATCTGTCCCAGCCCGCGGGTAGATTGCCGGGCATGATGCGAAAGATCTTCTGGTTGCTGGCGCTGCTGGCCACGGTCATGGTGGTCTCGGCCCTCGTCGACAGGCGTCACGCCAAGCTGCGCCGCGAACTCTGGGCCGAGGCCACCGACCAGTTGTAGTCGGGTCGGGCTCTTCACTTCGACACGCTGCGGGCCCCGCACCCGCTGATCGAGTAGGCCGCGAGGGACGAGGAGGCGTTCCCCCCGCTGATCGAGTAGCCGACGAGGAACGAGGAGGCGTGTCGAGATCTGGTGAGAGCCCGCGGGGACTTGGTCGGGGTCTCGACACGTGCCCGGCTCCTCCGTCGCGGGGCACTACTCGACCAGCGGGACTACGGCTCCTCCGTCGCGGGGCACTACTCGACCAGCGGGACTACGGCTCCTCCGTCGCGGGGCACTACTCGACCAGCGGGACTACGGCTCCTTCGTCGCGGGGCACTACTCGACCAGCGGGACTACGGCTCCTTCGTCGCGGGGCACTACTCGACCAGCGGGACTACGGCTCC
>JBDHZH010000092.1:0-10790 GCA_039811745.1 Arachnia sp.
CACCCTCCCCGGCAAGCCTCCTGACCAAGGCCCAATCCTCCATAGTGATCACTCTCCGATCCTCGTACGAGTGTCCACTTTTCACCGTCGAAAGTGTTCAATTTTCAAGCGTCGCCGACACCTTCGTCGCGGGGCACTACTCGACCAGCGAACTGTCGCCGAGCAACACTCGACCAGCGGAACCCCGACAACCGCTGATCGAGTAGGCCGCGAGGAACGAGCGGCCGTGTCGAGATCCGGTGAACGTTCCCGGGGACTTGGTCGAGGTCTCGACACGTGCCCGGCTCCTTCGTCGCGGGGCACTACTCGACCAGCGAACTGTCGCCGAGCACTACTCGACCAGCGGAACTCCTCAACCGCTGATCGAGTAGGCCGCGAGGAACGAGCGGCCGTGTCGAGATCCGGTGAGTGTCCTCGGGGACTTGGTCGAGGTCTGGGCACGTGCCCGGCTCCTTCGTCGCGGGGCACTACTCGACCAGCGGGACTGCGGGGCACTAGTCAGCCGGCGGGACTTCCCAACCGCTGATCGAGTAGCCGACGAGGACTTGTACTGAGTAGCAGCGCGAGGAACGAGCGCCGCGTGTCGAAGTGACGAGGAGGCTGGTCGAGATCCGGTGAGGGTTCACAGGGGCCCTCACTGGGTCTCGACCGGCGTCGGCAAGGGCCGGGTGAACCGGACGGATAGGCTCGGGGTGTGCGTGGACCAAGGGGAGGGCGGCCAGGGGCCTCGGCGGCGGTCGCCCTCATGGTTGTCGCGGTCCTGGTGCTGGTGTCGCTCGGGGCCGGCAGTTCCTGGGGGAGGGTGGTGAGCATCATCCCGGCTCCGCCGCGCACGTTCGAACCCCCGCCGCCGCCTCCGACACCGTCGGCGACCGCGCCGTCCGCGGAGCCGCCGATGCTGCCCGAGGTCGAGCCGATCCACATCCCGGACTGGGTGGGGCAACTCGTCGCGGTGCTGGCGGCTGTGGGGGTGGCCGCGCTGATCATCTGGTTCGCGGTGCTGTTGACGCGGTCGCTGCAGTCACCCGAGCGGAGGCGCGCAGCCGCGGCCGCGGGCACGGCCGTGGAGATCCCGGACATCGACGAGGAGGCGGTCGGCCTCTCCTTCGCCGAAACCCTGACCAGACTGAGATCCGGGGTGGCCGTCGACGACGCCGTCGTGGCGTGCTGGCGACGGCTGGAGCAGATCGCGGCCGACAGCGGCCTGATCCGCGGCACCAGCCAGACGACCAGCGAGTTCACCGTCGATATCCTCGCAGGTGCCGTTGTCGACGAGCAGGCGCTCGCCGAGTTGGCCGGCCTGTACCGGCAGGCGGTGTTCTCCACCCACGTTCTCACCGACACCGACCGGGACAGGGCGATCGCCTGCATCGAGCGGCTGTCCGCGCAGCTGGGGGACCGCAGTGGTGCGTGACCGCGTCTCGGGCTGGAGCGGCCTCGCCCTGGGTGTCGCGGTTGGGGCGCTCATCGGGGCGGCCGTCGTCGTGATCGGTCACTTCGTGTACCTCGACTTCGCCCCCATCCCGGCGGTCCTCATCGGTGCGCTCACAGGCGCCGGCCGGTGGCTGGCGGTCAGGCTGGAGGAACCAGTGGCCGGCCCGCCCTGGCAGCAGCCGCAACCGCCGGCGGAGCAGTCCCGATCCGACGTCGACGCACGCACGGCCCGGGTCGCCACCATGCTCTCCCACGCCCAGCCCGGGCGCGACTTCGCCTCCGCCCGCCTGGCCGAGACACTGGCAGGCCTGGCGTCGAACCGGCTTGCCAGCCGTCTCCGGATCGCACCCGACGACGCGCTCGAACATGCCGACGGCATCCTCAGCCCGCAACTGCTCGCCTACCTGCGCGCCGGGCATCCCGGAGCCCCCAAGCGCGCGACCCTGCGCGCCCACCTCAAGGAGATCGACGAACTGTGACAAGTACGCCCGCAACACCCCCACCCCTCCCGATCGCCCGGGCCAGCGAGTTGGCCGGTCAGGTCCTCGACGCCGTCGACGGTGTGCTCGTCGGCAAGCGCGATCAGATGAAGTACGTGCTGGCGGGCGTGCTCGCCGGCGGTCACGTGCTGCTGGAGGACCTGCCGGGGCTGGGCAAGACGCTCGCCGCCCGGTCGCTCGCGCAGGCGCTGGGGTTGGAGTTCACACGCGCCCAGTTCACACCCGACCTGCTGCCCGCCGACCTGACCGGCTCCTTCATCTACGACCAGCCCGCAGGCCGGTTCTCGTTCCGCGAGGGGCCCGTCTTCACCGGCCTGCTGCTGGCCGACGAGATCAACCGCACCCCGCCCAAGACGCAGTCGGCGCTGCTGGAGGCCATGCAGGAACATCAGGTCACAGTGGAGGGAACGACCTTCCCGCTGCCTCGGCCGTTCCACGTGCTGGCGACGGCGAACCCGATCGAGCATGAGGGCACCTACCCGCTGCCGGAGGCCCAGCTCGACCGCTTCCTGCTGCGCCTCAGCTTCGGCTATCCCGACGCCGACGAGGAGTGGGATGTGCTGGCCCGCCGCATCGATCGCAGGCGGGAGGAGCAGAGCGTCTATGCCGTCCTCGACGCCGACGAGCTTCTTCGGGTGCAGGCGGCCGTGGAGGACGTGCACGTCGCCGAGTCGGTCGGCCGCTACGCCATCGACCTTGTCCGTGCCACGCGGTCCCACCAGGACACGCTCGTCGGTGCGTCGCCGCGCGGGTCGCTGGCGCTGCTGCTGTGTGCGCGGGCGTCCGCGCTGATCGAGGGCCGTGACTTCGTCGTCCCCGAGGACGTCAAGCGTCTGGCGGTCCCGGCCCTGGCGCACCGCATCATCATCCGTCCGGAGCTGTGGCTGAACGACGTGCAGCCTGCGGTCATCGTGAGGGACGTGCTCGCGACGGTGCCCGTGCCGGATGCGCCGCAGGGACGCCCCTGATGCGCTTCCACCCCACGCAGGCGCTGGTCCGTTCCCTGCTGGCGGGGGCCGGGTTGACGTGGCTCGCCGTCGTGCTCGGGCGCCCGGACGCGCTGGTGCTCGCGGTGCCGTTCGTCGTGCATGTGGCCTGGGCGGTCATCGCGCGCCCAGCGGCGGTGAGGGTGGAGGTGGGGCCGAGGACGGTGGCGGTGCCGGAGGGCGATTCGGTCGATCTCGTCGCGCGGGTCGTGGGTGCGCCAACCGGGGCGGTGCTCGCCGCCCAGTGGCCCCAGGTGTCGTCGTCGGTGTGCGACCCGGCCTCCGGCACCGTGCTCGGGACGGCGTCGTCGCGGGTGGTGACGACGTTCGAGCCGAGGCGCTGGGGCCGCTACGAGGTTGGCCCGGCACTTCTGGCCTGCACCGACGCGAGCGGCGCGTGGCGAGGCTGGCACCGGGTCGACCCGGTGACGGTGACCGTCAGGCCCGCCTCGTCGACGCTGGAGGGCGGCAGTGGGGTGTCGCACCCGATCGGGCTGGTGGGTGCGCACCGGTCAAGGTACCGGGGCTCCGGCAGCGACCTCGCCGACGTCAGGGCCTTCCAGCCCGGCGATCGGCTCAGACGCATCAACTGGCGCGTCACGTCCCGGCTGGGCGCGCTGCACGTCAACTCGATGCTGATGGAGCGCGACACCGACGTCCTCATCGTCGCAGACACCCTCCACGACGTCGCCCCCGCCGACGACGACGCCGCGACCGGCCTGGACGCCACCGTCCGCGCTATCACCGCCATCTCCCGCCACTACGCAGGCTTCGGCGACCGGGTGGCCGTGCACGACCTCGGCCACCGCATCGGCGACATCCGGCCCGGGAGCGGGCCGCGGCAGGTGCGCCTGATCCTGGGAGTGCTGTCGCGGGCCCGCAGGACGGTCCCGAAGTGGCTGGGTGTCCGGCCGGTCGGGGGCGTCTCGAGTGGCACGCTGGTGTTCTTCTGCTCACCGCTGCTGCAGCCGGAGGTGACCGACGAGTTGGTCCGCCTGCGGCGGCTCGGCGCCGAGGTGATCGCCGTCGACACGCTCCCCGAGACCGTCGGCCGGTTCGCGGACATCGACGCCTTCCGGCGGGACACGTTCCTCGGGGAGGCCTGGCTGCTGCGACGCATGGAACGCGACGACGTGCTGGCGCGCCTGCGCCACCGGGGGGTGCCGGTGGTGCCGTGGCGGGGGACCGGCAGCCTGGTCAGCGTGCTGCTGGCGATGGAGGCGACGAGGTCCGCCCCGAGGAGGGGGTCGGCGTGAGGTTCCTCGCGGAGGTCGTCGCCGACGTCGTCTACTCGCTGCGCATCGCCACCGCGGGCCAGTGGTGGCTGCGGGCACTGTCCGCCGGCAGCCTGCTCGGCGCGGCGACGCTCTGCCTGTGGTGGTTCCCGGTCCTGCTCCAGGGGTGGTTGCTGGCCGTGGTCGTCGCCGCCGCGGTGTGGACCATCGCGCGCCCGGAATCGCACGCCCCGCTCGGCGGGATCGCGACGGTGTCGGTGTGGTGGCTGGCCGGCGCGGGCGATGCCCGATGGTGGCAGACCGCCGGCGTGGCCGGCCTGCTGGCGGTGTTCCACCTTGTCACGGCACATTGCGCCGCGGCTCCGTCGTACACGGGGCTGCGCGGCGACGCCGTCGTCGCGTGGCTGCTCCGGGGCCTGGGCTACCTCGGGGCCTGCGCCGTGGCAGTGGGGCTGGTGCTGGGCGTCACTCACCTCCCCGACGGCGTCCTGCCCCGAGGCCCGGCCTGGATCTACCTGGCCCTGGCCGCGGTGCTCGCCGTCACCGCAGCCGTCCACGCCCGGGTCACCGGGGACCGCGACTGAACCGTCGCCGCGCTCAGTGCGTCGCGAAGTACGCGACCCCCTCGGCGAGGAGCCACATCTCGTCGTCCAACTCCTTGGGCAGGCGGGAACCGATGAACTGCAGCCAGTGCCTGACGCGCGGCAACTCGTCGGACCACTCCCGGGCCGAGAACCCGATTACCGCGGCCAGGTCGTCCTTGGGCAGTTCCAGGCCGTCGACGTCGAGGTCACCGGGCAGCGGGAGGCGGCCGGCTGGCGTGTTCCGGTACCCGACCTTGTTCTCCAGCCTCTCCACGATCCACTTCAGGACCCGCGAGTTCTCGCCGAATCCGGGCCACAGGAACCGGCCGTCGGCGTCGCGGCGGAACCAGTTGACGTAGAAGATGCGCGGCAGCTTGCCCTCGGGGTTCGCGGTTCCGATGTCCATCCAGTGCTGCAGGTAGTCGCCGACGTGGTAGCCGATGAACGGCAGCATCGCCATCGGGTCGCGCCGCAGCACCCCGACGGCGCCCTTCGCGGCCGCCGTCGTCTCCGAAGAGCACGTCGCACCCATGAAGACGCCGTGGGCCCAGCTCCGTGACTCCGCCACGAGCGGGATCGTGTTCTCGCGCCTGCCGCCGAAGATGATCGCGTCGATCGGGACGCCGCGCGGGTCGTGGTAGGCGTCGGCCAGGATGGGCACCTGCTCCAGCGGCGTGCAGAACCGGCTGTTCGGGTGCGACGACTTCTCGCCCTTGCGGCCACCCTCCGGGCCGAAGGTGGCGGTCCAGCGGCGGCCCTTCCAGTCGGTCAGCCCCTCCGGCGGCTCCTTGGTCATGCCCTCCCACCAGACGTCGCCGTCGTCGGTGAGGGCGACGTTGGTGAAGATCGAGTTGCCCTTGTTGATGGCCCGCATCGCGTTCGGGTTGGTTTCCATGCTGGTCAGGGGAGCGACGCCGAACATGCCGGTCTCCGGGTTCACGGCCCACAGGCGGCCGTCGCGGCCAGGACGCAGCCAGGCGATGTCGTCGCCGAGCGTCTCCACCTTCCAGCCGGGGATGGTGGGCTCAAGCATCGCCAGGTTGGTCTTTCCGCACGCCGACGGGAACGCCGCGCACACGTGGTAGTGCTTTCCCTCGGGCGACGTCAGCCGCAGAATCAGCATGTGCTCGGCGAGCCAGCCCTCCTCCAGGCCCATCACCGAGGCGATGCGCAGCGCGTAGCACTTCTTGCCGAGCAGCGAGTTGCCGCCGTAGCCCGAGCCGTAGCTCCAGATCATCCGCTCCTCGGGGAAGTGGACGATGTACTTGTCGTCGCTGCACGGCCACGGCACGTCCTCGGCCGGGTCGTCCAGCGGCATCCCGACCGAGTGCAGGGCCGGCACGAACTCCGCGTCGTCGAGTTCCATGGCCTCCAGCACGTGGCTGCCCATGCGCGTCATGATGCCCATCGACGCCGCGACGTAGGCCGAGTCGGTGATCTCGACGCCGAACTTCGGGTCCTCCGCCTCGACGTGCCCCATGCAGAACGGGATCACATACATCGTCCGCCCGCGCATGCAGCCGTCATACAGCCTTGCCAGGATGCCCTTCATCTGAACGGGATCCATCCAGTTGTTCGTCGGGCCGGCGTCCAGTTCGTCGACGGAGCAGATGAACGTCTGGTCCTCGACGCGGGCGACATCGTCGGGGTCGGTGCGGGCATAGATGGAATTGGGTTTGCGTTCCTCGTTCAGCCTGACGACGGTGCCGCTGGCCACCAGCCTGTCGACCAGGGCCTGCCACTCCTCATCGGAGCCGTCGCAGAACCAGATGGCAGCCGGCTTGGTGAGGGCCGCCACGTCCTGGGCCCACTTGACCAGGCGCGGATGGGTGGGGATCCGGCCCGTGACGGGCACATCGAACATCTGATGGGGGGTCTGGCTCTTCGTCATTCCGGTTCCTCAGCTCGACTGCGGTGTCGTGCCCCCGATGCTAGCCGGGCCGAGTGACGGTTGTTTGCGAAACTGGCCGGTGAGGACGAGAACGACGGCCACGACGGCGCAGACGATCCAGCCCGGCCAGCCGAGGGGCAGGTAGTCGACGGGTGAGCCGGGGGAGCCTGCGGCCATCAGCAGCACCGCGATCCCGGCGGAGGCGTTGAAGGCGCCATGTGCGATCGCCGACGGCCACACCGAGGCCGACCGCAGCCGCAGCCAGCCGACGAACACGCCGTAGAAGGTACATCCGAGCACCATGTAGAGGACGCCGAGGAGGTTCGGCTGCCGGAAGTTGTAGCCGAGCAGGATGATCGGAGAGTGCCACAGGCCCCAGATGGCGCCGGTGAGAATCAGGGCGGGCCAGGTACCGAGCGGCCGCAGGCTGGGCAGCAGCCAGCCGCGCCAGCCCAGCTCCTCGCCGAACGCGAACACCGAGTTGATCAGGGCGCCGACGGGGATCGCTGCCAGCTGCGCGATCACCAGAACCAGGATGGGCGCGGGAAGCGTCGAGGAGACTCCTGTGGCGGCCAGCTGCTTCTTAATGATCTCGGCGAACCCGGAGAACCCCACCAGGTCGAGTTTGACGACGCCGAGGGCCGCCGCAAGGAGGGCCGAGGCCACCGCGATGAACACGGAACCGAACAGGCCGATCACCGCGAGCCAGATGGTGCGGCGCACCGGCCTCAGGGGCCACATGCCGAGGTACGCGAGTATCGGCGTGGGCTGGGGCTTCTGCACGAAGCGGATCACAAGGATGGCCGACAGCCCCGGGGTGAACATCAAGACGATCAGCAGCACCTTGGCGAGGGGATTGGCGAGGCCCCGATCGAGCCAGAGCGGCAGGCACACGAGCCAGCCCAGCCCGAAGGCCAGCACGACGAAGGCGGCGACGGCCAGCCACGGGACATGGTCTGGGCGGGTGGGCAGTGGGGGCGGGGTGGTGCCGGGGTCGGTGGTGCCGGGTTGTGCCGCCGGTTCGGCGTGCTGTTCGGCCATGCAGCAAGTCTAGGTTCACTTGCGGAAACGCTGGTCGAGCACGTTCTGGCGCGTCATCGGTTCGCGGTCGGATCGGGTTGTGGTCGCGGGCATCGGTGCTCCTCGGACGGATGGCGTCCACGTCGTTTCGCCCGAAGGGGAGACTGGACGAGTAGGAGGTGACCGCATGGACGACGCGAGGCTGGTGGCGCACTGGGATCGGATGGCTCTGCACTTCGACAAGATGATCGCGCCGCTGGAGCGCAGGGTCATCGGGGACGCCCGCGACTGGGTCGCGTCCCGCGTCGGGGGCAGGACCTTGGAACTCGCCATCGGCACGGGGCTGAACCTGCCCCACTACCCCGCCGCCCTGGAGTTGACCGGCATCGAGTGGAGCCCCGTCATGCTGGACAAGGCGCGGGCCAGGGCCGATTCCCTCGGCCGCAGCGTCCGGCTGTTCCGCGCGGACGCCGCCCGGCTGCCGTTCGACGACACGTCCTTCGACACCGTCGTGTGCACGTTGTCCATGTGCTGCATCCCCGACGATGACGGCGCCCTGGCCGAGGCGTCCCGGGTGCTGCGGCCGGGAGGCCGGCTCCTGCTGGTGGATCACGTCGCCTCCACCGTCGCCCCCGTCCGCTGGGGCCAGCGGGCGGTGGAGCACTTCACGATCCCGTCGCAGGGTGAGCACTTCACGCGGCGCCCACTGCCCAAACTCGCCGGGCACGGCCTCCGCGTCGTCGACACATCGCTCCGCGCGCTGGGGATCATCGAGCGGGTCGAGGCAGTGAAACCGGCCTGAGTGGGCCGCTTGGCCCTCAGTTGGTGTTTCTGGACGAAAGACCGTCCAGAAACCCCGACTGGGAGACTCGCAGGCGGCGGGGTCGCAATAGCTGGGGCGTCGGCAACGGTGGACCATGCGTGGCGCCACAGCTATCGACCGGCTACGCGCGTCGAGGTCACTTGACCTGGTTGTGGGCGAAGTAGTCGACGATGTGGGTGGGCAGTTGGGGGATGTCGCGGGGGGCGGAACCGTTCCGCAGCGACTCCGTGGCCTGGATGGCGGCCGCGACGGCGTACCAGGCGCCGAGCGGGGACGTGTCGGTCGGGGTGCCGTTGCGGACGAACTCCATGAACTCCGCCATCGTCAGCACGTCGGCATCGCTGTGGCCGCCGGCGTCGCCGACGATGGGGTAGGTGGCCGCGCCGTCGGGGTCGTAGTTGCTGCGGCGGTTCCACAGCTTGATGTGGCCGCCCTCGCCGTCGCCGAAGTTCTCGAGCCTGCCCTCGGTGCCGATCACGGTGTAGTTGCGCCAGTAGTCGGGAGTGAAGTGGCACTGCTGGTAGGAGATCATGGCGCCGGATGCGAGCGTGCCGAGCATCATGGACAGGTCCTCGACGTCGGCGACGGGGTTCAGCCCGGTCTGGGACAGCGGCGGCCAGTTGTCGTAGCTGAACCAGTCCTGCATGACCTCGCCCGGGCGTTCCCTGCGGTCGGTGATCCGCCCGTAGACCATCAGGTCGCCCATGCCGACGACGCGGGTCGCGTGGGAGTCGGCGAGCCAGTTCATCACGTCCAGGTCGTGCGCGGCCTTCTGCAGCAGCAGGCCGTTCACGTGGCTGCGGTCGGCGTGCCAGTCGTGGAAGTAGTAGTCGCCGCCGTGGCCGACGAAGTGGCGGCACCAGATCGCCTTCACCTCGCCGATCAGGCCCTGACGGATCAGATCCCGCATGGTGGTGACGACGCCCATGTGGCGCATGTTGTGCCCGACGTAGAGCCGGGTGCCGGTCTCGTAGGCCGTGGTGAGGATCAGGTCGGCGTCGTCCTGGAGGGTGGCCAGCGGCTTCTCTAGGTAGACCGGGATGCCGGCCTCCAGCAGCGGGACGGCGACGTCGGCGTGGGTGTCGTCGGTGGTGGTGACGATGGCTGCGTCGAGGCCGGTGGCGATGAAGTCGTCAAGCGTCCGGGTGAACGTGACCCCGGCGGGGTCCAGGCCGGTGCGCCTCCTGAAGGCCTCGGGCCCGACTGGTGCCGTGTCGCAGGCCGCGACGACCACGCCGCCGCATTCGGGCAGCCCGACATGGTGGGCGATGCTTGAGCGGGCGCCGATGCCGACGACGCCTACGCGCAGGGGTGTTGTCCGGTTCATGGTGAGGTAGTGTTCCGTCCTTGTCTGCTGGTCGGGTGTCAGTCTCCCACCTGGAGGGCGTGTCGGCTGAAGGTGGGGTGACCTCGTCAACGTTCGGCCCAGGGGTCCAACACCTCGACGCCGGTTCGCTCGAAGTCCGACACGTTGCGCGTCACGACTGTGAGGCCGTGCGCCAAGGCCGTTGCAGCGATGAGCGCGTCATGGCCGGGTGCGGGCGACGGCACATGCAGCGGCGCGGCACGCCTGGCCGCCTCGAGATCGACTGCCAGGATCCGGCCGCTGAACCCCGTCAGGACGCGGTCCTCGAACCAGCGGCGCAGGATGCGTGCTTGCTCGAGATCCGTGCGTTCTCGACGAAGGATGCCGACCTCGATCTCCAGCACGGTTACCACGCTGATTGCCATGTCGGAGGCTTCATGCCGCGATACCCAGTTCTTCACCCTTGCGTCTCCGCGACGAGAGCGAAGTTCACTGATCACGTTGGTGTCAAGCAGGTACCTCACAGGTCAACCGTCCGAAGCTCGAAGGTGATCGGTTCGATCTCGAACTCGACGTCGTCTCCCATCTCCAACCAGGATGCGAGATCCGCGGGAACTCCCAGCAACCGCTCGTACTCCTCGAAGGACAGGACGACCAACGTGGGCCTGTCGTGTTCGGTCACAACGACGGGTGCCGTCGCGGCCAGACGCTTGATGTGGCTTGGGTTCCGGTTGAACTCGGTGGCGGGGACGACTGTCATGAGACCTCCAGACGGTAGTACTTCATACTACTATCCGCGTCTCTTGTCCCTCAGTCCCTCACCACCAGGGCGTGGCCGCCGAAGGCGGGCAGGTCGACGCTGAAGCCGCCGAGGTCGTCGACGACGCCGACCTTGCGCCTGGTCTCCAGGCTGAAGACGCGGCCGGGCGGCAGGGCGTCCGACTGGACCCGGGCCGTGATCCTCTCCGCCCCGAAGTTCAGCGCCGTGACCTGCGCGGCGCCGGAGGCCAA
>JBDHZH010000093.1:0-10617 GCA_039811745.1 Arachnia sp.
CCGGACGGCGACCACGACGAACTGGAACGGCAGGGTTGGCGCGTGTTCGGGCCACAGGCCGATCGGATCATCGAGGCATGGAAGGCGGTGCACCGTGGCTGAGGCCATGATCATCTACCCCAAGCAGGGGACCAAGCTCGACGGGTCGCTGGCGCGCAAGACCGTGGCGTTCCTCGATGCCCTCGCCAAGGACGACTCCACGCCCGGCCTGCACATCGAACCCATCCAGAACGCCGCCGACCCCAGGGCCCGCACCGGCCGGGTCGACCTCCAGTACCGCGCGCTGCTGTTCAAGCTGACCGGTGACGGCACCGCCTACGTCCTGCACGGCATCTACAACCACGACGACGCCTACGAGATCGCCCGCAAGGTGCGGCTCACCATGAACCCCATCAACGGGCTGCCCGGATTCGACGAGGTCCCCGAGGCCGCCGCCGCAGGGGTTGCTGCGCCGCAACCCGTGGCTGCCCCGGCTGCCGAACCCGCCGGTCGGCCGCCTGTGCTCGACTTCGCCGCCGACGACTTGACCGCCGCCCTCGGCATCCCGCCGGAGGTGGCCGAGCAGGCCGTTAGGTTCACCGACCGGGAGGCACTGGCCGCCTACGCCAACACGCTGCCCGAATGGCAGGGCCTGGCGCTGCTGATGATCGCCGACGGGGAGGCGTTCTCCACCGTCGCCGAGGAGCTCGCCATCTTCCGGCGCGAGACAACCCCATCCGACGCGGCGGCCGCCTTCCGGGAGCCCGAGCCCGTCAGCGACCAGGAACTGATCGACAGCTTCGACCAGCCCGCGGCCCGCATGGGGTTCGCCAAGCTCAGCGGCAGCGAGCAACTGCGTCGAGTGATCGTCGAGGGCGACTTCTCGGCCTGGCGGATCTTCCTGCACCCGCAGCAGCGCCGCTGGGTCGACGCCGACTGGAAGGGCCCCTACCGCATCGGCGGCGGCGCCGGCACCGGCAAGACCGTGGTCGTCGTGCACCGTGCCGCGCGGCTCGCCCGGACCAACCCTGCCGCACCCGTGCTGGTCACGACGTTCACCACCAACCTGGCCGACGAGCTCGGGCGAAGCCTGAAGCAGCTCGACCCGGGCCTCGGGTTCGCGGGCGCACTGGGGGAGCCGGGGCTGTTCGTGCGCGGCATCGACGCCGTCGCCAGCGCCGTGCTCCGCTCGGCCGGGCCGGAGGTCGCCGACGCGGTCGCGGCCGTGCTCGGAGTGGGCCGGGCGGAGGTGTTCGCCCGCACCGAGCCGGGGGCCTGGCGGCAGGCGATCATGGTGGCCGGCGGCGGGCTCGAGGAACGGCTACGACGACAGGCGTTCCTGCAGGCCGAGTACGAGATGGTGATACTCCCGAACGCGATCACCACGGAGGCCGAGTACCTGAAGGTGCCGCGCCCCGGCCGGGGTGTCCGGCTGGCCAGGGCCGCCCGCAAGGCCGTCTGGGCGGTGATCGATGCGTACCGCAGGGCCGCCCGCCAGGCCGGCAGCCTCGACTTCGCGGAGGCCGCCGCCGTCGCCGCCCGTCACCTCGACGCGACCGGTCGACGCCTGGCCGAGCACGTGCTGGTCGACGAGGGCCAGGACTTCAAGCCCACCCACTGGCAGCTCGTCCGGGAGCTGGTGGGGGAGCACGGCAACGACGTCTTCATCGCGGAGGACCCGCACCAGCGGATCTACGGGCAGCGGCTGGTGCTGTCCCAGTACGGCATCCAGACACGTGGCCGCTCTCGGGTGCTGAAGCTCAACTACCGCACCACCGCGCAGAACCTTGCTTGGGCCGTCTCGGTGCTGCAGGGGGAGAAGTTCGTTGACTCCGATGGCGAGCCCGACTCCGTCGCCGGCTACCTGTCCGCCCGCAGCGGCCCGACTCCTCGGGTGGAGGCATTGGCGTCGCTGGCGGCGGAACTCGACCGAGCGGCTGAGATCGTCGGCGGCTGGGTGGCGTCGGGGGGGTGCGCTCCGGAGGCGATCGGCATCCTGGTGCGTGACCGCGCTAGCCGCGACCGCGTCGTCTCCGGCCTGTCCGGCCGGGGCGTCGACGTGCGAGCCCTGGAGGCCGGAGCTATCAGGCCGGGGGTCCCGGTGGTGCTGACGATGCACAGGGCCAAGGGCACCGAGTTCGCCAAGGTGTTGCTTTTCGACGTCTCCGCCGGCTCCATCCCGATGGGGGTGCGCGACTACGACTTCGACGACGCCGAGTACGCCGACGCCCTGCTGCGGGAGCGGTCACTGCTGTATGTGGCGGCGTCCAGGGCCCGCGACGAACTCGTCGTCACCTACGCCGGCCGGCCGAGCGAGCTGATGCCGACGACGACTGCGGGTGACTGAGCCACTTGCGACGCGCCGTCCCTTGGCGCAGTGTCCGTGGCGTCAGGCGGCCGGAGCGAAGTGGAGTCGTAGTCCGAGGGCCGAGGCGACCTTGAGGATCGTGCTGAAGCTGGGGTTGCCGCCTTCGGACAGCGCCTTGTATAGGCCCTCGCGACTCATTCCCACTCGGCGAGCCAGTTCGCTCAGGTTGCCGGAGCGTGCCACCGTGCCCAACGCCTGCGCGATGAATGCCGGATCGTCGCCGGCTTCGTCCATGGCGGCCTCCAGGTATGCAGCGACGGCATCGATGTTGTCGAAGTAGTCAGCGCTGTCGTAAGGGGTGAACTCTTCAGGTGTGTCGGTCATTTCTCCTCCAATCGGTTGCCATCTGCTTGGCTCGGGTGATGTCCTCCTGCTGACTGGACTTGGCCCCGCCACACAGGAGCAGGATGATCTGTCGTCGCCCGTCCTGGAGGAAGTAGACACGGTATCCAGGCCCGTAATCGATCCGCAGTTCACTGACCCCGCCGCCGACCGGCCTTGCGTCCCCGGGGTTGCCGCCAGCGAGACGGTCGATGCGGACCTGTATTCGTGCCACCGCGCGGTGATCCTTCAGCTGACGTAGCCATTCGTCGAACTTGCGACTCTTGACCACACTGAACATGTGTCAACTGTAGTTCACACATGGTCGAGCCTGCAAGCTTCCGGCTACGCGCGAGATGCCGCCTGGCGTGTGATGTCGAGTGCGTCAGCGATCACGGTTCAGGTGTCTTCCGTCTCAGGCCGAACGGGGTCAGTCCCGGCGGGCTACGTGTTTGGCGAGGGCCCCGAGTCGATCGGTGGTGGGTTTGACTGTCCCAGGAATGCTGCGATTGATCAGTTGCTGGCGGTGACGACCTCGACGGTGCAGTGGGGGCCTGTGGACTTCGCGAGGCGGCGGTCACCTGTGAGCAAGGTTGCTTGGAGTGCCTCGGCGAGGGCGACGTAGGCGGCGTCGTAGGTGGTGAGGTTGTTCCGTAGCTCCCAGCAGCGCCCCAGAAGGGTGGTGTGGTGGACGCGCTGGATCGGCAGGTCGCGAAGGTCCTCAAGCGCAAGGCTGACTCGTCGTTCGTCGAGCTGCCCGGAGCGGGACAGGCCGCGCCAGACAGATACGACCTCAAGGTCGATCAGGCTTGGTGCCGCCAGTTGCTCGCCACGCAGCCGGTCGCGCACACGGTCGCCGTCTGGGCCATCGTCGATGAGCGCGACTGCCAGGACACTCGCGTCAATGACCAGCACGGTCGCTCCGCAGAGCTTCCACGGCGTCAGGTAGGGACAACGATCCTCCGGCTCGGTTGCCGGCTCTTGTCAGGACCTCGTCGACGGTGGGTTGTGCGGCCTCGGCGATCAACTTGGAGCGGAGGTATTCCTGCAGCGACTGGTGTGCGGCCGAGGCGCGTTGCCGCAGGATTGCATGGGTCTCCTTGGGAACGTCCTTGATCTGAATGTTCGGCATGGAGCCATTATGGCTCCGACGGCTCCGAGGTGGAAGCTGTGTGGTGCGGTGCTCCACAAGATCCACCGTGTCCTCGTTCCTCGGGCGCGCTGCTCGACCAGCGTCGGGGGGCGTTTCACGGTCGGCGAATCCCGTGTCAAGGACGAGTCGTTTGCGATGGGGGATGCTGGGAGCGGGCCGACAATCGACTTCGATGTGGAGAGTGAGGGATTTATGCGGATCGTGATCGGGGCACCGGGGAACGGCCTGGTGCTGAAGGATGAGTTGAAGGCGTTCCTGGAGGGTGACGGCAGGGTCGAGGAGGTGCTCGACCTGTCAACGCCGGAGATCACCTACCCGGAGGTGTCCTTCCGGGCGGGCCGCGCGATCCTCGAAGGACGGGCCGACCGGGGCATCCTCATCTGCGGCACCGGGCTGGGAACGGCCATCGCGGCGAACAAGGTCAAGGGCATCCGGGCCGCCACGGGCCACGATCTGATCACCGTCCGCGGCGCCGTCGAGAACTACGACGCCCAGCTCCTCTGCATGGGGCAGAACGTGATCGCCCCGATTGCTGCCAAGGCGCTGGTGGACGTCTGGCTCGGGCTCACCCACGACCCGGCCGGCAGTTACCACCCCAAGCTCGGTGAGATCGACGCCTACGAGGCGGGGTAGAACGTACTGCGGCATGGCGCAGGGATTCGGACGGGTGAGTCCGCTCAGCAACCTTGCACCACATTGGTGAACAAAGTGGTGCAAGGGATGCGGCGGTGGGGGGTGCCTCTAAGCCGCGGTGTGGAAGGTGAGGCGGAGGCCAAGGGCGCGCGACACCCTGAGCACGGTGGACCACGTGGGGTTGCCCTGGTCGGACAGGGCCTTGTACGGCCCGTCGCGGCTCATCCCGACGCGGCGGGCCAATTCGCTCATGTTGCCGGAACGGGCAATCACCCCCAGTGCCCGGGGTACGGCAGTTGGGTCCTCGGCGGACTCCTCCAACGCGATCTGGAGGTACGCGGCCACGTCGTCAATGTCGTCGAGGTAGTCGGCCGGGTCGAAGTGCCGGTACTGGTCAGTTGCCATCGTCATCCTCTCTTGCAGAAGACTTCGATCATGTGTCGAATGTAGTCGACGCATCCACGGACTTCCATGCCTTCCGGGTGGCTGGCCGGGTGTGCTCCAACGGTCGGCACCGAAACGCCTGCCTCGGATTGATGCACTGGCAGGATGGGGACGGGTGCGGCTCCGGAGGCGCCCAGCGGTCCGCGGGCGGCGGACTTCGATGGGGAAGGGGGCGCAAATGGACGACGAGATCCAGTTGATCAGCGACGGCGACGGGGTTGCCGTGATCGGGGAGCCCGGTGCCGTCGAGCGGTTCCTGACGTCGGAGGGGTTGGCGTCGAGGGATCTGGGCCTGGACCGGCTGGGACCACTGCTCGGCCGCGGGGCGGGGATCGCGCAGGCGGGGACCGGGATCGCGGCGAACAGTGGCCGCTGGGTGCAGATGACGGAGGAGTCGGCCGAGCTCGTCAAGAAGTACGGGCTGATGAAGAGCAAGGACACCGGCCTCGACATGGGTGTCATCTTCGCCAAGGGCGAGGCCCACGGGATCAGGGGCGTCGTCCAGTTCGTGCGTGGACCGGGGGCGGTGCTGACGAACCCCGCGATCCTGGCCGGGGCTGCCGGGATCATGGCGCAGCTTGCGATGCAGCAGACCATGGACCAGATCACCGACTACCTGGCCGTCATCGACGAGAAGGTCGACGACCTGTTGCGCGCCCACAAGGACTCCGTGCTGTCAGACATGATCGGCGTGGAGCTGGTGATCGAGGAGGCCATGACCATTCGCCAGGAAGTCGGCAGAGTGTCGGAAGTCACGTGGTCGAAGGTCGACGGCACGTCCCTCACCATTGCCAGAACCCAGGCGTATGCGCTGCGCCAACTCGATGCGTTGGCGGAGAAGATCGAGCGGAAGGGCGGGATCGGGGAGACAGCCAAGGCCGCCCGGGAGATCCGGGCTTCGATCCTGAATTGGCTCGCGGTCCTTGCTCGGTGCTTCCAGTTGCAGGAGGCGCTTGGGGTGCTGGAACTCGACCGGCAGTTCGAGGAGGCACCCGCCGACCTGGAGAGCCACCGTCGCGGGCTACGAGCCGCGCGGGCGAATCGGCTGGAGCTCATCTCGCGGAGCACCGAGCAGCTGATGCGGCGGATGGTCGATGCGGCGGGCGTGGCCAACACTCAGGTGCTGCTGCACCCGGTGGCGTCACGGACTGTGGTGGAGGCCGGCAACGAGGTGGTTGGGTACGTCGCAGACTTCCACGACGGGCTCGGCATCGGTCGCGGTGGGGAGTCTGTGGAGGTGAGGCGCTGGGCACAGGCCGCATCGGACGCGTTCGACAAGGTGCTCGAGGCAGGCGCCGACGGCGTCGACGCGGCCAAGCGTGGCATCGGCCGCATCGCCGAACCGTTCCGCCCGGTCGATACCGACGGCGACGGCGTGCCGGAGGAGCCCCGGGCGCTCACAGCCGCGAAGAACGCCGGTTCCTCCATCAAGGATGCGGGTACCGCCGCGGCCGGTGCCGTCGGCTCGCTGTTCCGGCGCCGGGAGAAGGACGGCGCCGGGGCGCCCGAGATCGTCGCACCCGATCCGGCTGCGGCCGAGGATGAATCGGCCTCCGAAGCCCCGGGGGAGTGACCGTCGTTCGGTCAGGAGCACGGGTGGTGGCAGTTTGGTGCCATGTGGTCACGGCGATGCCCTCCCGAGCGACAGCCGAGGGCTTGCCCTGGTGACAGGGCTCCAGAAAAGGGCCTGTTCGTGCACAGTTGTGCAGGAATGGGCCCTTTTCTGGAGTCCTGTCACCAGGCCGTGAGGGGACCGGAGTCGACTGGGCCCACCGCGGCCTCCGCCACGTCCTTGAGGCGGATCAGAGTGGCGTCGATCGACCTTCGGGTGCGCCCCGGAACGCCCAGGAGGCGCAGCAGCCACTGCGCGGGGACGGGCAGGGTGGTGATGTCCCACGTCTCCGTCACCAGGGTGGAGTCGCCGACGGGTTCCAAGGCGTAGCGCCAGCGCAGATCGCCCATCGGTCGCCACGCGATGAGGCGGTCCTCCTCGAACTCCACGATCGTGTTGGTCGAGGTGTAACCGACGCCGTTCTTCATCCTCACCCGGAAGACCGCACCCTGGCTCAGCCGGTCGGGGCCCTCGACGTCGCCGACGACCGTGCCGGAGCCGTCGATCTCGGCGTGCCGGTGCGGGTTCGCGAGGATGTCGAAGATGACGTCGGCGGGGGCGGAGATGTCGATGGAGGATGAGACGCGCGTATGGGGCATGCCGCCGAGCCTACGTGGCGGCTTCCGGAGGTTCAGCGTCGAAGCATCCGCGCGCGACCAGCTGGCAAGCACGGAGAACGCAGTCCAGAAGGACTTCAGGGGGCCGAAAGTCGCAGAACCGCAATCTGACAGGACTTATCCGCGCCGGTGGTGTTGCGATGCGACGCCTGTCGGTCCGTCTCCCCAGGATGTGGGCAACCCAGGGGGCGGACGCGGCCAGGACCTGTCAAGTAGATTGGATCAAACGATCCGTCCGAGAAGGAGCTGGGGTGAACGGACGACGATACTGGCCCACGATTCCCGAAATCGCCGACGACGTTCGGGCGAACCTTGCCGCCGGCGACGAGTCCCACGCTGTCCGGATGCTGATGGACGGGATCAACAGACTGCCCGACGCGCAGGCTGCAGGACTTCTGGATGAGGCGCTCGTCCAGCCGGAGAGTGTCGGGGACCTGCGATGGGATGCGCTCCTGTACGGGGCGATCCGATACCGGCTGCACCAAATGGGACTTCCTGCACCGTCATGGACGTACTTGGCGCCCTTGGACAGGTTCTGGTGGCCGTTCGCCTACTCGCCCGAAAAGGCCTACAACGACATGGCCCACACACCGGCGGAGCTGATGCGGTTGGGCATCTTCATCGACGACAGGGAGTTCACACAGGCATGAGCGAAGGACCACGCGACCTGTCCGCCGACGACGTCAGGAGCCTTCTGGCGCAGGTAGGCCAGATCCTGCAATCCCGAGGGTTGGAGGCCAGCATCTACGTCGTGGATGGGGCCGCGATGGCGCTGGAGTTCGAGGCCCGCCGCACGACGCGCGACGTGGACGCCGCGATCCGGGCCGAACGTGAGGGATTCTGGGAGGCCGCAGCCGAGGTCGCCGCCCGCAACGGCCTCAGCACCGACTGGGTGAACTCGAACGCCGCCGCCTTCATGACGAACGAGCCCGACACGGGCGTGACGGAGATCAGCCTGCCGGGGTTACGGGTCGCCGTCGCGTCACCCGAACACCTCGTCGCGATGAAACTTCGAGCCATGCGGAGACGCGACATGGACGATCTGGAGGTGCTGTTCCGCCACATGGGCATAACTGCCCCCGAACAGGCCGCTGCAATCCACGATCGGCTGTTCGACGATTCCTACATCGGAGCCACGGACCACGCAGAGGCTCTGCTGTCGGCCGCCGAGGTGTTCCGCCGGGCGGAGGCCCTGGGACACCCCATAGTCCGAAGCGATGAGCCGCGCGATGCGTGAGAACGGCAACCAGCCCGCTGCTCCGCTGGTTGAGCCAGTGCCCGGCGACGGAGGAGCTGTTGTTTCGCTGGTCGAGTAGTGCCCCGCGACGAAGGAGCCGGGCACGTGTCGAGACCTCGGCCAGGTTCCTGTGGACTGTCGCCGGATCTCGACACGGCCGCTCGTCCCTCGCGGCCTGCTCGATCAGCGGATGGGGAGTCCCGCTGGTCGAGCCAGTGCCCGGCGACGAAGGAGCCCGGCACGTCGGTCGAGACCTCCGGCGGGCGCTCGGGGGACGGGGGTTGGCCCCGACCCCTACTGGCCGCGGATCCGGTGGGCGGCCAGGACGAGAGCGCGCTCGACGCCGGCGGCCGCGCCCTGACCGCTGAGCGCCCCGGAGATGAGATCCTCAGGGGCGGGATGCCAGGGCAGGTCCGCGAGGTAGGCCTTGTGCGCGGTCAGGGACGCGATGGCCCGCTTCTCCGACGCCTCGTCGAGTTCGACGAAGTGGGTGGGGGTGGTGCCGTTCAGGAGCAGCCAAGTGACGCCCCACGGCTCCAGGCCCTCGTCGTCGACGAGTTCCCGGAAGACCCAGCGGTTGTCGGCGTCGCGGACGGCGTCGATGGTGGACAGGCCGGCGGCGCGGTGGTCCGCATGGTCGATGCCCCAGGGCACATGCAACTCGCCTGCGCCGCACAGCACGGCGTCGGGCCGGAAGGTCCGGATCTCGCGGGCGATCGCGCGCCGCAGGTCGAGGCCGTAGACCAGCATGCCGTCGGGGAAGTCAAGGATGGTTAGCCGTTTCGCACCGACGATGTCGCAGGCGTGGCGCTGTTCGAGCGCTCGCAACGGCCCGGCCTCCTCGGGCGGCCGCTGCATCCCGGCCTCGCCGCCGGTCAGCAGCAGGTATGCGACCTCGACGCCCCGGCCGGTCCAGTGCGCTACGGCGGCCGACGTGCCGTACTCGGCATCGTCGGGATGCGCCACGACCACCAGTACGCGCTTGTAGTCGGCGTCCTCGAGCGGCTGCAGATTCGTGTCACTGGTTGCTTCCATGGGCACACCCTAGGAGCGTGGGTCAGTAACACGCCAGCCGGGTTCCTCGACTGGGGCGGGAGTTCGGGGGAGAATCTGGTGTGCCCGATGATGACGACGAGCAGGTGTTGTTCCAGGTGAGCCAGCAGGTGGCTGGGCCCGGCCCTGCCGTGCCGCAGGCGGTGCCGGCTGTGGCAGTGCCGGTGAGTAAGACGTTCCGGGCGTTCACGCCGGGGCAGGATCTGTTGTTGCCGCCGTCGTTGGATGAGTGGCTGCCGGCCGATCATTTGGCGAGGTTCATCGCGGATCTGGTTGATGAGCATCTGGATCTGTCGCGGATCCGCGACGCCTATAGCGAGGGTCGGGGTGCGCCGCCGTATGACCCGAGGTTGATGGTGCGGATCTTGCTCTATGGTTACACCACCGGGTTGCGGTCCTCGCGCAAGCTCGAAGCTGCCTGTGTGGATGTGGTGGCGTTTCGGTGGCTGGCTGCTGGTCAGGGCCCCGATTTCCGTTCGATCGCCCGGTTCCGGAAGCGGCATCTGTCGGCGTTGGGGCACCTGTTCCTCCAAGCGTTGGCGTTGTGTCAGGCAGCGGGGATGGTCCGGCTGGGCCGGGTGGCGTTGGACGGCACGAAGGTCCGCGCTAACGCGTCACGTCGGAAGGCGATGAGTTATGCCCGGATGAGTGAGAAGGAGAAGATCCTTGCTGCCGAAGTCTCCGACCTGCTGGCCGAGGCCGAAGCGATTGATGCGGCCGAGGACAGCAAGTTCGGCAAGCACCGGCGCGGAGACGAACTTCCTGAGGAGTTGCGTCGCCGCGAGACCCGGCTCGCAGCAATCCGCCAAGCCAAGCAAGCGTTGGAGGATGAGGCCCGTGAGCGCGCCGAAGCGGCCGCGAAGACGAAGGCCCGCGAAAAGGGTGAGGACGAGCAGGCCACCGCGCAACGCGTGGCTGCCGCAGTGGACAAGGCGGTGCCGGCCCCGAAGGCGCAGCGTAACTTCACCGATCCCCAGTCGCGGATCATGAAGACCTCTGATGGGTCGTTCCACCAGTGCTTCAACGCCCAGGTGGTGGTCGATGCCGACCATCAGGTGATCGTGGCAACCGAACTGGACAACAGCGCAGCCGACATGGCCACGCTGATCCCGATGACCGAGCAGACCATGGCCAACACCGGTCAGACTCCAGGCGAGTTGCTGGCTGATGCCGGGTACTGCTCCGAGAACAACCTCACCT
>JBDHZH010000094.1:0-10278 GCA_039811745.1 Arachnia sp.
TGGCGGTCAGGCCGGCAACGCTGACGTGCAGCGCCTGCTGGATCCGCTGCACCGAGTCGGGCGCGAGGTCACGACCCGCCGACCTTGCCGCGCGGGTGACGCGGCGGACGGCCTGATCGAGGCCGGCGGCGTCGCCCTCGAGGGCGAGCAGCTGGATGTCTCGCACCCCGATCAGTTCGTCGTCCTCGACTGCCAGCTTGGCCCGCTCGATGGCCCAACGGGCCGTGACGAGGTCGTCCTGCTCCAGTGCCCGGTCGCAGAGGACGGCTCCGGCGTCGGCCACCATGCTCACCATGTCCAAGCGCATCTGCTCGGCCCACGGCCACTGGAAGTCGACGCCCTGGAGTGGTGCTCCGCGGACCATGCCCAGCGCCTGCCTCAGGACGGGCGTGCTGGCCTGGTTGACTCCGCCCGCGAGCAGCAACCGGAATCGCTCCCAGTCGGACGTGACGTCGGGGTGGAGTTCGAGCTGGCCGGAGTAGCCGTCGGGAAGGTACGGCTCGCCGTCGGCGTCCTGCCCGAGCCACGCCCGCAGCCTGCTCAGGTTGGAGCGCCTCGTCGTGTCCGCGATCACCATGTCGGCGAGCATCCGCGACGGCGTGGCACCGGGGTGGTCGAGCAGCCAGGCGCAGCATTCCAGCGACGCCGTGACCGAGCGGGTGGGCACGATCCCCTGGTAGCCGAGCAATTCGACCGGGCCGAGGAGCAGCAGGGTGGGCTGGGGCGAGGTGCCGGGCCAGGATGACATTTCGAGGTCCTCCGGGGGTTCGGACTTGGTGGAGGGCAGCACCTTCACGTTCGGCGGCAGCGGGGTGGCGTCCCACCACGGTGCCGGTGCGGTGTCGGTGGAGGAGGAGGCCCGGAGGAGTTCCACCACTGCGCGACGCGCGGGTGCCGGGAGCAACTGGGGTGTGAAGACGGCGCCGTCGTGCAGGGTCGTGGCCCGGTCGTCGGCGTCGATGCGGATGCCGCGGCTGTCGGCGGGCAGGCCGGCGCCCGGCGCCGAGGAACCGATCACGCTCACCCCGACGTGTCCAAGGGACAACTGCCGACGGACTCGGTCGACGGCCTCTGGCCCGGCCGGTTGCGCAAGGACGAACACCACCGGCGCCCAGGCATCGGCGAGGTCGGCGTCCCTGCGCAGCGTCGCCAGGCTGGAGGAGCCCATCTCGATTCGTCGCCTGGCGCACAGGGCCTGCAGCTCGGCGAGCGCCTCCTCCTGCGAGGCGATGCACGTGATCCTGGGGTCGTCGAGCGCCGATTCCCAGTCCTCCTCCGGCTCGACGACGACCACCTGGACGCCGGTCGACCACTCCGCGCAGGCGAGGCTGGTGAGGGCGGCAGCGACCATGCTCTCGGCGAGTTCGGGCTCGTCCGACTCGATCCAGGTGGCGCGGGCCTCCTCCAGGTCGAGGGCGAGGGGATTGTCGCCGACCCAGCCGAGGACGATCTCGGTCGGCCGGGCGGGGGACGAGGGATCGGCGTCCGCGGCGATCCTGCCCAACGACGTCCAATAGCGCTGCTGGGCGGCATCCAGCGGGGGCAGGCGACGCCCGATGGGCCGCTGGCTGAGCTGCAGGCGCCGTCGGACCGCGACGCCCGCGAAGATGCCCGCCGCCAGCACCGCCCCCATCGGGCCCAGCAGTTCCCGGGCCGGGGAGTCGACGGTGTTGAGCGCCGCCCGGTGCGGGCTGGTGGCGGCCCTGCCGGGGGTGGCCGGCCCTGCCGTGGGATCGGCGTGAGTCGCGGACGGCGTCGCCGCAGGCACCGGTTGGGAGGTTGGCGTGGGTGCGGAGACCTCCCCGGTGCGAGGGCCCTCGGTGGCGGCCGGAGCCGGCGCAGGGGTCTGCTCGTTCGGGCCCGGCTCGACCTCCGGAGGCGCTGCCGGGTTCTCAGGGACGAGGCTCGGCGCCTTCGCTTCGTCCGCAGGGGTGGGAGCGGGGAGCTCCGCGGCGGGGGCGGGCAGCACGAGCTGCCAGCCGACGTCGATCAGGTCCGGGTCCGCGATCTGGTCGCGGTTGGCGTCGAAGATCTCCGGCCATCTCTCCGGATCACCGAGGTGCCGGGCGGCCAGGTCCCACAGTGTGTCGCCCCGCACGACTGTCACGAACGTGGGGGAGGCCTCCGACGTGGCCTCGACTTCGGCCACGGGCTCCTCGGCAACGGGTTCCCGGGCGGCCGGGCCGGCGGCCACGGGCTCGGCGGGCACGGGCATGACCAGCCGCTCGCCGGCGACCAGGCGCCGCTCATGGGACAGGCCCGGATTGGCAGCGACGATGATGGGCCACCTCTCACCCGAGCCGAGGTACTGCTCGGCGAGCGACCACAACTCGTCCCCGTGCTGCACGACATAGGTGGCAGACGTGGCCGCCGAAGCCGTCGGCGACGACTCGGGACCGGCCTCATCGGAGCCCTCATCGGCGGCGGCCTCCACGTCGAGGACGGCGGCCAGCGACGGCGTGGCCACGTCCGTGGGCATCCCGGCGGCGATCACCGGCGTCAGCGCCGCGGCAACCAGGGCCCCGACCACGGGCCGGAGCCAGGCGGTGCCCGGCAGTCTGATGCTGACGGCTCCCCGGCTGAGGGCTGAGGCGAGTTCCGCGATGGTGGTGGCGGCCACGACCAGCCAGGCGGCCCAGGCGAGGACCGACAGCAGGCCCAGGAACACGCGGCCGTCGTCGGGACGGGTCAGGGCTGTTGCCCAGTCGACCTGCAGCAACACCTCGGGGTGCCCCCAGGCGAGCAGCGCGACGGGGACGCCGAGCAGCAGCGCCACAACGGCAAGTGCCGCCCCGACCGCCTTGATGATCCTCATGGCTTCGCGCCCCGGAATCAGCCGGGCAGGCGATCCTGCACGAACACCGTGATGGCGCCGACGATGATGAGGGCGATGGTCACGGCACCCGCCAGCAGGATGGCGTTCTCGGTGGACTGCGACAGGCCCCGTTCGTCGCGCGGCCGGGGCCGGGTCAGCTGGAGCCAGAGGCCGAGCAGCGATGGGATCAGCATGTTGTTTCCTTTCACGGAGGCGGCGCCACCTCTTGGACTCACCATGGTGCGGGCACCCACCTGGTGTCACTTGTCCACAGCCCACACATCGGGGCCGGGGTTCCGGAGGCCATCACATGCCCCCGAGCTTCAGCAGCGGCGGGATGATGAACGCCAGGCCGAGCAGCAGCGCGGGCAGCGTCATCCAGATGGTCAGCCCCTCAGTCTGCTCCTGCGCCTTCGCACGCTGGGACAGCAGGTGCGCCTCCCGCAACTCCCGGACGCGGGCCCGCAGCACGTCGGCCAGCGCGGCACCCTGTTCCTCCAGGCGCATGATGTCGACGAAGTCGACGAGTTCGGGCACGTCCCATTCCTCTGCGATCCGCAGCAGCTCGTCCCATGGCGGCCGCTGTTGGAGCCTGGCCCGCTCCAGCCCCTCGCTGATCCGCCGGAACAGGGGAGCCCGCGATACGCCGGCCGCCGACGCCACGGCCTGCGTCGCCGACGCGTTCGCGAGGCGCTCCAGTGCCACCAGGTCGAAGAAGGTGTGCACGCTCTCCATCGTCGACCGCTTGGCCTGCTGGGCGCCGCGTGCTAGGCGCAGGTCGGCGATCAGGTAGCCAGCCGCGGCCCCGACAAGGCCGAACGCCATCGGAAGCGGGCTCGGACGGGTACCGAGGAGGGCCATGTAGCCGACCCAGAGCGTCGGAAGCGCCAGCCCGAGGAACGTCCACACCAGCTTCTCCGCGAAGAAGTCGCCGACGGTCCGGTCCTGCAGGAGCAGCAGCTGCTGCTGGCGCTCGGTCACCGGGAGCCGGAAGCGGCGCTGCGCCCACGCGCCGAGGCCCTCCAGCCCGCTGGCCTCCCGATCGGGAGCGGCAGGCCCCGACCGCACCCCGTCGAGGGCCGCGAGCGCGTCGTCGAGTCGGACGGTGCGTGCGGACAGCCCGACGATCACGAGGAACACCCCGAGCCCGGCCACGAACCCCGCGACCAGCATCGGGGCGAGCGTGCTCACGTCGGCTCCCCGAGGTATCGCGGGGTGGGCGCCGGCGTGGTGCGCCGTCGGAGCATGATCAGCGCGAAGAAGTAGCAGGCGGCCAGCGCCAGGGCCAGCAGTTGCCCGACCGGGCTGCGATACGGGTCGAAGAAGGAGCCGCCGAGCAGCAGCGAGCCGCCGAGGATCGCCAGCGTGATGAGCGTGACCTGCCGCACCACGGCCCGCGGCTTGGCGCGTTCGGAGGCGATCTCCCGGAGCACGCGGAGCCGGTCCTGCGTGTTGTCGGCGAGCGCGGCCAGCGTCGTCCGGGTGCCCGTGCCGCCGCGCCGGGCAGCGATCGCCAGCGCGGCCAGGACGGCGTCGCCGTCGGCGGAGGCGACTTCGTCGGCCATGGCCAGCAGTGCGTCGTGCGTGCTCCAGCCCTGGTCCATGCGCGCCACCAGCGCCGAAACCGGTTCGGCGAGTGCAGCCGGGGCCTGGTGCCTGGTGGTGATGATGGAGTCGCGGATCGACTTGCCGGTGGAGATCGACGGTGCGAGCAGCCGCACCCAGCGGTCGAGGGCCGCGAGCACCTCCACCTCACGCTGCGGCGGCTCCGACAGCAGCGCAGGGATGCCCAGGGTGAGGGCCGGGATCAGGACCAGGCCGAGCAGCCAGCCGGTCCAGAGCGTGAAGCCGACGGCCACCGCAAGAGAACCCGCCACCCACATGCGCCGCGCCCCGGACCAGGAACCCCACACAGTGGCGGCGCTGCGCCGGACGCGTCGGGGCGCGGCCACCGGCCGGGCACGCCTGCGGACACCGTCGACGATGAGCAGGCACCCGAGCGCGAGGAGCCCGCCGAGCGCGGCGGCCATCACCGGCCCCACGACGCACCCCCCAGGAACGGCGCCAGCTCCGCGGACATCTCCGCCTCCGGCTGGTACAGCTCAGGTGCGGTGTGGGATGCCGCCCGGTACACCAGATGCGTCGTCGGGCGGCCGTTCTCCACCGCCCCGGTCAGCTGGCGCACCTCGCTGACCAGCCGTCGTCGGGTCCCGCCGCGCCACGCGTCGTCCTGCAGGATGACGTGCACGATGAAGTGGATGTTGTGCGCCACCTGCCGCAGCGCCTCCTCCACCGTCAGCACCCCGCCCTGGGCGACCCGCGCCGCGAGCCGGTCGATGGTGGCCGTCGCCGAGTGGGAGTGCGTCGTCGAGAGGGTTCCTGCGCCCGCCTGCATGGCCTCGAACATGGCGCCCGCCTCGGCGCCCCGGACCTCGCCGACGACCAGCCGGGTCAGGTTCTGACGGAGCGCCTCGGGGATCAGGTCGGCGACACCCCAGCCGCCGACGCCCTGCCCGCCGGAGGTCTCGCCGAGGCCGATCCTGGCCTGCAGCGCCAGGATGTTCCGGCGACCCGGCTGCAGGTGCGTGAGCAGTTCGTAGTCCGTCTCCAGCGTCCCGAACCGTTCCGACGGGTGGATGGCCGCGATCATCGCCCGCAGCAGCGTCGTCTTGCCTGCGCCCTGGTCGCCGGAGATGACGATGGACTTGCGGGCAAGCACCGCCGCGCCCAGCATCCGCGCCACGGGAGCAGGCAGCATGCCGTCGGCGGCCAACTCCGAGAGCGTGACGTCGGTGAGGATGTGCTGCCGGATGATGATCGAGGGTCGGAAGCTGAGCCCGAAGCCGATGGCGTGCAGGCGGAACCTGTCGCCGAGTGCCAGCGTCATCGTCGGGTGCGCGTCGTCGAACGGCCGCGGCGGGCGTGCGGTCTCGCCGAGGAACCGGATGGCGTCGACGAGTTCCTCGTCGGAGTCGGCGACCGCTGCGTGCTGCTCCCGGTGGCCGTCGCCGTACTGGACCATCACCGAGTCCCAGCCGTGGATCTCGATGTTCTCCGCATCCGGGATCTCGAACAGCGGCTGCAGCCTGCCGTACCCGAAGATGGCGTTCTCGACCGCGGCCGCGTACCGGTCCTCAAGCGCGACGGGCCACAGCGCCTCGCCGCGCTCGCTTAACTGCTCCGCATGGTCGTGGACGATGCGACGGATGACGGCCCTGCCGCGGACGCGCCTATCCGCCTCCGGCATCGGGCGCTGATGGTTGGCGGACCAGTCCTGCGTGATGCGGCTGATCTCCTCCGCCGCCCGGCGTCGCAGTGTCACGACGAGGTGCCAGTCCACCGCAGCGCCCGCCGCGAAGACCGGGTGCGGGGTCGAGGCGCGCCTCGCCGGGGCGGCGCGGTCGGGGCCGGGTTCGAGGGACTGATGGGGGGCGTCGGTCAGCAGGCTGAACGCGCGGCCCAGGTCCTGTGAGACCGGGCTAGACATCGACGGTCTCCGGCGTCGGCCGGGAGTGCCTCGTGGGGCGGGTTCGCTCCAGGATCGAGAGCCCGGCGACGCGGAACTGGTCGACGAGCGCCCGCCTGCCGATGCGCCTCGGCGACGGCGCGCCGTCGGAGAGCACCTCGGCCTGCCTCGGATCCCAGCCGATCTCCGCCCACGTCTCCACGCCGAACTGCGACGAGACCTCGCGCGACGAATAGGGCCGGTCGGGCCCCACAAGGACGAGACCCAAGGGCTTGTCGACGGGCAGATCGGCGAGCTGCGCGGACAGGACGCCCAGATACAGCCGCGCCGCAGCCAGCGACCGCAGGCTCGTCCGGGTGACGAAGCAGACGGCGTCCGCGCGGGCCAGCAGGGAGGCGGGCAGGCCGTCGCGCCCGACGTCGCCCGCATCCACCACGACGTCCATGCCCTGCTCGTCGAGGGCCGCGAAGGCGTCCGCGAGTTCCGGCCAGGCACCGTCGAAGAGCCTCACCGCCCCCGGAACGGAGAAGCCCGGCAGGAGTCGGCGGGTGCGCGGCCGGTCCGTGGTGAGCGGAATGCTGTGGCGGAGCAGTTCGGGCGTCAACGGACGGTTCTCCCTGTGCAGGCGCGTGATTGCTCCGAGCCCGCGCCCCGGTTCCGCCGTCCCCCGCAGGAAGCCGGCAAGGACGGCCTGCGCCGGTTCCCGGTCGCAGTCGGCGAGTAGGACGTCCCGCGGCCAGGCCAGCGCCAGTCCGAGCGCCGTGGTGGTGACGCCGGGCGCGCCGGGACCGCTGGTCAGGACGACGACCGCCATCAGGCGTCGCCGAGCGCGATCATGGCCAGCTGCCCGGCCGCGGAGAGCCTTGCGACCGGCTCTGCCACATCGGCGGGCACCAGCACGTCGACGACGAAGCCCGTGCCGTCGTCGGTGATCAGCGGGGCGGTTGCCACGACGGCGTTCAGTGCCGTCTTGTCCCCCTCGACCAGACTGACCAGCCGCACCTTCGAGCCCGGTTCGAGAGAGGTTCCCGGCATGCGGCCCGGGCCGAGTTGCAGCCCGACAAGGCTCTGACCGGCGGGAATGGGTGCCGCCCCGATGTGGCGGGCCGCGGGGAACGCCCCCGCGGGCAGGTCGCTCAGTGCGGTCTGCCCGACGAGCGTCGGCAGCGCATCCGCGCCGACCGCGTCGACCCCCAGGTCGCCGGGCACCGATACGACCGACAGGTCCTCGGAGGCGATCTGCTGGCCTCGCACCACGTCCCTGGCCATGACGACGACGCTCTGCTGGTCGTTGCCCGACATGTACAGTGCCCCGGCCCCGAGGCCGCCGAGCGTCACGCACAGCACGCCAAGCGCGATCGCGCGCGGGCTGCGGCGCGCACGCAACCTGACATCTGCGGCCCCGGCCAACGGGGGAGCGGCCGCCAGCTGGTCGGCTGTGCGGTCATGCAACATCGGATCACCACCTCGTAGGCCCCGCAATCTAGAGGGGTGCGCCCGATTTGGCCAAGTCGGCGCCGACAACTGTGGACAACTGGCCAGACTTTCGCTCCCGGCTTGCAGTTGGGGGGCCCGCTGGTCGACCCTGTCCCCCCGACGTTGGCCGGGGGTTCGGCTGGTCGAGTAGTGCCCGGCGAGGAACGAGCCGGGCACGTGTCGAGACCTCTGCCAGGTCTGCGGGGACGTTCGCCGGATCTCGACACGGCCGCTTGTTCCTCGCGGCCTACTCGATCAGCGGATGGGGCGCCTCGCGGCCTACTCGATCAGCGGATGTGGGGTCCCGCTGGTCGAGTAGTGCCCCGCGACGAAGGAGCCGGGCATGTGTCGAGACCTCTGCCAGGTCTGCGGGGACGTTCGCCGGATCTCGACACGGCCGCTTGCTCCTCGCGGCCTACTCGATCAGCGGTTGTGGGGTTCCGCTGGTCGAGTAGTGCCCCGCGACGAAGGAGCCGGGCATGTGTCGAGACCTCTGCCAGGTCCGCGGGGACGTTCGCCGGATCTTGAAGGCCGCTCGTTCCTCGCGGCCTACTCGATCAGCGGAATGGGGCCCCTCGCGGCCTACTCGATCAGCGGTTGTGGGGTTTCGCTGGTCGAGTAGTGCCCCGCGACGAAGGAGCCGGGCATGTGTCGAGACCTCTGCCAGGTCCGCGGGGACGTTCGCTGGATCTCGACACGGCCGCTCGTTCCTCGCGGCCTACTCGATCAGCGGAATGGGGCCCCTCGCGGCCTACTCGATCAGCGGAATGGGGCGCCTCGTTGGCTACTGGATCAGCGGTTGTGGGGTTCCGCTGGTCGAGTAGTGCCCGGCGAGGAACGAGCCGGGCACGTGTCGAGACCTCGGCCAGGTCTGCGGGGACGTTCGCCGGATCTCGACACGGCCGCTCGTCCCTCGCGGCCTACTCGATCCGCGGAATGGGGCCCCTCGCGGCCTACTCGATCAGCGGAATGGGGCCCCTCGCGGCCTACTCGATCAGCGGTTGTGGGGTTCCGCTGGTCGAGTAGTGCCCGGCGAGGAACGAGCCGGGCACGTGTCGAGACCTCGACCAAGTCCCCGGAAACCCGCGGGAGGTTTCGACCACCAAGGAGGCCGGGTCAGTCCTGGGGGACCTGGCCGTCGAGGACCCAGGCGAGGAACTCCTTCAGGTCTCCGGTCTCGCCGTCGCGGCCGCCCTTGCCGACCTGCAGCGGCGGCAGGACAGCGTGCAGCTTGACGCCGCGGAAGCGCTCCAGCCAACCGCCGGGGACGGTCATGACGTGGTAGCCGCCGTCGGTGTCGATGGCGATCGAGTGGTTGCGGCGCAGATACCAGCCGTGCTTGTCGGTCTTGACGACGTGACCGTCGAGTGTCCGGGCCCGCAACGGCACCGGCTGCAGGCCGCGCTCGCGGGCGGTGACGATGAACTCGTCGATCAGGGCCTGCGCGGCGACGGCCTCGAACCGGGCGGCCTGCTGGCTCAGTTCGATGCGCCGCTGCGCGTCCCTGGCACGTTCCTCCCTGCTCATGGCAGACAAGCTACCAACAGGATGGGGAATCCGGTCAGGCCTTCTTGCCTGCGGCCTTCTCCTTCAGGATCCATTTCGCGGCGGCGATCGGCAGCAGCCAGCCGCCGAGCGCCGTGATCAGCCACACGACGAGGGTGCCGATGACCCAGGCGGCGACGCCGTTGATGGTGATGCCGCCGGGGACGAAGACCGCCACCAGCAGTGCAAGGAACGTCGACACCAGCCCGATGCCGCCAAGCAGCCCCTTGGCGTAACGGTGGGCCATCTTCATGGCGAACGGGGCGAGGATGCTCTGGGCGATTGCGAAGACGATGGTTCCCAACAGGAAACCCTGGAGAGTCACGTCGAACCCGGAGACCACCCAGGACGCGACCAGCAGGCCCACGGCTGCGCTGGCGAAGTAGATGACGACGTTGATGATGAATTTGATCATGTTCCCCGACCCCCTAGCCGGTCATCCGGGCGAGGATGGGCTGCTTGGCGGCCTCGAACTCCGCCTCGCTGAGGATGCCTGCCGCCCGCAGTTCACCGAGCTGGCGCAACTCCGCCATCGGATCACCCTGCGGTTGAGCGGGTGCCACCGGGGCCACGGGCTGGGCGACGGGTGCAGCCGGGGCTGGGGGAGCGGCGGCGGCTGGGGGAGCGGCGGCGGCCGCGCGCTGGGCGGCGGCCGCGTCCTGGGCGGCCCACTTCTGCTGCTGCCTGCGGTGAGTGTTTCCGACGACGCGCGTCGCCACGGATGCCCTTGCGGCGGTCCTCAGAAGTCCCATGTCATGCCCCTTCCTGGTTGCCGAGCTTCGCGTCGAGCTCGCTGATGTCGATGCCGCCCACGCTGTCGAGCCTTGCGCCGCCGACGGCGAACGCCTCGGCGACGGCGATGAGGCTGCGGTCCTGGTACACCACCACGACGGCGGTCTCGCCCTCGTCGAGGTCGGCGGCCACCTGGGCGATGTCATCGTCGTCGAGCAGGCCGGAGTCCGCGCCGAGGAACGGC
>JBDHZH010000095.1:0-10132 GCA_039811745.1 Arachnia sp.
TGCTGCTGGCGGGCATCGACGGCATCCAGAACCGCACCGAACCCCCGGCACCGATCGACAAGGACCTGTACGAGCTGCCGCCCGAGGAGCACGCGAACGTGCAGACGGTGCCCGGCACGCTCGGCGAGGTGCTGGACGCGCTCGAGGCCGACCACGAGTTCCTGCTGGCCGGCGGCGTCTTCACCCCCGACCTGATCGACACCTGGATCGAACTCAAGCGCGCCGAGATCCTCGCCATCCAGCACCGCCCGCACCCCTACGAGTTCGAGCTGTACTACGCGCTCTGACAGACGCCGCAACACCGAAAGGGCCTCTGACCTGCATGTTTGCAGTGTCAGGGGCCCTTTCCAGTGGCCCGGCGGCAGGAGGTCGGCCAGGTCACGGCCCGGTGTCCCCTTCCATCACTAGAGTTGCCCCGTGATCACTGGTGAACTGAAGAGCAAGATCGACCGCGTCTGGGACGCCTTCTGGTCCGGCGGCATCAGCAACCCGCTGGAGGTCATCGAGCAGATCACCTACCTGCTGTTCATCCGTCGCCTCGACGACATCCAGACTCTCGCAGAGAAGAAGGCGCGGATCACCGGGGCGGGGATCGAGAGCCCGGTCTTCCTGCCCGGGCAGGCTCAGCTGCGCTGGAGCCATCTCAAGAACACCTCGCCGGATGTCATGCACCAGACCATCGCCGACAAGGTCTTCCCTTTCCTGCGCTCGCTGGGCGACGGCACCACCTACAGCCAGCACATGAAGGACGCCCGCTTCACCATCCCGACGCCGGCGCTGCTGTCGAAGGTCGTCGACATGCTCGACGACATCCCGATGGCCGACCGCGACACCAACGGCGACCTGTATGAGTACATGCTGTCGAAGATCGCGTCGGCGGGCACGAACGGCCAGTTCCGCACGCCGCGCCACATCATCGAGTTGATGGTCAAGATGACCGCCCCCACCCCGACGGATGAGATCTGCGATCCCGCCTGCGGCACCGCCGGCTTCCTCGTGGCCGCAAGCGAGTACGTCCGCGAGACCCACGCTGACGCCCTCCTGGACGCCACCCAGCGGGAGCACTTCCACCGCTCGATGTTCCACGGCTACGACTTCGACTCCACCATGCTGCGCATCGGCAGCATGAACATGCTGCTGCACGGCATCGAATCCCCCGACATCCGCTACCGCGACTCCCTCTCCGAGGGTGCCAGCGACGACGCCGACAAGTACACGCTGATCCTGGCCAACCCACCGTTCGCCGGGTCGCTCGACTACGAGGCCACCGCCAAGGACCTCCAGCGCATGGTCAAGACGAAGAAGACCGAGCTGCTCTTCCTTGCCCTGTTCCTCAAGTTGCTCAAGCCCGGCGGCCGGGCCGCGGTCATCGTCCCGGACGGGGTGCTGTTCGGATCGAGCACGGCGCACAAGACCCTGCGCAAGGCGCTCGTCGAGGACCAGAAGCTCGACGCAGTGGTGAAGCTCCCCAGCGGCGTCTTCCGCCCGTATGCCGGCGTGTCGACGGCAATCCTGTTCTTCACCAAGACCAACTCCGGCGGCACCGACGACGTCTGGTTCTACGACGTACAGGCCGACGGGTTCTCCCTGGACGACAAGCGCAACCCTGTCGACGCCAACGACCTCGCCGACGTGCTCTCCCGCTGGTCGAGCCTGTCGAAACCAGATTCACCCGAGCGGACCCGTGCCCGCACCGAGCAGTCCTTCCTCGTCCCCAAGGCCGACATCGTCGCCCAGGGCTACGACCTGTCCCTCAACCGCTACAAGGAGATCGTCCACGACGAGGTCGAGCACCGCGCCCCGCTGGACATCATCGCCGACATTGAGGTGCTTGAGGACGAGATCGCCAAGGGCCTTGCCGAGCTGAAAGCGATGCTGTCGTGACCCAAGTTGCCCAACTCGGTGACATAGCTGACCTCATTCGCGGCGTGACGTTCAAGCCAACGGACATCAACACCGACGGCGTAGGCGTCATGCGAACCAAGAACGTTCAAGAAGCGCTCGAACTCGACGACATCCTCCGGATTCCACCGTCCTTGGTGAAGAGGCCCGAGCAGTATTTGCAGCACGGAGACACCTTGATCTCAAGTGCCAACAGTTGGTCCGCTGTTGGAAGAGCGTGTTGGGTTCCAGAGCTGGAAGAGCCACTTGCTATCGGAGGGTTCGTCACGGCGCTGCGACCGAAATCCAAGGATGTCGACCCACGCTTCCTCTACCGCTGGTTCACCTCACCTCGCACACAGGCGACACTTCGAAGTTTTAGCAACAAGACCACGAACATCTCGAACCTCAACCTGAAACTGACCGCGACCATGCGCGTGCCGCTCCCACCCCTCCCCGAGCAGCGGCGGATCGCGGCGATCCTCGACCACGCCGACGCCCTCCGCGCCAAGCGCCGCCAAGTCCTCACCCACCTCGATGCACTCGGATCAGCCATATTCCTCGAACGGTTTCGCTCGCATATTGAGCTGCTGTCCCTCAGCGCCAGCCTGATCTTCATGACTAGCGGCGGGCGTGGCTGGGCAAAGTACTACTCGGCTGATGGAGACCGGTTCATCCAGTCATTGGACGTGCAGATGGGTTCGATCAGCAACCGCGATCCAGTCTTCGTCGTACCGCCGGACAACGCCGAGGCCCGGCGAACGAGGACTGCTGTTGGCGACGTATTGCTCACCATTACGGGTTCTAGGATCGGACGGGTCGCTGCGCTTCCCATTGAATTGGCAGGTGCGTACGTGAGTCAACATGTTGCGATTCTCCGTCCTGATTCGGACGTATTGATGCCAGAGTTCCTTGCCGCGATGCTCGCTCTCCCATCACTTGGGCAACGCTTGATCGCCGGAGCCCAGTACGGACAGACAAAACCAGGACTGAACTTCGAGCAGATCCGAAGCTTTGAGCTCCCCCGACCCCCTATCGTCGAGCAACAACGGTTCGTGGACGACCTACAGAAGATTTCTAGGCAGCGGCACGCCATGATGCGATCGGAGAGCAGTACCGGCGAACTCTTCTCCTCCCTCCAGTCCCGCGCCTTCCGAGGAGAATTGTGATGACAGTCCCCACCTGGGAGCAGTACATGGCACCATCCCTTCGCGCCCTTTCGGACGGGGAGGTGCATCGCGCCCGTCAGATCGTGGAGGCCTCAGCGGACCTGCTGGGTGTCACGGCGGAGCAGCGCCAGATCCTCATCCCGTCAGGGCAGGAGCAGTACCGCAATCGTGGCCTCTGGGCACTGTCGTACCTGTCGCGAGTCGGAGCGGTAGAGCGCCCAAAGCGCGGGGAGTACCGCATCACCAGCATCGGCCGAAAACTCCTCGCCGACCATCCCGAGGGGATCACGGAGAAACACCTCCGGACGCTGTCGGGCGACCCCAACGCGCCGCACACGTCGAAGGTGTTTCCGACCAGCGCCCCGCAGCCAGTGGCTGTCCCGGAAGACGAATCGGTCCTCGACCCAGAGGAGCAGATCGCCTCGGGCGTGGCCCGCATCAACAACGACGTCGCGGACCAACTCCTCACGCGCATCCTCGCGCAGGAACCGGTCTTCTTCGAGCAGGCGGTCCTCGACCTCCTGATCGCCATGGGATACGGAGGGGCTGAAGGCACGGCCAAGCGCACACAGCTCTCGAACGATGGCGGCATCGACGGCATCATCGACCAGGACGCCCTCGGCCTGTCGCGCATCTACGTCCAGGCCAAGCGATACTCGTCGGAACACGCCGTCGGCCGCGAGGCGATCCAGGCCTTCGTCGGCGCCTTGGCCGGCAACCAGGCCAACCAAGGGGTCTTCATCACAACCAGCCGGTTCAGCCGCTCCGCGGTCCAATACTCGGAGAGCATCGCCACGCGGATCATCCTGATCGACGGTGAACGGCTGACGCGCCTGATGATCCGCTACGGGGTAGGGGTCCAGGTGAAACGCCGTATCGAGATCGTCGAAGTCGACGAGGACTTCTTCGAGTAGATCATGGGGACTTCGACTTCACCCGTCGGGGGCTGTCGCCGGTGCACGACGACTGCCGCCAGATGGAGTATTCCCATCATCAATGAAGCTACGTCTGCTCGCTTGTGAGCACACGGCCTCGTTCAGTCGTCGGAGAGCATCTTGGGAAGGAAGCCGAGCTCGTCGAGGCGTCGGATCAGACGTGCTGCGATCGGTCCCGTGGACAGGGCGAGCTGGTAGAAGCGTGGCCCTTGGTCGGCACGTCTCAGGAGGCCTCGGCCCACGAGGTCACGGATCGCTCGGGACCGCTGGGAGGCATCACCCTCGAGTACTTGGGCCAGGTCGCCGGCCTTGACCACCCCCAAGTGCGCGACGGTCACGAGTACCCGGTTGGTTGTCTCGTCGATGACACCGTCGGTGACCATTCGGTCGAATACCGGTTTGAGCAGAGCACCCATGACGTGGTCGTGGTTCTGGAGCTTGACCACGCGGTCCAGGTCGTCCCGGATACCTCGGACGAAGAACGTGGCCCACTGGGTGGTTCCCGCCTCATCGAGTGAGTCGGCCCCTTCGAGGGCTGCGATGTAGGCGGCCCGGTCGTTGCCGAAGACCGACGTCGGGTTCAAAGCGGTGTATCCGCGGGTGGTGAAGATGGTCTTACGCAGCATCGCGTAGGTGAACAGCCGGGCCACGCGGCCGTTCCCGTTTCCGAACGGGTGGATCCACACGAACCGATGATGCGCCAGGGCCACCTGAAGCATCTGTTCTTGGTGCAGCAGGTCACGGTTGGCGAACTCCAGGAGGGCATCCATGTCGGCCTGCACCGCAGTCCAGGTTGGCGGCGTGTGCGCCGAACCGGTGATCGAAACGTCGTGGCGTCGGTACTGCCCGGCTTTCGGGTCACCTTCTTGTTTGAGCCCTTCGACGACGCGGTGGTGGACCTCCCGGATCAGGGCGTGCGTGACGGGTTCGTTGGGGTCGAGGGAGTCGATGAACCGGGCGGTCTCGATGATGTTGTGGATCTCCCGGAGCTGGTCGGCCAGGCCGCCGGTCGGATGGGAGCCGGCGCTATCCAGAGCTTGGAAGACCGTGGTGTGGTTGCCTTCGATCCGGGCCGAGACGACGCTCATGACAGTGTCGAACAAGTTGTGGAGCTCCAGGAAGGTGACCTGCGGCGTGGTCCCGGTGCCGATGTCGGCCCGGAGCCGCTCGACCTCGAACAGGAGTCCCACCAGTTCCGAGCCGAACGAAGGCGCGGGAAGGTGGAACAGGTCATCAGCCAAGGTTCGCACTCCAATCCGGCCCAGGTTGCGCATCACTTGCCAGACATCGTACCAACTATTTGCACGAGGGTAGCATCACAATTTGCACACAAGCTACTGCAAACCGTTGTGGCAAGCATGATGGCTGCTCGGGACCAAGCTTGTTACTTGCACAACATCCGGTCTGCACTTGCAGGACAACGGTGGCGAGACTTGATGGGACTGGTGTGGCGGAGTCGCACGCCGACTCCGATCTGCGCCCCCAACCTATATCGCACTAGATAACCCTGCACTAGCATGACGTCATGGACATTCGAGCAGCGCGGAAGGCGGTCGGGATGAGTCAATCCCAACTCGCGACGGCTGCCGACGTTCCGCAACCCAACCTGTCGGCCTACGAGAACGGCCGCCGCACCCCCAGCCCGGAAGTCCTCGACCGGATCATCCGGGCGCTGCGGGTCCGGCCGTCGACCCGGCTACGCGAGCACCGCGACGAGGTGTTGGCGACCGTCGCGGCTCACCGCGCCACAGGTCCGCGGGTCTTCGGGTCCGTCGCACGAGGCGAGGACGAGCCCGGCTCCGACCTGGACCTGATCGTCAGCTTCACCGACGACGCCACCCTGCTCGACGAAGTGGGCCTTCGAATCGAGCTGAGCGACCTGCTCGGCGTCCCAGTCGACGTCGTGTCCACCGACACCCTGCGCGGAGACTTCCACACCCGCGTGCTCAACGAATCGGTCCCGGTGTGAGCGGCCCCAGCAAGGCCCGCGACGCCATCGTCATGGTCATCGGCGTCTGCGACACCCTGGCCGAATTCCTGCCCGCCACTGTCAATGAGTTCATCGTCGACACCCGCTCGCAGTGGGCCGTCGAGATGGGCCTGATCCGCATCGGTGAGGGCATCAATCGAATCCCCAGTGAGGTACTCGCGAAGTTCGATGCCCAACCGTGGCGACAGATCGTCGGCATGCGCAACTTCGCCGCGCACCAGTACGACGACCTCAATCCGCGGAGGGTCTGGCGAACCGCCACCATCGAGGTGCCCGCCCTTCGTGACTACCTGGCCGATGTCGTCCTACCGGGGGTTTCGTGAGCAACTTCTCCTTCGTCCGCCAGGCGCTTCCGCCGCTGTACGACGACTGCGCCCGGGCCGAGTCGTACCTCGTCTCCGACCCGCGCTCGGCCTGCGTGTACGCCCGCCGCGTGGCCGAGCTGCTCGTCGGCCACATCTACGACGTCGCCGGGTTGCAGGAGCCGTACCAACCGGACCTGGCCGCCAGGATCGCGGATGCCGGCTTCAAGCGGGTGGTCGGGCAGGGCGTCGCGACCAAGCTGACGTTGATCCGCAAGGTCGGCAACCGGGCGGTGCACGAGGCGACGCCGATCCCGCCACAGGCGGCGCTGCAGATCCTTCGCGAGCTGCACCACGTCGTCGTGTGGACGGCATTCCACCTCTCCCCCAGCCCCGGTTCCGTTCCCACCGCCGCGCAGTTCGACCCGAAGCTGGCGGCCCGGGCGACGCCGCTGTCCCGCGAGGACGTCGTCAAACTCGCGGCCAGGTTCAAGGCCCAGGACGAGGCCCACGCCAGACAGCTCGCGGAAAGGGACGAGCTGCTCAGGTCGCGTGAGGCGGAGATCGCCTCGTTACAGGAGCAGATCAAGGCCGCTCAGGCCGCCAAGACCGCGGTCGACAACCATGACTACACCGAGGCCGAGACCCGCGACTTCTTCATCGACGTCCTGTTGAACGAGGCGGGTTGGCCGCTCACCCAGGCCCGGGACCGCGAGTACGAGGTCAGCGGGATGCCGGTCTCGACGGGCTCTGCCGCCGGTGGCGGCAAGGGCTTCGTCGACTACGTCTTGTGGGGTGAGGACGGGCTCCCCCTCGCCGTCGTCGAGGCGAAGCGCAGCAAGCGGGACCCGAAGGTCGGCCAGCAGCAGGCCAAGCTCTACGCCGACTGCCTGGAAGCCGAGTTCGGCAGGCGCCCCGTGATCTTCTACACCAACGGCTACGAGCACTGGCTGTGGGACGACGCCGGCGGCTACCCGCCCCGCGCCGTCTCCGGCTTCTACACCCAGGGCGAGCTGGAACTGCTGATCCAGCGACGCTCCACCCGGCTGGTACTCGCCGGGCAGGCGGTGAACACGGCGATCGCTGGGCGGCCCTACCAGACCCGGGCCATCAAGGCCGTCGGCGCCTCCTTCGACGCCAGGGAGCGGGCGGCGCTTCTGGTGATGGCGACGGGTTCCGGCAAGACGCGCACCGTGATCGCGCTGGCCGAGCAGCTGATGAAGGCTGGCTGGGTCAAGCGCGTGCTGTTCCTGGCCGACCGGATCGCGCTGGCCAACCAGGCCGCCAACGCGTTCAAGGCCCACCTGCCGCAGGCGACCACCGTCAATCTGATCACGGAGAAGAACACCGAGGGGCGCATCTACGTCTCCACCTACCCGACGATGATGGGCCTCATCGACGAGGTCGACGACGCCGGCCGCCGGTTCGGTGCCGGCTACTTCGACCTGATCGTGATCGACGAGGCGCACCGCTCCGTCTACGCCAAGTATGGGGCGATCTTCGAGTACTTCGACGCGCTGCTCGTCGGGCTGACGGCGACGCCGAAGGACGAGGTCGACCACAACACCTACCGGCTGTTCCACCTCGAGGACGGGGTGCCGACCGACTCCTACAGCCTCGAGGAGGCGGTGACCGACGGCTACCTCACGCCGCCGCGGGCGGTGAAAGTCGGCACCAAGTTCCTGCGCGAGGGCGTGAAGTACGCCGACCTGTCCGACGAGGAGAAGGATGAGTGGGATCTGCTGGACTGGGGCGACGACGGCCCGCCCAGCGAGGTGAACGCGGAGGCACTCAACCGCTTCCTGTTCAATGAGGACACCGTCGACAAGGTGCTCGAGACGCTGATGACGCACGGCTACAAGGTCGCCGGCGGCGACCGGCTGGGCAAGACCATTATCTTCGCGAAGAACCAGCAGCACGCCGACTTCATCGAGCAGCGTTTCAACCTCGCGTACCCGCAATACGCCGGCCGCTTCGCACGCACCATCACCTACCAGCAGACCTATGCGCAGTCCCTGATCGACGACTTCGGCGTGATGGACAAGGACCCGCACATCGCGATCAGCGTCGACATGCTCGACACCGGCATCGACGTGCCCGAGGTGGTCAACCTCGTCTTCTTCAAGACCGTGCACTCGAAGACGAAGTTCTGGCAGATGATCGGGCGCGGCACCCGGCTGTGCAAGGACCTCTACGGTCCCGGCCAGGACAAGACCGACTTCCTCGTCTTCGACTTCTGCGGAAACCTCGAGTTCTTCAGCCAGGACCTGCCGACCACCGAAGGCTCCACCCAGAAGTCGTTGTCGCAGCGCATCTTCGAGGCGCGCCTCGACCTCATCGAGGCCCTCGACCACGAGAGCGCGGGCCTGTCCCCCATCCCCGGGGAGTCGGATGAGGGTCTGCGTGCAGGCACTGTGGGCATCCTGCACGAGATCGTCGCCGGCATGACGCTGGACAACTTCCAGGTCCGCCGCCACCGCAGGGCCGTCGAGGCCCTGTCCGACGCGGAGGTCTGGCGGCGGCCGCTCACGTCGGAGGTGTCGGAGGCCGCGCGTTCGGTGTCGGGGCTGCCGTCGGCCGCCGCGCCGCGCGACAACGAGGACGGGAAGTACTTCGACCTGCTGGTGTTGCGTCGCCAGCTGGCGCAACTCGACGGCGACCTCGTCGTCGCGGACAAGATGCGCGAGCGGATCCAGCAGATCGCCGGCGGCCTGTTGTCGAAGCTCGCCATCCCCGACGTCGCCAGGCAGAAGGTGCTGTTGGAGCAGGCCGCCGGCGACGAGTGGTGGATCGACGTCACTCTGGAGATGCTCGAGCTGCTGCGCATCCGCGTGCGTGGCCTCGTGCAGTTCCTCGACAAGTTCCAGCTCAAACCGGTCTACACCGACTTCGAGGACGTCCTCGATGGGCGGACCGAGATCGTTCTTCCCGGAACGACGCCGGGCGTCGACCTTGCCCGGTTCAGGTCCAAGGCCGAGGCATACCTGAGGGCCCACCTGGACAACGTCGCCCTCGAACGTCTGCGCCGCAACAAGCAGATCACCCCCACCGACCTGATCGCCCTCGAAGACATGCTGGTTGCCTCGGGGGCAGGACAGCGCGTCGACATCGCCTGGGTCTCCAAGCGAGCCGGCGGGCTCGGCATCTTCGTGCGGGGCCTGGTCGGGCTGGACCGCGAGGCCGCCGTCGAAGCCTTCGCCGACTTCCTCGACGACGGCAAGTTCACCGTCGAACAGATCCGCTTCATCAACCTCATCGTCGACGAGCTGACCAAGAACGGTGTGATGTCCCCGGGCCGCCTCTTCGAGTCCCCCTACACCGACCACGCCCCCACCGGCCCCGACTACGTCTTCCCCGACGCCCAGGTCGAGATCCTCGTCAACACCCTCCGACAGATCAAGCAGAACGCAGTCCCCGAGGAAGTGGCGTGAGAGTGTATTTCGGCCGTTCGACGACCCGTTTGCATGACACATGCGCGCCTGAAGGCAGCACAGCGGGGCCGTAGGATGGGCCCATGGCTGAGGACACCATCGTCTTCCCAGATCTGAGCCTGATGGAGCAGATCGACATCTTGTTGCCCACACTCGGGTTCCCTGCCTCCACCGAGATTGAGGTTGAGCCCGCGCTCGACTACCCGGGTCAGCAGCTCGCAATCGACATCTATGCGCCCACCGACGAGGCTCTGCACACCGCCGTCGAGGCCATCCGCGATGCGCTCTTCCTGAAGTTCAGGATCGCCACTCGCACCGCGTCCGAGATCAACCGGGAGTACTCCGCGCAGCGCGCGCTCTCCGCCTGAGCCACTGCAGCTGCAGCCGGCGGTGGTCGGCGTTCCGGCGGTCGAGCCAGTGCCGG
>JBDHZH010000096.1:0-10112 GCA_039811745.1 Arachnia sp.
GAGCGGTTGGTTGACACCCCGATCTCAACCCGAAGACCGCGTCCCTTCGTGTACGACACGCCGACAGCCACCACGAAACCCCTAGCCACGCCCACCCTCAACGACTTTGCCGGGGCCCTGGCCTCGACCCCTCCTCACCTCACCGACACGCCCACCACCCGGTACACGCTCACCCCACGCTCAAGTCCGAAGAGCCCACTTGGTCTGCGCCACGGTGGCGCGGCTGCTCGGTCTGCGACGGGATCTGAGGGTCATTGGAGCGTTCACGAGTGGGTGCGCAGCCCTCGATGCGGCCGTCGCCCAGCCCCCCGACGTCATGGTTGTCGACATTTCGATGCCAGCCATGGGAGGCCGTGAGCTTACCCTTCGGGGCCGCGAGCTCCTCGCGGGCACACGCTTCATCGCCTACACATCGCTGGCCGACGAGCGGTCCATCGCCGGCGTGCTGCAAGCTGGGGCCGCTGGCGTCGTGTACAAGGACGCTCCCGTGGAGGCATTGGCAGACGCCATCCGCGCGACCCACGCAGGGCTGTCGGTGCTGTCGCCGAGGTTCTGCAGAGAACTTGCTCAGCCGCGGCAAGTGGAGGATTTCAGCGAGACGGAGGCCGCGGTCCTGCACTTGGTATCGCGCGGATGGACGAACGACCAGATCGCCCAGCGGGTGGGGCTCAGCGCATCCACAGTCAAGTACCACATCGCCCGGCTCTCGGAGAGGTTGGGCGCCAACAACCGTGTCACCCTGGCTGTGGCTGCCGTCCAGCTCGGTCTTGCAGGCCCCAGATCGGCCAGCAGCTTGTAGCACGATGCTACGCCGGTCCTGAGGTGGGATGATGACCAGAATCGCGCACAGGGAATTGCGGAACAGCAGCGGGGAGATTCTGCGCCGCGTGGCGGCGGGAGAGTCCTTCGAGGTGACCAACAACGGCGACGTGGTTGCACTCCTGGTGCCCGCTCCCGGGGACCGCTACGCACGGCTGGTCCGCTCCGGCAAGGTCGCACCGGCCAGCACCCGGCCCGACTTCGGCGGGTTGCGGCGCGCTGAGCACGTCTCCAGCGAAGAGATCCTGGATGACCTGCGGGGCCCGGCGTGATCGTCTACCTGGACACGTCCGCCGCGTTGAAGCTGCTCGTGGATGAGGTCGAGTCGGACTTGTTGGTTGATTGGTTGGGTGCTCTGGGTGAGTCCGACCATCTGGTCTCGTCCTTTCTGCTGTGCACCGAGTTGTACTGTGCAGCGAGCCGTCGCGTCCAGTTCGATTCGGACTCGGTCGAGCGTCTGCTCGCGGGTGTGTCGCTGGTGCGGCTGGAAGAGGAGCACCTCGTGTTGGCGGCTCGGGCCGGTTGGGGCCTTCGGGCTGGCGATGCGATCCATCTCGCCACCGCCCAGCTCCTGGCCGTCGACGTGCTGGTTGCGTATGACAGGGAACTGATCGCCGCCGGACGGGCCGCAGGGCTTCCGACCCTGTCGCCCGGCAGAGGGTGACCTCGAGATCACCGTGGGCTTGGCGGTTCCCGTCGATGTGCGTACGCTGTATGTACGTGAAAGGGGACGGAGCCATGGTGCATGCCACGCGGGCAAGCAAGGAGCGTCGCATCAACCTGCGGGCCACGAGTCGTCAGGAGGCGATCCTGCGTCAGGCGGCGGACGCAACCGATGCCACGCTGACCGACTTCGTCCTGGGGAGCGCCGTCGAACATGCCGAACGCATCCTGGCGGATCGACGGTGGTTCACAGCCTCGGACGAGCAGTTCGCCGAGTTTGTGCGTCTCCTTGATGCCCCGCTGCCGTCGACGAGCAAGTTCGACAGGTTGTTCGCCCGCGGGTCCCGATTCTCGCGCGATGGCGACTGAGTATCAGGCACCCCGCAAGCTTGGTCGATCCGACGTCCGGGACGGCTTCTCGAGCGGGGCCGACGAGCTCGACGAGTGGTTGGTCAAGTATGCGTGGCAGAACCAGCAGGCCAACAACGCAACCACATATGTGATCACCGACGGCTCTCGGGTGGTTGGCTACTACGCGATCGCGATGGCGGCCGTCGCGCGACTCGATACGCCGGCGGCGATGCAGAAGGGACGCCCAAGCCAGATCCCTTGCATCCTTCTGGCCCGGCTTGCCGTCGATTCGACGTGCCGGGGTCAGGGCCTCGGCTGGGAGCTGCTTCGCGACGCGCTGCTGCGCTCCGTCCAGCTGAGCCGGAGCATCGGCGCCGCGGCTCTGCTTGTCCACTGCCGCGATGAAGTGGCGAAGGAGTTCTATCTGCATCTTGGTGATTTCCTCCAGTCGCCGGTGGACGACTTGCACCTGATGGTCCCCATCAGGGTGCTGGAGCGGTATGTCGACTGACATGGCCGGCGTCGATGTCAGCGGCGAGGCGCATTCGAAGACCGACCCCGACGGGTCCCTGGCTGTCGGCCATCCTGCTGGAGTGGGGGGCGGCCCTGGGGCTGTTGGCGGGTGCGCTGCCAAGTATCTTGGGCTTCATGCCGACCAACTTCCCGGTGGTCCGGATCCCGTGGCCCGAACTCGCGATCCTCGCCGTCGGCCCCGCCCTGGCGGTGGCTGCCGCGGCGGCAGTCCTCGTGCGGCCGCGGCAGGGCCGCATGGCGCAGGAAGCCTGACCGGCAAGAACATCCGACGTCCGGCCCAACTTGAGGAGGCGAGCCACATGTCGAAGCCCACACGCAGAGGGTTCCTGCTGGCCGGTGCGGCCGCGGCCGTCGCGGTCGGTGGCTGGGCGGTGTGGAGTCGGGGTCAGGGCGGCGAGGGGTCGCCCGGCGACCTGGGCGGCGGCCAGAAATGCCGCACCCCGGAGTCGCTGACCAGCTTCGACCAGGTGGGCGGCGGACGGCTCGGCTACGAGGTCAGCGGCAACGCCACCACGATGCAGTCCGATCCCCGCTTCCTGGAATTGCTGCAGGCCTGGGCCAAGGACTGGGCCGCGCTGAGCGGACTTGGCCCGATAAAGCAGGTGTGGAGCTACGGCGCCTACACCGACAAGTGCAACTCGTTCCACCAGTCGGGCCGCGCCTTCGACATCGCCCGGATCATCCACGCCGACGGCAGGGTTTCGTGCCGGTTCGACGACTGGGGGCCGGGCAGCGCCGCCCAGTTGCGGGTCTACTGGCGGCTGGCGGCGTCGTTGCAGATGCACTTCTCCTACACGTTGACGCACCTGTACAACTCGCAGCACGACAACCACATCCACGTCGACAACTCCGTCAACGGCTACGACAAGCCGACGTTCGACCAGGGCTCCCGCGTGCAGGCGCAAATGATCCAGGCGACGCTTCGGCACGTCCACGGGCAGACCGTCGACATCACCGGCACCTGGGACGGCCAGACGAAGGCGGCGCTCAAGCAGGTCCAGCAGCGGCTCGGCATCGCCCAGCCCCTCTCCGACGTCGACGGTTTCCACGCCTACCTGCGCGCCACCGCGGCTGCGTAGGGGTGTGGATCGCCCGTTCTCGTCGTCTCGCTGCAGCACCTGGTGACCAGGCTCCACGAAAGGGCCGAATCCTGCACGATCGTGCAGGATCGGGCCAATTCGTGGAGTCCTGTCACCAAGCCCGTTCCGCAGGGTGGTCGGCCGTGACGGTTCCCAGCCGGGCCGGCGACGGGAATGTGCCAGAGTGGGGTGACCAGCGGACGATCAGGAGGGAGCCGGACCGATGCCGGGCAGGCAGGAACTCTTCGACACCTACGCCGTCGCCGCTCGAGTGGAGCGGCATGTGCGCGTCAACTTCGTCTCCAGCGCCGACGGAGCGGTGACGTTCTCCGGACACAGCGGCGGGCTGGGCGGCGAGACGGACCGGGCGCTGCTGCATGTGCTCCGCGCCATGGCCGACGTGCTCGTCGTCGGTGCCGGCACCGTGCGCGCCGAGGGGTACGGTGGGCTGGGGATGTCGGAGGCCGACGTCGCGTGGCGCAGGGAACGTGGCCTGACGGATGCTCCGGTCCTGGCTGTGGTCAGCAACCGCCTCGACCTCGCCCCGGACCACGAGGTCTTCCACCGCGCCGACGGACGCACTCTGGTCCTCACGCACGATGGCGTCCCGGCGGGGCAGGTTGCCGCGCTGTCGGAGGTCGCCGACGTCGTCGCCTGCGGTCGGGAGCGCGTCGACCTGGGCATTGCCGTCGCCCATCTGGAGGCGTTGGGGCTGCGCCAGATCCTGTCGGAGGGCGGCCCGCACCTGTTCGGATCCATGCTGGAGGCCGACCTGGTGGACGAGGCGTGCCTCACCATCTCGCCGCGCTTCGTGGCCGGCGATGCCGCCCGGATCGCCGCCTCCGGAGCCCAGTTGGACCGCCGATTCACCCCGCACGCCGTGTTCACCGACGACGAGGGCTTCCTCTTCGTCCGCTATCTGAGAGACCGTTCGCACCCATGAGCCACCCCGCCCCTCGTCACACCGTCGTCGCCCGCAACGGCGTCGGAGGCTACCGGCACTACCGGATCCCGGCGCTTGCCGCCGTCGGGGAGACCATCCTGCTGGCCTTCGACGGCCGCCCGGAACTGGACGATCTGCCCGCGCCCATCGACCTGCTGCTCCGGCGCTCCGTCGACGGCGGCCGCACCTGGGAGCCGGCGCGGGTGGTGCGCACAGGCACGGGCCTGGAGGGCTTCGGCGATCCGTCGCTGCTGACGGACCCGGTGACCGGCCGTGTCCTGCTGTTCCATGCCGCAGGCGTGCGGGCCGGGTTCTTCGAGTCCGGCGACGGCGAGTCCGAGGACGACCCGGACCTCCAGCACACCGACCTGTCCGTCTCCGACGACGCCGGCCTCACCTGGACCCATCGCAGGCTGACCGCCCAACTGCGCGCCTCCGGCAACGCACACCTGCACGGCGAGCGGATCGCCGGCCTGTTCGCGACGTCGGGCACCGGCTGTGCGGTCACCGAGGGCCGTTTTGCGGGCCGGCTGGTGCAGCCCTACGTGCTGCGGATCGGGGATCGGATCGACGTCGCCTGCGCGCTCAGCGACGACCACGGCGAGACATGGCGGCTCGCCGCACTGCTCGGCGCGGAGTTGAACGAGTCGTCGGTGACCATGCTGCCCGGCGGCGACCTGCTGCTGCACTCCCGCGGCACGCCCAACCGGATCGCGTTCCTCTCCCGCGACGGCGGGGAGACGTTCGGGCCGGGCGCCCCCGTCGCGGAACTGCTGGACCCGTCCGTCAACGGCTCGGTGCTGGCGTTCGGGGGTGCGCTGTTCGCCAGCCACTGCGCCGATGAGGATCTGAGACGCAACGCCGTCGTCAGCCGCTCCGACGACGGCGGGGTCACGTGGCACGTCGTCAGATACCTGGAGCCCGGCTCCGCCGCCTACACGCAACTGGCCGCCCTGCCCGACGGCCGGCTGGGCGTCGCCTACGAAGCCGACGGCTACCGTGAGATCCGGTTCGAGGCCTTCGATCCCGACCAGGAACCGGAGCCCGGGCCCCTGCCCGACGAGTCCGGCTGCCTGACCGGCGCAGGCTGGGTGCGGCAGGTCGACCCGTCGGGTCTGGTGCTCGACGTCGTGCTGCGGGGCGTCGTCGCGGCCAGACCCGAGTCCTGGGAGGAGTCGGGGCCGACTCACGCCATCGACCTGTCCCGGTTCGAGGACATCAGCCCCCGGGTGTTCAAGGAGATCGGGCAGGACCGGGACGCCGAGCCGACGCAGGTGTTGCGCACCCGGGAGTCGCTGGACCGGAACCTCGGCCCGATCCGGGCAGACCTTGGGCCGGGGGACCGGCTGGAGTTGGAGGCACGCGTCGCCAACCACGGCACGACCCCGCGGAAGGTGACCTGGGGTGATCAGGAGCGCACCCTCGCTCCCGGCGAGCCGTGGGTGCGCAGGGATCTGTCGCACGAAGTCACGGCCGATGAGGTCGAGGCCGGCCGGTGCAACGTGGCCGTCACCCTCATCCACGCACCTATCGGGGCTGGCGAGACGGGGATGCTGACCGCGGTCCTGGCTGCCGAGCCCCGCGTTTGACCCGAATGCCCCAACGGCTACGTGACAAAACGCGTTGAGACGGGGCATTCCTGCTCTACAGAGCAGTGAACCCGGCGTGTCGAGTCGTTTTGTCACGCACATGGGCAGCAAGGCGCAACCGTCTGGTGGTGGTTGCGTTACTGTCCGGAGTTCGTGTGGCGGTGGGCCTCACCGGGTGAAGGCGACGTGGATGGTGCCGCTCTCGGCGACCTCGGAGGTGACGGCGTGGTCGTCAAGAGGGCCGCGCAGGTCGTCCCAGAGGCGGATGCCTCGGCCCAGCAGGAGGGGTGCGATGGCGACGTGGAGCCGGTCGACGAGGCCGGCTCTGAGGAAGTCGCTGATGACGGTGGCGCCGCCGCCGATTCGGACGTCCTTGCCGTCGGCGGCCGCGACGGCGCGTTCGAGGGCTGCCTCCGGGCCGGCGGACAGGAAGTGGAACGTGGTGCCGCCCGCCATCTGGATCGAGGGTCGCGGGGCGGTGTGGGTGAGCACGAAGACGGGCACGTGGAACGGTGGCTCGTCCCCCCACCAGCCGCGCCAGGCCTCATCGTCGGGGAAGTTGTGGAGGCCGAACATGCCCGCCCCCATGATCTCGGCGCCGATGCCCTCGAAATAGGCGCGGGCGTGGTGGTCGTCGACGCCGGTCGTGCCCTCGCCGGAGGTGTCGTGCAGGACTCGCTCCCGGAACGTACGGGTGGCGACGTAGGCGGCGACGAGCCGTCCCCAGTCCTGGCCGAACGGGTCCTCGGGTGTCTGGTCGGTCGTCGTGGCGAATCCGTCCAGCGAGATGTTCAGGTCGACGCGTACGGCCATGTCCGCTCCTCTCCGAGCGATCGGCAACGCACCAACGCTACCTGCGCCGTTGTGCGCGAGCCGCCACTTCGTCCGGGCTCCATGGCGTCCGGCCATGAGGGGCAGGCACGCTATCCAGCATTCCGCAGGAGTTCCGTCCAGCAATCAGCCGAGGCGCCGGTGGTAGACGCGCTCATGACTGGTCTCCGGTGACCTGGTCGATCACGTCGACCAGGCGTGCCCGTTCCTTGCCCATCCAGTGCCTGCCGGAGTAGGACTGCATGAACGCCTCGGCGAACTCGACGGGGTCCTGGCCGACGATGGCCCGCACGGGCGTGGCGTCGGCTGCGGCCTGTTCCCACAGGTCGGCGAAGTCGGTGAGCATCCTCACGAGGGTCGGGCCGTCGGTGATGCCGCCGAAGTGCATGAAGTACCGGTCGAACGCCTCGGCGGCCTCACGGTACGGTTCGGGCAGCGCTGTAATGCGTGCCTTGTACTGCTTGTACTGCTTCTTCTGGTCCACGGACCCGAGCAGCGTCCCCCACCACTTGGCGGTCATGACTGGTCCCTTCCTTGATGGAGCTGTTCGATCTGTCCTGCGAGGAAGCTCCAGGTCCTCCAGAACTCGGCCAGTCGCAAGGGCCTGCCTATGCGGGGAGTGCCCTCCAGTGGGAGCTTTGCCGTCGTCTGGGACGGCAAAGCTCCCACTGGAGGGCATTGCAGGGTCGCCTGTGGTGGACTGTCAGCAGAATCTCGAGAAGTCTTCAGCGAATCGAAAGCCGCCTGACAGCGAAATCTAACTCGGGACGCAGCGTTTCGAAAGTCTTGGGGGATGGTGGGCAGCGAAGGCTGGCCATCGACGAGGTGCAACGGTGCCCGGAACTGGTCCTGCCGCTGAAGGCGGAGGTGGACAGGGACCGGCGGCCGGGCCGCTTCCTGCTTACCGGATCCGCGAACCTGCTCCGGGTGCCCGGCACGGAGGATTCGCTCGCCGGACGTGCCATGACCGCACGGCTCCACCCCCTCAGCCAGGGCGAACTCCTCAGACGCAAGGAGGACTGGGTGACCAACGTGGTCGAGGGACGGGACCTCGCGGTCGATCCGCCGTCCCGGGAGGCCATGGTGGAGATGGTCTGTGCCGGCGGGTATCCCACGGCCCAAGGGCTCACGCATCGGGTCAGGAGTGCCTGGCTCGAGGACTATGCCACTCGTCTGGTGCAGCGGGACGCATCCGATGTTGCGCGGGTCGACCCACTGTTGCTCGGCCGGCTGCTGCGGTTGCTGGCGGCGGCGCCGGGTGCGGAGCTGGTCCTGGAGCGGTTGGCGCAGGCCGTCGGCGTATCCGGCCCGACGGTTGCGCGGTATCTGGACGTGTTGCAGGCGCTGTTCCTGATCCAGGTCGTCCCGAGCTGGTCGCGCAACCTGACGAAGAGACAGGTGAACCGTGGCAAGTGCTTCCTGGTGGACTCCGGCCTGGCCGCTGTCCTGAGTGGGCTGGTTCCCGAGCACCTGGTGGCGCCGCACGGAGCCGGCCACCTCGGAGGACTGGTCGAGAACTTCGTTGCAGGCGAACTGGCCAGGCAGTCGGGTTGGTCGGCGACGCGCTACGAGCTGTCCCACTACCGGGACCGCAACGGCGCTGAGGTCGACTTCGTCATCGAGACCCCTCGGGGAGTGATCGGGGTGGAGGTCAAGACGGCGTCCGCCGCCACCAAGGCCCACTTCCGTCACTTGGTGGACATGCGTGACCGGCTGGGGTCTGAGTTTCTAGCCGGCATCGTCCTGCACTTCGGGCCTGCGGCGAAGGCGGGGGACCGGCTGCAGGCGCTCCCCGTCGCCTCGCTGTGGAGCCCTGCCTGACGGCAGCATCGGCGCCGTCAGCCCGTGGTGACGTCGCGGCGGCCTGCACGATGTAGTCGACGTAGTACGCTGTAGTCGGTGTAGTCACCTAGGAGGAAGCCATGACGACGACGGTCCGGCTGCCGGAGGACATCGAGCGGCGTATCACGGAGCTGGCCGAAAGCACGCAGCGGTCCCGCTCGTTCTACCTGCGGGAGGCGATTGAACGTGCGTTGCCCCAACTCGAGTGGGAGTACGGCGTCGCCAAGCGTGCGCAGGACGTCCGCAGCGGATGGGCACAGACCGTCATGCTCGAGCAGGCGGTGAAGGAACTTGGCCTGGACGATTGAGCTGCACCAGGTTGCGCTCTGGCAGCTCACGAAGCTGGCGAAGCGTGACCGAGTGACTGCGCGGCGAATCACTGACTGCCTGGCCGAACTTGGCGAGCTGGAGGACCCGCGAGTTCGTGGCAGGGCGTTGACAGGTCCGCTGGCGGGCCTGTGGCGCTATCGGGTGGGGGATTGGCGGGTGGTCGTCGACGTGCAGGACTCGCGCTTCGTGATCCTCGCCCTCGACATCGAGCACCGATCCGCCGCCTACCGAAGGTGAACCCTGTTGCACCGGATGCCGGGTTTGAACGAGGCATCCCCCATGGCTGATCAGTCGTCGATGACGGCCGCGTCCGCTTCCGTGAGGTGGGTGAGGTGGTCCTTCATCGTCTGGATCTGCTCCGGCGTGTGCCCGGTCCAGTCGGTCAACTCGCCGACGACCCTGAGCGGTTGCCGCGAGCGGTAGGAGCGGGTGGGGTTTCCTGGGAAGCGCTTGTTGGTGACGTTGGGGTCGTCCTCGAACTCGCCGACCGGCTCGACGATGTAGATGCGTGGGGCGCCGTCCCCGGCGGCCAGCTCGGCGCCCCAGGCTGCGGCGTCCAGTGTCGCGGTGAAGTAGATGTGGTTCATCACCCGCCCCTCGGCGAAGTTCGAGTTGCGCCCCGGCTCAAGCAGGTCGCCGGCGCCGAGCACGGCCCTGGTGCCGTGCAGGTAGGCGCCGGAGGTGTGGGGTTCGAATGGGATCGGCTGATCGGCCATGTCCGCTCCTCTCCGAGCGATCGTCGCCCCAACGCTACCTCCTGGTTCGGTCGGGTACGGACATGATGTCGGCTGATGCGTGACGTGCCCTGGCCGCTCGGGTTGGCCCTCGCGGAGGGGTTCGTGAACGCGCGCACCGGGCGCTGGGTCTCCCTCATCGTCGTGGTGGTTCGTGAGCCGCTGGGCGGTCTATCGCGGTTCGGCGGCTAGCCACGGCATGATGATGGGTACCCAGATCACCATCTGGATGACCCGGGCCGTGAGGAAGACGACGGCCGGAACGGCTGCGCGGATTGGAGTGAATTACGAATTTCGGACCGGTTTTCGACCTGTCTTCAGGCTGCTTGTTGTGATTTGTACCAGTCTTGTTCAGCTTCGTTTGGGGTTCGGTACCCAAGAGCTGAATGCAACCTTG
>JBDHZH010000097.1:0-9808 GCA_039811745.1 Arachnia sp.
GGACTCACCCCACCGATCCTACCGACCCGATTAGTGCCCCACACCCCCAACCCAAACCCCGCTGACAAGCACTAACACCCACCTAAACAGCCTGAACGACCCACAGAGGTCCAACTCAGGTGGGTTCCGGACGCGTTGTGCGGGATCGTTGGCACCCTGCGCTGGACAGCTTCGCCTGTGCCAGTACATGTCTTGAGGACGACGTCGCCGTTGAGGGTAGGGCCGTCGCCGCCGGTCAGACCGGCCAGCCGCCGGCCCCAGAGGCCTTCGAACGTCGAGACGAACAGCCAGATGAACGCCGGGTCGTCCGCGCCGTCCGTTGGGGCAAGTGAAACCGTGGTTTGCTTGCAGGTCCTCAGGCGGGTGCCAAGTCCGACTTGCACCCAGTCGCGGCACTTGCAAGGAAACGGAGCCTTTGGTTGGCATTGGTGGTGGGAGTTTGGTCTACTCTGCGTAGGTCCAGGGCGCTTCAAGCACGTCGAACAACTCCGGGGCAACCCAGTAGACACGGCCCCCCGTACCCTTGACCGGGAGTTCCTCGAGCCATCCGCGGGCCACGGCGTCCCTGATCACGTTGCGCGCGCCCTGAGCGGAGAGGCCGGCTGCCTTCTGGAGCCTTGGCACCGTCATGAACGGGTTGCTGAAGACCAGGTCCACGACCACGTGCAGGCTGGAGCGAGCCGCGCTCGCGGCGGTAACGTAGCGCTCCCGCAGCGCCACGATCCGTTCGGCCCGCGACACCGCGTCGTCGGCCGCACGTCGCACCGCCGTCAGGAAGAACTGCAGCCATTGCTGGATCTCGGCGCGCTCACGCACTCCCTGGAGGCGGTCGTAGTACTCACGACGATGCTGTTCCAGGTAGCCCGAGAGATAGAGCAGTGGTACGTCGAGCCGTCCCTCCTCCAAGAGCATCAGGTTCACCAGTAGTCGGCCGATCCTGCCGTTGCCGTCCAGGAACGGATGGATCGTCTCAAACTGGTAGTGCATCAATGCGCTGCGGATCAGGGTGGGCAGGTCGCCGGGGGTGTTGACGAACTCTTCCCAGTCGGTGATCAGGCGAGGTAGCTCTGCGGGAATGGGCGGTACGTAGGATGCGGTGTCGGGGTTGTCGGTAGCCGATCCCACCCAGACTGGACTACGACGAAACTCCCCGGGCGGCCGTTCGCGGCCGCGAACCCCTGACAGCAAGGTGCGATGCAGGTCAAGAATGAGCCGCTGCGAGATCGGCAGCTCCCGGATCAGGCGGTACCCCTGCCGCGATGCCTCGACGTAGCGCTCAACCTCCGCGACGTCGTCGCTGCGGCTAGCGCCACTTGCCTCAGCCTTCAGGACCTCCGACACTGACGTTTGCGTGCCCTCGATCCTCGAACTTGCGACGGCCTCCTGTGTCAGGTAGGGCCCAAGGAGGAGTTCGGGATCCTTGATCAGCGCACCAAGCCCGCGTAGCCGCCCCAGTGATGCGTCGGCGTCGGAGAGCGCCTTCACCGTTGCCATGGTCAAAGGCAGGTCGCGAGGTATGAGGGCGGGCGCGAAATACCAGAATGCTGCTCTGCTTCCGGGCTCTTTGGTCGGCTCGCCGAACTCACGAGCTGTGAAGAGTCGGGGATCCATCAGGTCACAATACCAAGTGATAGGCGCGGTTGCTTGCAACCGTCGCCTCGGTGGAAGGTGACCCAGCGGCTCCCGCAGTCGCCGGCGACCGCAGCGTGCTTCTGGGCCTCATGCACCGTACCGGAGCTCTTCGCGGAGCAACTGGTTCGGAACCGCGTGCGGGCCGGGCGATCACTCGCTTGCGCAGCTCGTCGACGTCGTACCGCGAGCCCGCCGGGGTTGTTGTCGTCGAGTGGATTGATGAGCCGCTGCGAGCTGGACCTGAATCAGTCTTCAGAGAGTGATTCACATGAGGGGGTTGTGATGCCGAACATGAACGCGGCCATCGAGAGCGCGCGCACTGCTGCCGGCTTGTCGCAGCGCGCGCTGGCCGATCGCGTCGGTATCTCCCAAGCCACCTTGAACCGCATCCTGACGGGGACGCGGACGGCGAAGATGACCGAGGTGATCAGGATCGCTGACGCCACGGGCTACACAGTGGCGCAACTCGCCGGCATCGGGGTGGCTGGCAGGGTGCAGTGCGTGGCCCGAGCCACCAACGGATCGACCATGGACACGATGCGGCAGCGTTTGCTGCACTTCATGGAACTCGATGCCTATCTCGACGACCAAGCCATTCCTTCGGTGCGATGACCCTCGGCGCAGAGCAGGAGGCGAGACAGGCGGCCGAGCGATTCCGTGGCCGCCACCATCTGGGTGTGCAGCCAATCGGCGACTTGGTCACGCTGATCGAACAGACGACAGGCCATGACGTCGCGGTGCTCGATGCCGACCAGGACGAACACGGGTTGACGATGCGGGATCCGGTCCGGAAGGTGGTGTTCATCGGGGTGGCCAGGAGCCGCAACCCGATGCGGCAGCGAAGCACGCTGGCCCATGAGTTGGGCCATCTTCTCTTCGAGGACTGGAACGAGGACGCCGCTTTCGGCTGCCGGTCCCCCGAGGAGATCCGCGCCGGCGCGTTCGCGCGGCACCTCCTGGTCCCGGTGGAGGGGGTGAAGGAGTTCCTCGGCCATCGTGGCTCGGTGTCTGAGTCCGACCTGTCCAGCGTTGTGCAGCGATTCCTCGTCTCTCCCCAGATGGCGAGCATCGCCATGCGTGATGCCGGGTACGTCGACGCCGTCACCTTTGGCGAATGGATGGCCATTCGAACGCCGCGGCTGGCGACCCGTTACGGCTGGAACGACTACTACGCAAGCCTGCAGGATGACTCCAACCGGCTCAGGGCCCCCCAAGCACTCGTCGCCCGCGCCGTCGCCGGATACGCGGAAGGGGTCGTGAGTGTGCAGGCCATTGCCACCCTGCGTGGTGTCAGTGTCGAGGTGGCAAGCGCTGACCTGGCCGAGGCCGGAATCGTAGCGGCGGTGCATGAGGCGGCAGACATCTCGGATGACGACCTGCCGAGCGTGGACATCGACCTCAGCGACCTGGAGGACGAGGATGATGCCTCGTGAGCCAACGCCCAGCGTGTCATCGTGCTCATCGACGACGGTGAGGGGCGCAGAATGGCTGTCGATCAGGCGCGCCGGCTTGAGCGACTCAGGACGGCTGGACGGACAGTCGGGGGGATCGACCTGATCAGCACCGTGACGGTGCTCAAGAAGGCAGCAGGTGGTGAACACCTTCCGGACCGGAGTGCGATGCGTGCCTGGTACAACCGACTGCGGAACCTTGACGACGGCCTGTTGCCACTCGAGAAGCATCACCCCTCCGTGGCCGCAATGGACTCCTGGTTGGCATCGCTGGCGCCCTTCGCGCGTTTCCATGAGGAGGGCGAGATCGAAGCGTTGCTCGAGGCGGCTGCTGCCGGGCAGTTGCTGGACTCCGGGGATGCAAGGACCCCGATCAAGCCCATTTGGAAGGATCCCGAGGTCTTCGAGTTGCGCAGGACCGCGCTCAAGAAGAGGCTGAGGTTCTACCACGGAGAACCGGCCGAGGCGCCGCACGCCCTGGTTGCTCTGCATCGACACATCAAGCTGGACGACCCTCCCCAGCAGACGGAGATCGAGTTCGCCGCCAGCAGGTACCGGACGGGGCGCCCGGCGGGCTGGCGATCATGAAATTGCGGTTGAACAACTTCTGGGTTGTATCTAGGATGGTCGTCATGTCTGCCAGTTCCGCCATGCCTGCATCTCCTGTCCCTTCGGCCGAGACGATTCGCGCCCGGGCGAAGGTGCTGGCGCGTGAGGACTACGCGATGCGGTCAGATCTCGTGGCACTTCGACGGCAGGCGGGCCTGACGCAGAAGCAGGTTGCCGAGCGGATGGGTATCACCCAGCAGGCCGTGCACAAGTTGGAGCGGTACGACTCCGATCCGAAGCTCTCGACGGTTCGCCGCTACGCCAACGCCGTCGGTGCGCTCATTGAGCATCGTGTGGTGCCGGACATGGGTCAGTCTGTGCTCCTGGCTGCGACCCCGCCGAGGTTGCGGTCATGACCATCTATCCGTACCTCCGCGAGGCGATCGCGACCATCACCGCGAAGGTGTTCGGCGAGCCGATCCACATCTTGATCGTCCAACGGGGGGAGATCGCGGTCGAGGTGGAAGAGGCGTCCCCCGCTCGGCCATCGTGGCTCGGTGTCTGAGTCCGACCTGTCCAGCGTGGTGCAGCGATCCCTAGTCTCTCCCCAGATGGCGACCATCGCCATGGGGGATGCCGGGTGGATCTCAACGTCCGCGGAGATCGACGCCTCGCCTGTCAATGACCACCGGGGTTGCACTGCGGGTCATATCGTCGACACGAGTCCGCGATCCACGACGCCGACGTCCGACACCTGCTCGGACTCCGCCGCGTCACCTGGATGGCCAGGCGTCCGTGCCGCTCCGGGGGATGGGATTGTCGCACCTCCCTCCTAAGGTGCAACTATGGTGCAAGTATGATGTGACACTCAAGGAGGAGGACAGGTCATGGCATCCAAGCTCTCAGCCGAGGGCCAGCACTACACGCTTGATCGACCACCAGTCGAACTGGCGGTGTTCGACGTGCGATACGCCAGTGAGTCAGGGCCTCCGACGATGGCGATGGGCTTCGAGCTGCGCAAGGTGCTGGAGGCATCGACGGGGCTCGCCGGCTGGCGCGTCGACGGTACTGAGATGCACGAGTTCGTCGTCGAAATGGGGGCGAAGGGGCCGCAGACGCAGGAGAACTCGGCGCAGGGTGTGCGGCTGACCCATGGCGGGAGCAATGTGGAGATCGCGGTATTCGCGGGGGTGACCACGGTTCAGGTCCAGCGGTACGAGAGGTGGAGTGTGTCGTTCAAGCCGTTCATGGAGGCTGCACTTGCCGCGGTGGAGGCTGTCCTGAAGCCGGTCTCCCGCAGCCGAGTCGGCCTGCGGTACGTGAACACCCTGCGGGATGAGGTCGCTTCGTCGCACCAGGTCTGGGCAACTCGCGTTGAGGCATCCCTGATCGGTGCCGTCGCGGTCGGGCCGTTCGCCAGCCGGATCGTTGCAGCCCAGCACCAGCTGCAGCTGTTGCTGGGCGACGGGATGGAGGCCACGCTGCGGCACGGCCTGTTGCAGTTGCCGAGGGCGGGGAGCGGGTACCTTCTCGATTGGGACGTCTACGACGGTGCCAGCGAGTTGTTCGAGGCGCGGGACGTGCTCGGGGTCGCCGAGAGGCTGAACCGTGCAGCGGCCAATCTGTTCCGGGAAAGCCTGACTGGGGACTACGTCGTCGAGTTGGGAATCCGCGAGATCGACGAAGCAGAGGAGGCGGGGGAATGACGACCACCTTCGCGCCGCCCACGGGCGGTACGTCTGTTGGCCGGGAGGCACATCGGCGGCCAGGCCCCGTGCTGACGTACATCCACTACAGCGCGGTTGCCGATCCGTTCTTCGAGGATGTGCTGGTCCGTTTCGATCAGACGTTTGCGCCCGATGTGGCTGACCCCGCGGAAGCGGCCAGCCCTCCAGGGATCGCATCGCGGACCGCCGCTGCGGTGGACGTCGTCCGTGAGCTGATGGCACGGCTGGGTCTCAGTCAGAAGGACGTTCTCGATGCGGCAGGCATCCGGAAGCGAACTTTCCAGGACTGGGTCAGGAATCCGTCGAGGCAGCCGAGGTTGTCCAGCGAGGCGGACCTGTGGGCGCTGGCACAGTCTGTCGAGGCCATGGCGGACGAATTCGGTGCAGACCTGGAGCGGTGGCTCAAGGCCGAACCCGAACGGATCAAGCTGCTGCGCCGGGGCGAGCATCGAGAACTCGTGAGGCTCGCGAGGCGGGGTGGGCCCGATGATCCGGCGCTGCGGGCTGCGGAACGTCTCGGAGGGGTCGGATACTTCGACGAGGGCGAGGAATCCGGGGTGCGGGTCTCGCGGGCCGACACGGCCCCCACCCGGGGGACCGTCGCTGTGCAAGCCCGGCGACGCGGGGATGTTCCGTGACTGCGGAGTCCAGCGCAGGCTTGGATCAGTTCGTGCCGGACGCGTGGGACCCCGACGACAGCGCGTGTGTCGGGCACGCAAGGCATTTGGGCAGGGCGGGTTCTCATCGGGCGTCGCCGCCACCGACGGTGATGAGTGAGTCGTTTGGCGGCGCGGCGACGGGCGCGAGCGTGAGGCCGGCCTCGCCGGATTGGGAGAGCCTCACCCGGTCCTGTCGCGGTCCGGACGGCCGTGTCGAGCCCGCGGGGTTCATGGACAGGCTCTTGGACGTAGTGGCTGCCGAGTACTCAGGTACCGTCCCCGGTGCGCAGTTGGTGGAGTTCGCCCATGGGCCGGGCATGTATCTGTTGGACAGGGCGGGCGAGCCTCGCGAGTTGCGAACGGTCTTGGCTGTGGGCGTCCCGTCGGTGCCCGACGTGCAGCGGGAGGCGTCCTACCAGCGTGGGCATCCGGCGCCGGAGAGGATCGGGGGACGGCCGGTGGACCGCGGTCATTTCCTGCCGTTCAGTGCTGCTGGGTTGTACGGGCCGAATCTGTTCGTCCAGGACTGTGCTCTGAACCGTGGCTGGTCTGCCGACGGGCGTGCGTATCGGGCCTTGGAGCGCGCCGCTGTCGCGGGCGCTTCGGGGACGGTCATGTTCGTGAGGCCCTTGTACTGCGATGACAGCGCGGTGCCCGAGCACCTCGACGTCGGCGTGCTGACCGGTTCGGGCCTGGAGGTGCGGCGGTTCAGGAATCGATTCGACACGCTGCCCGGCGATGCCGACCAGTTGGATGTTCTGATGATGGCCGCGACGGATGGCCAGCTGGGGGCGTTGGGGGAGGAGACGGCCGCGGTGTTCCTGGAAGAAGAACTGGGAGCGACGATCGTTTCCATGGGGGATGCCGGCATGCCTCGGGACGGTGGCCGTCAGGATCTCGATCTTGTGGCTGTCGTCGAGGGGGAGTTGGTCGTCTTCGAGGTCAAGACCCGCTTCACGTCCAGGCTGGCTGGCCGCCGTACTCGGGCGGGGCACCTGCTGCGGCCGCGGCTTCGTCGTCCCGGCGTGACGGGTGGGAGGCAGGGCAGCCAGCCGTACGTCGCGTCCCGGCTGGCGGGTGTGCTGGACGTCGGCGACGGTTTCGAAGGGGTGGAGGTCAGGGTGTTGCTGGTCGACCTCAAGGCGATGCTGGTCCAGCAGTTCTCCGTCAACGATGCGGGAAACCGGTTGACGCCGCTTGACCAGCCGGCTGGGTGCCGTGACGCCGCAGGCCGGGCTCTCCGGCGGATCCTCGACCACCGAGGGCACCTGTAGGGGTGGGCGATGCATCCTTCTGATCAGGATCGGGAGAAGCGAAATCGCGCTGATCGCCGCGTGCTCGTTCCTCGTGCTCCGGCGCTCAATTGCGTCGGAGGAGCCTGCCGCCGTCGGCACTGCCCGGGGCGGGCTGAACAGCGAAGGGTTGGGGAACTCAGGTCCGCTACAGGGACACCGCAGGGGAATCGTCAGCCGTTGGGCTCCGAGGAACGGAGCTCAGGGGTTCCACTTGGGTGGCCGAACGAACTGGTTGACACCGTCATTGACGACTTCGGGTAAGAACGAACGCCTGATCTTCGATGCTCCTATGTGGAACGAGCCGGGCATGAGTGCCTTCAGTTCTGCCGAGAAGCGGTCTGGCGGGAACGCGGCGGCAACGTACAGCCCTGGGCGGATGTCCCTTGCGGCGCGCACAGCCGGTGCCAGGTCCGAGTCGGCGCTGATGATCAGCGCCGCGTCCATTGCGTCCCGCGCAGCATCTGCGACCAGGCTGACGGCGATGTTGACGTCGGTCTCCTTCTCTTCGCGCACCTTCCAAGTGGCACCGCAGGTCCGACACCATTGGGTCTTCTCTTGGTAGCGCCCATGCACGATGCTGATGCGTGAGCCGTTCACGGCGGTGAGGGCATTCAGGTAGGTCTGCTGCCTCCCCTGTGCCTCGGGTTGTCCGAGGACGTTCGCAGTGAAGTAGCGGACCAGGTCGATAGAACTCCTGGGGCGCAGGGATTGTGCGAGCTTCACCACATCGAGCCAAAGCCAGTGACAGCGGGCCTTGTCGTGAAGGCCATGATAGAGGTTGAACCCGTCAACGTATACGATCATGCGGTCCATGTGACCGGTCCCCCTCGGATCTTATCGCGCATCGGGCATTTGCCTCATCTAGCAGGTATGGGGTAGCATAGCCGCATACCCCGCCGGCGAGTCACTTCGCTTGGCACAACGGCCCTCGCAAGAGGGCCGTTTTTGTTGCTGCATGCAGGCCGCGACCGGATCACCTCCGCTGACTTCCTGATGTATCGAGACTGCAGTCCTGGAATCCGTGGGACGCAGATCCAGAGGTGTGGCTGCCTTGCGCAAGGCGGGAATGTTGCCGCCGGAGTTCGGCGTGGAGCCTGGCCGCCTCATCCCATGCAGATCACGAGTACGACCAGGCTCCCGCCGGCTCGTCGAGCACTTGGTTGGTAGATCCGTTCGCGTGGACGCCACCAGATCTACCAACCAGGCGGCACGGTGGGCGACCGACGCTCAACCAGCCGTCGGAGGCGAGGTCGGCTGCCGGGCAGTTGCAGGACTCCGGGGATGCAAGGACCCCGATCAAGCCCATCTGGAAGGATCCCGAGGTCTTCGAGTTGCGCAGGACCGCGCTCAAGAAGAGGCTGAGGTTCTACCACGGAGAACCGGCCGAGGCGCCACATGCCCTGGTTGCCCTGCATCGGCACATCAAGCTGGAAGACCCTCCCCAGCAGACGGAGATCGAGTTCGCCGCCAGCAGGTACCGGACGGGGCGCCCGGCGGGCTGGCGGTCATGAAAATGCGGTTGAACAACTTCTGGGTTGTATCTAGGATGGTCGTCATGTCCGCCAGTCCCGCCATGCCTGCATCTCCTGTCCCTTCGGCCGGCGCGATTCGCGCCCGGGCGAAGGTGCTGGCGCGTGAGGACTACGCGATGCGGTCAGATCTCGTGGCACTTCGACGGCAGGCGGGCCTGACGCAGAAGCAGGTTGCCGAGCGGATGGGCGTCACCCAGCAGGCCGTGCACAAGCTGGAGCGGTACGACTCCGATCCGAAGCTCTCGACGGTTCGTCGCTACGCCAACGCCGTCGGTGCGCTCATTGAGCATCGTGTGGCGCCGGATATGGGTCAGTCTGTGCTCCTGGCTGCGACCCCGCCGTGGCAGTCGGTCAGCACCGCAACCGCTCTGGTGCCGCTCGGTCGCGCCGAGCGTCGGGTCTCGGAACTCGCCGCGCCTTGGATCGGAGACCGTCTGACCAGCTTCGCGTTGGCGAGTTGATCGCCGTGGCGCAGGATATGACGGCGGCCGACGTCGAGGAAGTGCGTGATGTCATCAGGCGCACCGCCTTGTTGGGTGTCGACTTCTTCGACGTGTCGGCGCGTAGACGCGAGGTCCCGCCCGAAGACGGTGACGAGGGGCGGTTGGCGGTAGGGGTCCAGCAGCGGATCGGGGACGGCGGCTTCGGGGTTCGCCTGAATGCGGATGTCGTTGTGCCGCAGGGGGAGGCCTCCGCCTCGGTGGTTGGCGAGTATGAGTTTCTGGACGGCGCGATGCCGTCGAAGCGCGCCCTTCAGAACTTCGCCAACGAGGTTGCGGTCATGACCATCTATCCGTACCTCCGCGAGGCCATCGCGACCATCACCGCGAAGGTGTTCGGCGAGCCCGTCCACATCCCGATCGTCCAACGGGGGGAGATCGCGGTCGAGGTGGAAGAGGCGTCCCCCGCTGGGTGAACGAGATGCAGTGAGGGGGCAGTGGTACGTCGAGCCGTCCTTCCTCC
>JBDHZH010000098.1:0-9719 GCA_039811745.1 Arachnia sp.
GTCCGGCAGCGCCAGCTTCACACCCATGGCGGCGGGGATCTCGTAGCCCATGCAGGAGAAGGCGTACTCGACGTGGTACTGCTCCGGCGTGCGGGCGCGCCACAGGCACTGCAGGTCGCCCGGCATCGAGCCGGCCGCGTTGATGACGACGTCGTGGTCGCCCATCAGCTCGTTCAGCGCCCCGAACACCTCGGTCTGGGCGGGCAAGGGGCCGTGGCCCCGGTGGTAGCACTCGTCGGTGATCCGCGACCACTCGTCGCGCAGCTCGGCGATCCGCGCGCCGTAGGCGGCGTCGACGCTGTAGCCGTCCAGTGCCGCGGTGAGCGCCTTCAGTGCCTCGCGGGCGTCTGCCACCACCATCTCGGCGGCATGCTTGGCGGCGTCGAAGGCGGCGACGTTGATGTTGACGAACTTCACGTCCGGGTTGCGGAACTGGGTGTGCGACGCCGTCGTGAAGTCGGAGTAGCGGGTGCCGATTCCGATCACGACGTCGGCGTCCTCGGCCAGCGCGTTCGCCGACTTGGCGCCCGTCGAGCCCACGCCGCCGACGGAGCACTCGTGGTCGAAGTTGATGCCGCCCTTGCCGGCCTGCGTGTCGGAGACCGGGATGCCGGTGGCGGTGGCGAAGTCACGCAGGGCCTGCGTGGCGCCGGAGTAGATCACGCCGCCGCCTGCGACCACCAGCGGCCGCTTCGCGCCGCGGATGATGGCCGCCGCACGCTCGATCGCGATGGGCTCGGGTGCGGGCCTGCGGATCCGCCACACGCGGCGGGCGAAGAACTCCACGGGGAAGTCGAAGGCCTCCGCCTGCACGTCCTGCGGCAGTGCGACGGTGACCGCACCGGTGTCGACCGGGTCGACCAGCACACGCATGGCCGCCATCAGGGAGGGCACCAGCTGCTCGGGCCTGGTGATGCGGTCGAAGAACCTGGACACGGGCCGGAAGCAGTCGGTGGCGGCCGTCAACGGGGACACCGGGTCCTCGATCTGCTGCAGCACCGGGTCGGGGTTCCTGGTCGCGAACTGGTCGGAGGGGAACAGCAGCACGGGCAGCCGGTTCGTCGTCGCTACGGCGGCGCCGGTCACCATGTTCAGCGAGCCGGGCCCGATGGAGGCCGTACACATCCAGGCCTGCCTGCGCTCCTTCGACTTGGCGAAGGCGGCTGCCGCGTTCACCATGCCCTGCTCGTTGCGCCCCATGATGTATCGCATCCGGCCGCCGTCGGGTTCGGGGTCGAGGTCGTTCTGCAGCAGCGCCTGGCCGATGCCTGCGACGTTGCCGTGGACGTATGGTTTCGGTCATGTTCACTCCTTGACGTTCATGGGGGTCATGGGCAGTCGCGGGTCTACCTCCTGGGTCTCCCAGGAGCCGCGCAGCCAGGTGTAGTCGGGGTCGTCGGTCATCAGCCAGGTGGAGTCCTCAGCGGGACCGGCCATGACGTTCAGGTAGTACAGGTCGTAGCCGGGGGCCGCGATCGAGGGGCCGTGGTAGCCGTACGGCATGATCACGACGTCCCGTGAGCCGACCTCGGTGCAGACGTCGATCGGGTTGCCCGGCGAGGGGTAGATCCGCTGGATGGCCATGCCCTTCGAGCCGTTCGCGGCGGGCCGCACCTCGTAGTAGTAGATCTCCTCCAGCACCCGCTCGACGTCGTTGTGCTCGTCGTGCTTGTGCGGCGGATAGGACGACCAGTTGCCGCCCGGGGTCAGCACCTCGCACGCCAGCAGGTGCGACGTCTCCAACTCGTTGCCGAGCGCGTAGTTGTTCACCTGGCGGGAGCAGTTGCCGGCCCCGCGCAGGGTGGTGATCACCTTGGACGCGGGCCAGTACGAGACCGGCAGGTCGCGCGTGGACTTCGAGCCGGGCAGCGCGAACCGGCCGCCCTCGGCGCTGGTGATGGTGAGCCTGCTGCCGCGCGGGACGTAGAGGTAGTCGGTGACCGCGGTCCACACCTCGGCCCGGCCGGCCAGTTCGTACGTCTCGCCGCCCACCTCGACGGTGCACCCGCCGGAAAGCGGCAGCACCAGGATCTCCTCGTCCCCGGTGGCCACCTCCTGCGACGCGCCGGCAGGCAGCCCCAGAACGCGGATGGAACTCCACTCCCACGACGCCCGGACCCGGTCGACGTCGGTCTCGAAGTATCCGTGGGCGGTGGACCCCGCCCTGATCACATAGGTGTCGTTGTCGTTCACAGCATCTCCACGAGTCTCTGGACGGCTCCGGCGACATCGCCGTCACGGGGGAACAATACCGTTCGACCGATCACGAGGCCCTTCACGTTGGGCAGTGCGAGGCTCGCCTCCCAGTCGCGCATGGCCTGCTCGGCGTCCTCGGGCACCTCGCCGCCGAGCAGCAGGCAGGGCAGCGTGGTCGCACCCACGACGCGCTCCATGTCTGCGACGTAGGGGACCTTGAGCCACGTCCAGGCCGATGTCCGGCCGAGCGCCGAGGCGATCGTGACGGACTTCAGGACGGCCTCGGTGCTCAGGTCGTTGGCGATCCGGCCGTCCCGCACGCCAGAGATGAACGGCTCCACCATGGCCACCTTGCGGGCCTCCGACAGCGAGTCGATGGCCCGGGCGGCCCGCTCCAGCATCGGGGCGGTGGCCGCGTCACTTGGGTCGATGCGCAGCAGGAGCTTGCCACCGTCGAGCCTGCCCTCGACGATGCCCCGGGCGTCGTAGGCGGTCATCCTGTCGTCGATCTCGAAGGTCGCGCCCTGGATGCCCGCGCGGTTCATGGAACCGAGGACGAGCTTTCCGTCGAGCGCGCCCAGGAGTGCCAGGTCCTCGACGAGGTCGGGCGTCCCGAGGAAGCCGCGCACCCCCGGGTTCTCCAGCGCGGTGATGCACCGCTGCAGCAGGTCCTCGCGCGACGCCATGGCCCACTCGTCGTCGCCTGCACCGAGTGCCCCGCGGGCGGGGTGGTCGAGCGCGATGAAGATGAGCCGCTCCCCCGGCGCGGGCGGCGCCCCCTGCGGTCGACGGGCCAGGGCGTGGGAGACGTGGTCCGGACTGGTGAACCGGATCTCCGCCAGCTGCTCGGTCAGGGTCATGGGCGCGTCACCTCCGTCGCCTCCACGATCTCCGGATGGGCGGCAATCAGCGCCTCGACCTCGTGCTCGTACGGCATGGCCGTGGAGCACTCGAGGCGCGACGCGACGATGGCGCCTGCGGCCGAGGCGAATGCGATGATCCGCTCCAGGGGCCAGCCACTGAGCAGCCCGTGACACACGGCCCCGCCGAAGGCGTCGCCGGCACCCAGCCCGTTGATGACGTCCACACGGGTGGAGGGCACGAACGCGCGTTCGGTGCGGGACTTGGCCAGCGTCCCGGTCAGGCCCTGCTTGACGATGGCGATCTCGACGCCACGCTCGAGGAGCGCGTCCGCGGCACGTTCGGGATCGGTCTCATCGACGGCGATCCGGCACTCCTCGCGGTTGCCGATGGCCACGTCCACGTAGGGGAGCATCTCGGCCACGGCCGCCCTGGCGGTCTCCTCGTCGGGCCAGAACCGGGGACGGTAGTCGAGGTCGAGGACGGTCAGGCCCTTGCGGGGCGTCCTGGCGGCGGCGAAGTGCGTGGACCTCGAGGGCTCCACCGACAGTCCGCTGACGGTCAGCCACAGGATCTTGTAGTCGGCCAGGTTCGCCGGCAGGTGTTCGGGGCGGATCTCCAGGTCAGGAGCGCTGGGCTGCCTGTAGAAGTAGATGGGAAAGTCGTCCGGCGGGAAGATCTCGCAGAACGTCACCGGGGTACTGAACGCCGGGTTCATCACGACGAGCGACGAGTCGACGTCGAGCCGCTCCAGTTCGCGCGCGATGAACCGGCCGAACGGGTCGTCACCGGTGCCGGTGAGCACGCTGACCGCGTGGCCGTACCGGGCGGCCGCGACCGCGACGTTCGTGGCGGAACCTCCGAGGTACTTGCCGAAGGTGGTGACATCCTCGAGCGGCACCCCCACCTGTTGCGGATAGAGGTCGACGCCGCACCTTCCGATCGACAGGACATCCGGCGTTGCCGTCTCGTCCGCCATGACGCTCCCTTCCCTTGAAGTCATTGCCAGTCTGCCCCATAAGGACACCCGGGTCAAGTCTATGTATAGACAAATATCCTCGGCCGGTGCGGAGTATGATCACCCTGAAGTTCAGGAGATCCGTGATGGATCCGTACATGGGACAGGTGAAGACACGCATGGACGAGACATATGCACCCGAGGTGATCGTCGACCGCGATTCGCCGACCCCCCTGTACGAGCAGATCGCCCGGCCCATCGAGGCGGCCATCCTCTCGGGCGAACTGCCGGCCGGTGCGATGATCGAGGACGAGGTCTCCATGGCACGCCGCCTGGACGTGGCCCGTCCCACGGCGAGGCGTGCCCTCCAGGAACTCGCGAACAAGGGGCTCATCACCCGCCGGCGTGGCGTGGGGACGCGGGTCACTCCGCCACACGTCCACAGGTCGATGCAGCTGTCGTCGCTCAACGAGGATCTGGTGGCCGCCGGCTTCACGCCTAGCACCCGGGTGCTGAGCTACGAGGTGCGGGAGGCGACACCCAAGGAGGCGGAGGAACTGGGCATCGAGGCCGGCACCGGCATCCTTGCGATCAGCCGCCTGCGCCTGGCCGACGACCACCCGCTCGCCGTCCTGACCAACTGCATCCCGCTGGACATCGCGCCTAGCTGGCAGGACCTCGGCGCGCACGGCCTCTACCACTGCCTCCGTGCGGCGGGCGTCGACATCAGTTCGGCCAGCCAGGAGATCGGTGCCCGGGGGGCGACGGACCAGGAGGCCGAGATGCTCGACGAGGAGCCGGGCGCGCCGCTGCTCACGATGCACCGTGTCGGCCGCACTGCCGACGGCCGCGCCGTCGAGGTCGGGCAGCATGTGTACCGGCCCAGCCTGTACTCGTTCCGGTTCTCCCTGTTCGCCTCCTGATCCCACGCCATCCGGCGTCGGCGCCACCCTCTGGCACATATGTTCGCACAACTACTTGACAACGTGTAGACAATTCGCTGTAATGGGTGGCGTACTGCTCGACGCCGCCGTTGATCAACCCGTTCAGGAGACACCGATGACCCACATCTCGTACACGCCAGGCCCGCTGCTCGACGCCGCCCGCAGCACTCCCACCGCCCTGTGGAACGACTCCTCGGATCTCGACGAGTTGACCCAGTCGATCTCCTTCGGCGGCGTGGGCGCCACCTGCAACCCCGTCATCGCCTACACGACCATCTCCGGCAACCTGGGCGTCTGGGGCCCGCGCATCCGCGCGATCGCCGCATCCAACCCCACCTGGGGCGAGTCGCAGATCGGCTGGGAGGCCGTCAAGGACATGTCCGTCGAGGCCGCCGCCCTCCTGAGGCCCATCTTCGACGACCACAAGGGCCGCAACGGCCGCCTGTCCGTGCAGACCGACCCCCGCCTGCACCGCGACGCCAAGGCGCTGGCCGACCAGGCCGTCGAGTTCCACGAGCTCGCCGACAACATCGTCGTCAAGATCCCAGCCACCAAGACCGGCCTTGAGGCCATCGAGGACGCCACCTACCGCGGCGTCAGCATGAACGTGACGGTCTCCTTCTCGGTACCCCAGGCCGTACGATCGGCCGAGGCCATCGAACGCGGCCTGAAGCGCCGCGAGGCCGAGGGCCACGACACGTCCGCCATGGGCCCAGTGGTCACGATCATGGTGGGCCGCGTCGACGACTGGATGAAGCACGTCGCCGCCCGGGACAAGATGTTCATCGACCCCTCCGCGCTGGAGTGGGCCGGCATCGCCTGCCTGAAGAAGGCCTACGGGATCTTCAAGGAGCGGGGCTTCCGCGCCCGCATCCTGTCGGCCGCGTTCCGCAACGTGATGCACTGGTCCGAGTTCGTCGGCGGCGACCTCGTGGTCTCGCCGCCGTTCAAGTGGCAGCAGATCATCAACGCCTCCGACTACAAGGTCACCCCCCGCATCGACGTGCCGGTGCGCCAGGAGTACCTTGACGAGCTGAACAAGATCGAGGACTTCCGCCGCGCCTACGACGAGTTCGGCATGACGCCGGAGGAGTTCGAGAACTTCGGCCCCACCCGCAAGACGCTGCGCCAGTTCCTCGAGGCCGACGCCGACCTCGACGCGCTGGTCCGCAACATCATCGTCCCCGCCCCCTGACCACCAGCCCTCCGAGAGGAACCCCCATGCTTCGTGTAGCCGTGATCGGTGCCGGCCGGATCGGACGCGTCCACTCGCGCTCCGTCGCCGCACATCCGCAGGCAGAGCTCAGCCTGATCTGCGACCCGATCGGCACCGCGGCCGCCGACCTGGCCGCCGAGTTCGGCGCACGCTCCTGTCTGGACGCAGCAGAGGTGTTCGCCGACCCGGAGATCGACGCCGTCGTGATCGGTTCGCCGTCCACGCTGCACGCGGAGCAGGTGCTGGCCGCGGCCCGTGCCGGCAAGGCCGTGCTGTGCGAGAAGCCGATCTCGATCAGCGTCGAGCAGGGGCGTAAACTCGAGGCCGACCTGGCCGGCTTCGACCACCCGCCGGTCATGGTGGGGTTCCAGCGGCGCTTCGACCCGTCGATGCGCAAGGCACACGACCTGGTCGTCGAGGGCGCGATCGGCCAGGTGGAGCAGCTGGCCGTGATCTCGCGTGACCCGTCGGCGCCGCCGGCGAGCTACGTCGCCACGTCCGGGGGCATCTTCAAGGACTGCACGATCCACGACTTCGACATCGCCAGGTTCTTCATGGGCGAGATCGCGTCGGTGACGGCACTCGGCCAGAACTTCAACGCCGACATCAAGGAGGCGGGCGACTTCGACGCCGTCGCCGTCGTCGTCACGGCGAAGTCCGGGGCCGTGGCGCAGATCACCAACAACCGCCACTGCGCCGCAGGCTACGACCAGCGGCTGGAGGTGCACGGCGAGACCGGCTCGCTGATGGTGGACAACCAGCGCCCCACGATGCTGACCGTCAACAACGCCCAGCACACCGCCGCACAGGACCCGTACCTCGACTACTTCCTGACCCGCTACATCGAGGCCTACCGCGACGAGCTGACCGCCTTCATCGACGCCATCAACAACGGCACCCCGGTCTCCCCGACCGTCGCCGACGGCGTGGCGGCGCTGGAACTGGCCGAGGCAGCCGCCGAGTCCGCAGCCACCGGCAAGACGGTGCACCTGGGCTGAGCAACCCCACCGACGAGCCGTCGTTCCGCTGGTCGAGTAGTGCCCCGCGACGAAGGAGCCCCTATTCCGCTGGTCGAGTAGTGCCCCGCGACGAAGGAGCCGGGCACGTGTCGAGACCCCGGCCAAGTCCCCGAGGACCCTCACCGGATCTCGACACGCCTCCTCGTTCCTCGTCGGCTACTCGATCAGCGGTTGCGTGGTTCCGCTGGTCGAAACCTCCCGCACCTTTCCGCCCATACGTGACACAACCGGTGTACCGGATTCCACAGGGCTAGGCTCGCGCCATGAGCCAAACCCCTGACATGAAGCCCCGCTCCCGCGACGTCACCGACGGCCTGGAGCGGGCCGCCGCCCGCGGCATGCTGCGCGCCGTCGGGATGGGCGACGACGACTGGGCCAAGCCGCAGATCGGCGTCGCGTCGTCGTGGAACGAGATCACGCCGTGCAACCTGTCGCTCGACCGGCTGGCGAAGGCGGCCAAGAAGGGCGTGCGGGCCGCGGGCGGGTTCCCGCTGGAGTTCGCGACGATCTCGGTGTCCGACGGCATCTCCATGGGTCACGAGGGCATGCACTTCTCGCTGGTCTCGCGCGAGGTGATCGCCGACTCCGTGGAGACGGTGATGATGGCGGAACGGCTCGACGGCTCGGTGCTGCTGGCGGGCTGCGACAAGTCGCTGCCCGGCATGCTGATGGCGGCCGCCCGCCTCGACCTGGCGTCGGTGTTCCTCTACAACGGCTCGACGCTGCCGGGGAAGCTCGACGGCGAGGACGTCACGATCATCGACGCGTTCGAGGCCGTCGGCGCGTGCATCGCGGGCAAGGTCAGCCGCGACTACGTCGACCGCGTCGAACGCGCCATCTGTCCGGGTGAGGGTGCCTGCGGTGGCATGTACACCGCCAACACCATGGCCTCGATCGCGGAGGCCATCGGCATGTCGCTGCCCGGCTCGGCCGCCCCACCCGCCCCGGACCGCCGCCGTGACGCGTTCGCCGTCGCCTCCGGCGAGGCCGTCGTCGGGCTGCTGCGCAAGGGCATCACGGCCCGCCAGATCATGACGATGGAGGCGTTCGAGAACGCCATCACGGTCACGATGGCACTCGGCGGCTCCACCAACGCCGTCCTGCACCTGCTGGCCATGGCCCGCGAGGCGGACGTGCCGCTGACCATCGACGACTTCAACCGCATCGGCGACAGGGTCCCACACCTGGCCGACATGAAGCCGTACGGCAAGTACGTCATGACGGACATGGACCGCATCGGCGGCATCCCCGTCGTCATGAAGGCGCTGCTGGACGCCGACCTGCTGCACGGCGACTGCCTCACCGTCACCGGCAAGACCATGGCCGAGAACATCGAGGAGCTCTCCCCGGCCGCGCTCGACGGCAACGTGCTGCGCACCATGGACCACGCGATGCATGCCTCCGGCGGCCTCACCATCCTCAAGGGGTCGCTCGCCCCGGAGGGCGCGGTGGCGAAGACGGCGGGCTTCGACGAGGACGTCTTCTCCGGCCCGGCCCACGTCTTCGACGGCGAACGCGCCGCCCTCGACGCGCTGGAGGCGGGCGAGATCAAGGCCGGCCAGGTGGTCGTCATCCGCTACGAGGGCCCCAAGGGCGGCCCCGGCATGCGCGAGATGCTGGCCATCACCGGCGCCATCAAGGGCGCGGGCCTCGGCAAGGACGTGCTGCTCATCACCGACGGCCGCTTCTCCGGCGGCACGACCGGCATGTGCATCGGACACGTCGCGCCCGAGGCCGTCGACGCCGGGCCGATCGCGTTCATCCGCAACGGCGACACCATCACCCTCGACGTCGCCAACCGCGCCCTCGACCTGCACGTCGACGACGCCGAACTGGTCGCCCGCAAGGACAACTGGGCGCCGCATCCGCCGAAGTACACCCGCGGCGTGCTCGGCAAGTACGCCAAGATCGTCCAGTCCGCCGCCCACGGGGCCGTCACGAACTGAGCCTCAGGCCTCGGTCTCCTGCCAGATGACGATCGACCAGGCCTCCACCGTCACGCCCCCGGAGACGACGTCGCCGGCGCCCTCCGGCCAGTGGTTGTACTCGGCCTCGGCGCGGGTCGCGGTGTCGACGAGCCGCCGCCACACCAGATGGCCCCGGGCGGGCGGGACGGTGAAGTCGACGGGTGCATCCCCCATGTTCACCATCACCCAGAAGTCGTCGTCGGGCGAGTTGATGCACACGGTCAGCGCCCGGTCGCCGTCGGCGGGATTGCCGTGCAGCGACGGCGTGTAGAACAGGTAGGACACGTCGGCGTCGTCCATGATCATGTCGCCGTAGCCCTTCTGCCCGAGCGCCGCGTGCGTGCGGCGCAGGTTCGCCAGGAACCGCGAGAACCGGAAGAGGCCGTTGACGCCCGGGTCTCCCAGCGCCCGGCCGAGGTTGTCGTGGTAGGCGGCGTCGATGCCCGGCGCGACCGGCACGCTGGTCGGGGCGGAGGTGGCGATCATGTCGTAGTTGTTGTACATGGCGACGCTCTCCAGCGCCCACGGGTTGTTGTTGCCGTTCTGGGTGCGGCCGAA
>JBDHZH010000099.1:0-9080 GCA_039811745.1 Arachnia sp.
GAAGTTAAGCCTTCCAGCGCCGATGGTACTGCAGCGGGGACGCTGTGGGAGACTAGGACGCCGCCGGACAACACAACATTCACCCCCGTGACCAACCGTCACGGGGGTGAATTGCGTTACGGGGGAGTTGACCGAGTCGGCCAGCCCCGGGTTCTCCCCGTGACTCGGTTCAGGTGTGCAGGTCGAGGCCAGCGAAGAGGTCGTCAGCTGGGCCGTCGCCGGAGGGGAAGGGCTGCCCGGCCGCGAACAGGTAGGCCTCGCCGCTGCCTTCCAGCCTCCGCATGATGTCGAAGAACTGCCAGAACTCGTTGGCGGCGTCGACCTGGCTGCGGTGTGCGAACAGGGCGGCGTTCGCGCGTTCCAGGCGGGGACCGTAGGGGATCAGCGCGGCGACCTGGGCTGGATCGGCGCCGCGGTTCGCGCGAGGGCTGTCGTCGGCCAGGAGGTCGGCGAAGACCGAGAGTCCACGCTCCCGGGAGATCTCCACGGCTTCGCGCCACTTCTCGAAGTTGTGCGTGCTCCAGAGAACGCGCGGTGTCGTCCATGGATCGCCCAGGTCCGGACGGTGCGAAGGCACCCCGGCCAGGAGGCAGGCGTACATCGTGACACGGTGGGCCTGGATGTGATCGGGGTGACCGTAGCCGCCGAACGGGTCGTACGTGGACACCACATGTGGACGGCGATCACGGATGACCTCGACAAGGTGGTTCGCAGCCTCCAGCAGGTCCGCCGCCCAGAACGCCCTGTCGGGCAGGTCGGCCGGTGGGCAGGCCTCGCCGTGTTCGTCCCGGCCCATGCCGCTGTCGTGGTAGCGGCCCTCGCCGCCCAGCCAGACGTGGTCGGTGACGCCCATGATCTGCAGCGCCTCGGCCAACTCCTCGATGCGGTGCCGCCCGAGCTCCTGCGGCGTGAAGTGCGACCAGTCGTCGACCAGGATCTCGCCCAGTTCGCCGAGCGTGCAGGTCACCAGGGTCACGTGGGCGCCCTCGTCCACGTAGCGGATGAGGGTGCCCGCAGACTGGCTGGACTCGTCGTCAGGATGGGCATGGACGAACAGGATGCGACCGGGTGTCTTCACGACCCCCAAGCCTACCGGTGCTGGATGGCTCCGCCGCGGCTCAGGGGCGGGGGTGCGGGTGGGCGCCCTTCGTGATCGCGATCCGCTGCGGTCGAGCCGGCTCCGGCTTGGCCGGCAGCATGCGCTGCATGATGTCGTCGAGGCTGAGGAGGCCCACCTCGCGTCCTTCGTCGGTGACGATCGCCAGCTGGTTCCTGGTATCCCGCATCTGCCGCATGGCCTGGGCCGCCGGCATCGTGGAGGGGATCAGCAGCGGTGGCCGGACCAGTTCCGCCGCCCTTCTGTCGCCGGCTCCGTCCAGGAGCGTGTCCCGCACGTGCACCAGGCCGACGGTGACGTCGCCGTCCCGCACGACGACCCGGCGGTGCGCGCTCTCGACACTGACCCGTTGGATCTCGGCGATGTCGGCGTCAGGGGCGACAGCCGTGATGTCGCCCCTGATCGCGATGTCGGCGACCGTCAGGGTGCGCAGGTCCAGCGCGCTGGAGAGGGTCGCGCTATAACCGGCCTCAAGGGCACCCACGCTCGCGGAATGCTCCACCAGGTGACGCAGGCTCTCCGGGTTCTGTCCTGCCGACAACTCGTCGACCGCCGCCGACCCGGCCTTGTGGACCAGCCAGTTCGCCGACCGGTTCAGCACCACGAGGATGGGACGGGTCAGAAACATGAAGCCGCGCATGGGCAGCGACAGCCACACGGCCGACTTCTCCGGGTGTGAGATGGCCCAGGATTTCGGGGCCATCTCGCCGACCACGAGATGCAGGAACGTGACGATCAGCAACGCCAGCAGGAACGCGGCACCGTCTGCGACCACAGGTGCCAGCCCGATGCCCGTCAGAACAGGCATCAACGCATTGTGCACGGCAGGCTTGGTGATGGCGCCAAGCGCAAGCGTGCAGACTGTGATGCCGAGCTGGGAACCGGCCAGCAGCAGTGTCAGTTCGCTCGCGTTCTTCAGCGCCGCCCGGCCGGCGACGGAACGCTGCGCTGCCTCCTCGAGACGGTGCCGCTTTGCGGACATCAGGGCAAACTCGACGCCGACGAAGAAGGAGCTCATCGCGATGAGCACCACGGTCCAGATGAACACGGCCCAGCCGTTCATTCCTGGTCCTCCTCGTCGTCGGAGGCGTCGCGCTCGTCCTCGTCCTCCTCAGGGAGGGACAACTCGATGAGGGACGGCACGTGGTTCTCGACTTCCAGCACCGTCGCGGTGAGGTACCGCGGCTCGGGGTCGGCCTCGGTCAGGTCCTCCGGCTCCGGCAGCAACTCGACGTGCACGACCTCGCCCTCCTTGGGCAGCGCGCCGGCCGCCTGGATGATCAGGCCGGCCACCGTCTCGTAGTCGCCGGGGGGCAGGTCCACGTGCAGGGTCCGCTCGACCTCGTCGACGTGCACCTCGCCCGCCACCTGCCACACGCCGTCGCCCATGTCGTCGAGCTCCTCAGGAGGGGCCGTGTCGTGTTCGTCCGTGATGTCTCCGACGATCTCCTCCGCCATGTCCTCCATGGTCAGGATCCCGGCGAAGCCGCCGTACTCGTCCACTACGCAGGCCAACTGCTGCTCGGCCTTGTGCATCACCGCAAGGACGTCCGGCAACGCCATGGACTCGGCGACCACCAGCGGTTCGGCGGCGATGTCGCCGACCGGCGTGGAGGGATCCAGCTCGGGGGCCAGGACGTGCGTGAGGTGGACCATGCCGATGATGTGGTCGTCGTCGTCGACCACCGGGTAGCGGGTGTGCCCGGTGGCCATCAGGTCGCGCAACTCGCCGACGGTGTCGTCGGCACGGACGGCGTCGACCCGCGGGCGGGGGATCATGGCGTGCTCGGCGTCGCGGCTCGGGAAGTCCAGGATTCGGTCCAGCAGCAGCGACAACTCCGGCGGGAGGTCGCCGCTCTCGCGGGACACGTCGATCAGCCGCTCCAGGTCCTCGGCGGTGGCGGAGTGCTCGAGGTCGTGCACGGGCTCGATGTGCAGCAGCCTGAGCAGAGCCTCCGCAGTACGATCGAACACCCAGATCAGCGGGCCGAAGATGGTGAGGTAGATCCTGGTGGAGCGTGCGAGCCAGCCGGCGACCTTCTCCGGGTTGGCGATCGAGTAGTTCTTCGGGAACAGCTCGCCGAACAGCATCTGGATGAACGTCGAGTAGGCGATTGCCAGGAAGCCGCCGATGCCGACGGCGATCGCCGTCGAGACCCCGGGCAGCATGCTCCCGAACGCCTGGCCGATCAGGGGCTCGGCGACGTAGCCGACGAGCAGGCCCGTCACGGTGATGCCCAGCTGGGCCCCGGAGAGCATGAACGAGGTGCGCCGGGTGATGCTGAGGATGCGGCCGGCGGTCTGGTCTCCGGCGGCTTCGCGGGCGTGCAGCCGGGAACGGTCCACGGCCATGTATGCGAATTCCTGCGCGACGAAGTAGCCGGTGAAGGCGGTGACCAACAGCACGACCACGAGGCCGACGAGGAGGGAGACGATCGGCGTCATCGGGCAGCCCCCATCCGGAATGGGGGCCTCGGACTATGGGGGTTCATCGTCCGGCCCCCCCAGGTGACGGGGGCTCGGTTTGGGACGGGCGGTCCATGATGCCTCTCGACGGTGTTGATTCGGGGTCATTTTAGCGGCCCGGAGCGCTCAGACGAAGACCGACGGCATCGGTCCTTGTCGGGGGTGGTTTGGGATCAGGCAACCGACGCCAGTGTGAACGGCAGCACCTCCTCTGCTCCGGCCCGACGCAGCAGCCGGCCCGCGGCGGTCAGGGTCCAGCGGGAATCGGCCAGGTCGTCGACCAGCAGGATGGGCCCGGGGGTGCGCGCCAGCGCCTGTCGCATCTGCTCCGGAACCCTGAACCGGTGCCAGACGTCGCGGACGCGATAGGCGCTGTTGGTGGAACGGGTCAGCGGCTCGGCGGCAGGGTTCAGATCAAGGGGGCCGAGGGGCGTCAGCCTGCCTGCGGAGGCGACGCCCGTGGCCAAGGACTCGACCAGGCGTGGCCTGGTCAGGCTCGGCACCCAGGCGACGGCCACGGGACGCCTCGGCCAGTCCCACTCCTTCAGTACCCGCAGGCAGGCACGCGCGAGCTCCGGCGGCACCTCGGCATCCACGGGGCGGCCGTAGGTATCGGTGGCGAACAGTTCTCGCAACGCCTGCCCCCAGCCCAGGTCCGTGAGGCGCGCCACGGCCCGGCCCTCCAGCAGCTGCAGCGTCGGCGGGATGCGACCGGACGGTGCGCCGTCGTCGTCCCTGAGGCCCAACCTGTCCAGGCCGCTCGGCCAGATCGTCCGGGGAGCAAGGGGAACACCGACGCGGTCGAGGCCCGCGCGGGCCAGGCCTCCCGCCTTCTCCGGGATCGTCGTCGGGTACCACGGCCCGGTGCAGGCGTCGCAGCGCCCGCAGGGGGCCGACGACGGGTCGTCCAGCTCGGATGTCAGGAACTCCATCCGACACGTGCGCAGCCTCTCGTATGCCAGCATCGCCTCCTGCTCGGCCACGCGCGCGGCGGCGATCCGCTCGTAGCGGGGCGCGTCGTAGGCCCATGGCCTGCCGGTACCCACCCAGCCGCCCTGCACCGACTCCGTCGCGCCCTCCACGGCCAGCACCTTCAGCAGCAGCTCCAGCTGGGCCCGACGCAAGTCGACCCTGGTCTCCAGCGCGGGCACCGAGAGCGGCCGGTCCGACCCGGCCAGCGCCGTGAGTACCGCGTGCGCCCGCGCCTGGGTGGGCATGGCATTGGTGGCGAAGAAGTGCCAGATCTCCCGGTCCTCCGGGCCGGGCAGGAGAAGCACGTCGGCGTTCTTCGTGGCGCGGCCAGCGCGGCCCACCTGCTGGTAGTACGCCACCGGTGACCCGGGCGCGCCGAGATGCACGACGAATCCGAGGTCGGGCTTGTCGAAGCCCATCCCGAGCGCCGACGTCGCCACCAGGGCCTTCACCCGGTTGGACTTGAGGGCCTCCTCCGCCTCCTCCCTCTCGGCCGCGTCGGTGCGGCCGGTGTACGGGAGGACGTCGTGGCCGGACTTGGCGAGGTGGGCCGCCGTGTCCTCGGCTGCCGCGACGGTGAGGCAGTAGATGATGCCGCTGCCCGGCAGGGTGCCGAGGTGCTCGGCCAGCCACGCCAGCCTGCGCCAGGGCGCTCCGAGATCGAGCACGCCGAGCCGCAGCGACTCGCGGGCCAGCGGGCCGCGGAGGGTGAACACCTCGTGTCCGCCGGTGCCCAGTTGCTCCGCGACGTCGGCGACGACCCGCTCGTTGGCCGTGGCCGTGGTGGCCAGCACGGGAACGCCGTCCGGCAGCTCGCCGATCAGGTCGCGGATGCGTCGGTAGTCGGGACGGAAGTCGTGGCCCCAGTCGCTGATGCAGTGTGCCTCGTCGATCACGAGCAGGCCCATGCTCTCGACGAGCGGCGGCAGCTGCTCAGCCCTGAACCGCGGGTTCACGAGGCGCTCCGGTGACACGAGCAGCACGTCCACAGCGTCGGACGCCAGGAGCGATTCGACCTCGCCCCACTCGGTCACGTTCGCGGAGTTGATGGCGACGGCCCGCACGCCAGCCCGCTCGGCCGCCTGAACCTGGTCGCGCATCAGCGCGAGCAGCGGCGAGACGATCAGCGCCGGCCCGGCGCCGGCGCGGCGCCTCAGCAGCGCCGCGATGAAGTAGACCGCCGACTTGCCCCAGCCCGTCCGCTGCACCACCAGCGCCCGTCTCCGTTCCGCGACGAGAGCCTCAATGGCCTCGAACTGCCCCGGGTGGAAGGCTGCGTCGTCCCGCCCCGTCAACGCCCGCAGTATCGCCAGCGCATCGGATCGGAGGTCTCCGGTGCCCGCACCGGGCTCGCTGTGCCCGCGGGCCACCGCGCCCCGCGGCGAGGCGGCCAGCGGGCCGCCTTGGCCGCCGTCGTCGGGCGGCAGCTCCCACTCCTCGGCCGGCGGCTCCTCCAGCCAGAACTCACGTCGATCCATGCCCCCCAGCCTGTCACGCCCCACCGACAGGCCCCAGCCGCTAGCCTGGCCGACATGGCGGAGGGCCGGCTGAGCGGTCAAGGGGGTCTCGGCCGTCGCTTGCTGCTTGTCGGGACTCCCCACGACCGCTGATCGAGTAGGTCGCGAGGAACGAGCGGCCGTGTCGAGATCTGGTGAGGGTTCCCGGGGACTTGGCCGGGGTCTCGACACGTGCCGGGCTCCTTCGTCGCCGGGCACTACTCGACCAGCGGGACTACGGCTCCTTCGTCGCGGGGCACTACTCGACCAGCGGAACCCACACAACCGCTGATCGACTAGCCGACGAGGGGCCCCATTCCGCTGATCGAGTAGGCCGCGAGGAACGAGCGGCCGTGTCGAGATCCGGTGAGGGTCTGCGGGGACTTGGTTGGGGTCTCGACACGTGCCCGGCTCCTCCGTCGCGGGGCACTACTCGACCAGCGGAACTGGAGCTCCTCCTTCGCGGGGCACTACTCGACCAGCGGAACTCCGGGGCACTACTCGACCAGCGGAACTACACGCACCGCTCGACCGGCGGCGAACAACAGCTGGCCGGGCGCCTACTCGGTGACGTCGGCGACGGTGGCGTCGAGGGCGGAGATGACGTCGTCGGCTTGCAGCATGACCCCGACGCCGTGGGCGCCGCCTCCCATGGAGATGGAACGACCGACGATGGCGGCGTCTGCGATGACCGGCCAGGCATGCGTGGACCCGAACGGCGTGATGGTGCCGCGTTCGTAGCCGGTGACGGCCAGAGCGGTCGCGGCGTCGGGCATCGACAACCGGCTGACGCCGAGTAGGGCACGCAGCTTCGGCCAGGAGAACTCCCTGTCGCCGGGGACGAGCACGAACAGGTAGTAGTCGTCGTCGCGCCGCACCACGATGGTCTTGACGAGGTCCCGGGGCTCGATCCCGCGCACGGCCGCAGCCTCCGCCAGGGACTTCACGGGTCCGTGCGTAACGACCCGGTGTGGGACCTGCAGTGCTTCCAGGGCCGCGAGTGCCCTCGTCTGTTCCGCCATGTGCCGAGCCTATGGGGCCGCCAGCCGCGGATGACCGTGGACCAGGGGGCGGTCCATCACCGCGAATCCGCGGACGGTGGCATCCGATGGCCGGGTTTCCCGCACCGAGCCGCCAGCGGTGTCACGATGAACACATGACCGAACCGATCCTGCCGCTCGACCAGGACGACTGGGCCGAGGCCGACTGGCTGCTGGGCCCACACGTCACGGACGACGGCACCACCTTCGCGGTCTTCGCCGCCGACGCGACCCGGCTCCGGCTGGAGTTCTACGACGAGGCCCTGGGTTGCGACGCGCACGCCACCGTCCTGCCAACCCGCGGGGCCGACGGCGTGTGGCGCGCGAAGGTGACCGGTGCCGGCAGCGGCACCCTGTACGGCTACCGGGTCTGGGGCGCTAACTGGCCGTTCGACGAGGCCTGGACGCCGGGGTCCGGGGCCGGCTTCGTCGCAGACCTCGACGAGCGCGGCAACCGGTTCAACCCCAACAAGGTGCTGTTCGACCCGTATGCGCCCGAGGTCACGCACAACATGTACTCCGACGAGATCGTCGATGCCGGCGGTGCCTACAGCTTCTTCGGCACCGGCGACGGCGACTGCGGCGGTGTGCCACGCAGGCAGGTGGACACAGGCCCGTTCGCGCCCAAGGGGGTCATCGTCGTCGACCACACCCCGCTGACCGTCAAACCGGAACGTCCGGAGGCTGAGACGAGCATCTACGAGGTACAGGTGGAGCAGCTGACCGGCCATCCGTCGGCGGCGCGGCTCACCGAGATCCTCGCAGGCGAGCCCGGCTTCGCCGACGTCGTCGACATCCCCGACGAGTTCCGCGGCACCTACCGGGGGGCCGGCATGATGGCGCCCTACCTGAAGGCGCTCGGCTTCAACACGGTGGAGTTCCTGCCGGTGCATGCCACGAACTCATCGGAGTCGGACCGGCCCGGGCGAACCAATCACTGGGGCTACATGACGCTGTCGTACTTCGCGCCGGAGCGGCACTTCGCTGCTGACCAGTCGCTTGGCGGGCCCACCCGCGAGTTCAAGGAAATGGTGAACGCCTTCCACGCGGCGGGCATCGAGGTGTACCTGGACGTCGTATACAACCACTCGGCGGAGGGCGGGAACTGGAACGGCGACGTCGACACCGTCGGTTTCACGACGCTCGGCGGGTTCGCCACCGCCGAGTACTACGTCATGACGGCCGAAAAGATCCTCGTCGACGGCGCCACCGGCACCGCGAACCAGATCAACTTCTCCTCGCCGGTGGCACAGCAGCTGGTGATGGACTCGCTGGTGCACTGGAGCGACGTCATGGGCGTCGACGGCTTCCGCTTCGATCTGGCGACGGTGCTCGGCCGCGAACCCGAGGCCGCACCCCCCGACGACTGGGCCGACCAGCGGCGCTTCTTCACCGACCATCCGCTGCTGGTGCGGATCTCCGACTGGGCGGAGGCCAGCGAGATCGAGGTCATCGCCGAGCCTTGGGACCTGTGGGGGTATGAGGTCGGCAACTTCCCGCGCGGCTGGGGCGAGTGGAACGGCCGCTACCGCGACGCCATCCGGCGCTTCACGAAGGGCGACGGCAACACAGAGGACTTCATCGACATGGTCAACGGCGACTACCACCACTTCGCCGACGCCGGCGGGCCGCAGAAGTCCATCAACTTCGTCGACGCACACGACGGCTTCACCATGACCGATCTGGTCAGTTACCAGCACAAGATCAACGACCAGCCGTTCCCGTTCGGGCCGTCCGACGGCGGCACCGACGACAACCTGTCGTGGGACTCCGGCGGCGACCATGCCCTCAGGCGGCAGCGGATACGGAACCTGTGGACGATCCTGTTCATCTCCCGCGGCGTCCCGATGGTGGTGGCCGGCGACGAATTCGGCCGCACCCAGAACGGCAACAACAACCCGTGGGCGCTGGAGAGCGTCGCCATGTACAACAACTACGACATGATCGCCACCTCCGCCCCGACCAGCGTGCCGGTCGCGCCGGGCATCG
>JBDHZH010000100.1:0-8961 GCA_039811745.1 Arachnia sp.
CGGCCTTGAGGGCGACGTCGGTGCCGGTGACCATGCCGAGCCCGAGGTCGGCGGTGGCCAGGGCGATGGCGTCGTTGATGCCGTCGCCGACCATCGCGACCTTGTGCCCCTCGGCCTGCAGTTCCTCGATCACCTTCGCCTTGCCCTGCGGCAGCACCCCGGCGTGGACGCGGTCGATGCCGAGTTCGCGGGCGATCCGGTCGCCTGCGTGCTGCGAGTCGCCGGTCAGCAGCACCGTCTTCAGGCCCTGCGCGTGCAGGGCGGCGACGGCGGAGGCGGCGTCGGGCTTGATGGTGTCGCTGAGCGTGATCAGGCCGATCACCTCGTCGTCGCGGGCCACCAGGGCGACGGTGTTGCCGGCCTCGGCGGCCTGGTCGATGCCTGCCTGGGCGCTGGCCGGGATGGAAAGCCCCTTGTCGGCGGCCAGTTGCGGGTTTCCGATCACGATCATGGCCCGGCCGACGGTGGCCGAGGCACCCAGCCCCGGCAGCGTCTGGAACCCCTCGGCCTCCGGCAGGGCGAGGCCCCGATCCGAGGCCGCCTGCTCGATGGCGCGGGCGATGGCGTGCTCGGAGCCGCGCTCGACGGCCGCCGCCAGCGCCAGCACCTCGTCGCCCGGAACGCCGAACCCGAGCGTCTCGGCCACGGCCATGCGGCCGGTGGTCAGCGTGCCGGTCTTGTCGAGGACGACGACGTCGATGGTGCCGCTGGCCTCCAGCGCGTCATGGCCCTTGATGAGGATGCCGAGCGTGGCGCCGCGGCCGATGCCGACCATCAGGGCGGTCGGCGTGGCCAGGCCCAGGGCGCACGGGCACGCGATGATCAGCACCGCGATGCCGACGCCGAACGCCTGCGCGGGCGGTGCGCCGAGCAGCGCCCAGACGGCCATGACCACCAGCGACAGCGCGATGACGGTTGGCACGAACCAGCTCGTCACCTTGTCGACCAGCTTCTGCACCCTGGACTTGCGTGCCTGCGCCTGCTCGGTGAGCGCTGCCATCTGGGAGAGCTGCGTGTGCGCGCCCACGGAAGTTGCCCGCACCTCCAGCCGGGCGTCGGTGGAGATCGTGCCGCCGACGACGCCGTCGCCCGGGCCGAGTGCGGCGGGTACCGGCTCGCCGGTCATCATGCTGGTGTCGACGGCCGCCGTCCCTGCCAGGATCACGCCGTCGGCCGGGATCGACTCGCCGGGGAGCACCACAAAGACGTCGCCCTTGCGGAGTTCGGCGACCGGCCGCACGACCTCCTCGCCGTCCCGCACGATCCGCGCGGTGCTGGTGGCCAGTGCGCTGAGCGCGCCCAGCACGTCGCCCGCCCGACGGCGGGAACGGGTCTCGAAGTAGCGCCCGGCGAGCTGGAACACCGTCATGCCCGCGGCGACGTCGAGGTAGATCGAGTTGGCGCCCTCCGGGGTGGCGCCGAAGCCCAGCCAGAAGCCGGTGTCGGTGGCCTCGCCCAGCCCGAACAGCAGCGTCAGGACGGCCCAGCCGAAGGAGGCGATGATGCCGAGGGAGACCAGCGTGTCCATGCTGACGGCGCCGTGGCGCAGGTTCTTGAACGTCACCTTGTGGAACGGCCACGCCGCCCACGTCACGATCGGCAGCGCCAGCAGGATGCTCGCGAGCTCCCACCCCGGGAACCGCCACGCCGGCACCAGCGCCAGCACCAGCGTGATGTCCATCAGCGGAATCGCCAGCAGCGCCGAGACGATCAGCCGACGGCGCAGGGACGAGATCCGGTTCTCCGTGGCACGCCTGGACCACTCGTCGTCGGCGCCGTCGTGCAGGTGGGCGCCGTAGCCGGCCTTCGTCACCTGCGCGATGACCTCATCGACGCCGGGCGCGCCGGTCACGTGCGCGCGGGCCGTGGCGTAGTTGACGGTGGCGGTGACGCCGTCGAGCTTGTTCAGGGCCTTCTCGACGCGGTTCGCGCACGCCGCGCACGTCATGCCGGAGACGTCGAGCTCGATCATCTCCGGTGCCGGGTTCAGGTCGAGGGTCATGCTCTCGGCTCCTTCCTGGCCTGGGCGGCGTCGCGTTCGCCAAGCCTGCGCAGCATCTCGTTGTAGTCGTCGAACTCCGAATCGCGGCCGGAGTCGAAGTGCCGGTCCAGGCGCCTGCCCTCCTTGGCGTCCTGCGTCGCCCACTGCACTCCCAGCGCGATGACGACGATCAGCGCCGGGATCTCCCCGCCCGCCCAGGCGACGCCGCCGCCCATGTACTGCGCGGCGACCAGGTCCATCCACGGCAGGTCGAGATAGGTGTAGAAGTCCTTGGCGATGATCGTCTTCGAGCCCATGATGATGACGCCGAAGAACGCGTGGAACGGCATGGCGGCCATCACCAGGCCGAGGCGCCCCAGGTGCGGCAGCGAGCGTGGGGTGCGGTCCACGCCGATGACCAGCCCGTAGTAGAGGTAGCCGATCAGCAGGAAGTGCAGGTTCATCAGCTGGTGCGCCCAGTGGTAGCGGACCATGAAGCTGAACAGTTCGGTCAGGTAGAGCCCGTAGTAGGAGCCGATGAACAGCACGAAGACGAGGATCGGGTTGTAGAGGGCGCGCAGCACCGGCCAGTCCAGCAGCCAGCCGATCCAGTCGTGCATGTTGTGCTGGGGCGAATCCGCGCGGCTGGCGCGCAGCATCAGCGTCAGGAACCCGCCCAGCACCAGCAGCAGCGGCGCCAGCATGTTCAGGGACATGTGGACGATCATGTGGACGCCGAAGTGCGCCGCGGAGTACCTGCCGAAGCCGGAGCTGGATGCGAAGACCACCACCGACCAGCCGAGCAGCCACGCGACGGTGCGCCCGGCCGGCCACTTGTCGCCGCGACGGCGCAGCCTGGCCAGAGCGATCAGGTAGGCGACGACTGCGGCCACCGCGATCGTCGTCAGTAGCAGGTTCAGCCGCCAGTGCGTGAACAGCACGTCGAGGGTGGGTTCGGCGAGCACGTCGAACCCCATGAAGATCTGCGACACCGTCGTGTCGACGAAGTACTGCGGCGTCGGCACCCGTGACGCCAGCACGCCCGTGCCCAGCCAGGCCCCGATCGCGACGACCGCGAACGACAGCGCCACGCGGTGGGCGCGGCTGCCCTTCCGCTGGTTGAGCGCGTGCCCGGCGAGGAACGAGCCCGGCACGCTGGTCGAAACCTCCGCTGGTGCGAGGTCGGCGCGGTTGCCCTTCCGCTGGTTGAGCGCGTGCCCGGCGACGGAGGAGCCCGGCACGCTGGTCGAAACCACCCATGCCACCGCGACGACGGCTAGGAATGCCCACTTGGCGACGATGAGCCAGCCGGACAGGCCGTCGAGCAGCCCGGTGCCGGCCAGCAGGAACCAGGTGATCACGGCCTCGGTGACCACGATGACCGGTAGCGCCACATACCCGATCAGCCGGACGCGGCGCACGGTGCCCACGGGCAGGCTGCGGCCGGTCCAGGCACGGAACGCCAGCACCACGAGCGAACCCAGCAGCGCATAGGATGCGAAGGCCTGGATGACGGCGGCGTCGTTGCCGAGGTCGTGGTCGGGGCCGACGAGCACGTGGCCGATGACGATGGGGGCCAGCACGGCCCAGATGGCCGCGAGCAGCGGCAGCAGCAGCCCGGTCCACCGTCGAGCGAAGTGCGCGCCGAGCGTCACGATCGTCGCGCCGATGAACGCGACGACCAGCGCGCCCGGCGACGACGCACCTGTCTGGACGTAGGCGAGGACGCCGGGCATCAGCAGGTTGCCGAGCGCGACGCCTGTGGTGTCGAGCGGGTCGAAGAGCATCAGGCCGGCCGCGCTCAGCATCCAGATGCCGGAGGCCCGCTGCAGGACGCGCAGCTCGAAGACGTCGCCCAGTTCGAAGGCCTCGGCCGCGCTCGCCTGCCGCAGGAACATGAGGTGCACCAGCGCCCCGATGCTCACCAGTGCGGCCGCGCCGGACGTGGCGCGCAGCAGCGCCGTCGTCACCGCGACGGGGAACCCGGGAAAGATGCGGGCGATGGCCTCGTAGGGGGCGGCGCCGAGGACGACGGTGCCCGCCACGGGGATGCCGACGAGCAGGGCCACGGCCACGAGCCCCGCGAGCACAGGCAGGGCCGCGCCCGTCCGGGCGGTGCGGTCCTGCGCCGGAACGGCAGCGGTCATCTGGCGGGTCCCCGTCGGCTGGTGGGGGCGTCCGCCGGCAGTTCGTTCCTCACGGCACCGTCCTTTGTCACTGGGAGCACGGATCGGAATCATGCCACAGCTGCGACGCGTCAGATCGGGCGATCCGGCGCCCCTGCATCTGGATATGGACATCCAGTACACGCACCAGATGCAGTGTCACCAGCTCATCCCGCCTGACACGTCTCGCTGGTGACAGCATTCCGATCCACGCTCCTCGCGCAACTCTACAACGAGAAAGCGACACCCCTTCCCGGAAGAACCGGGCAGCAGGGCGGGAGCGGCTACCGGTCCAGACCTGCGTCGTGGACCTTCAGAGCCACCTGGACGCGGTTGTCGACGCCGAGCTTGGCCAGGATGCGCGTCACGTAGGCCTTCACCGTAGCCACGCTCATGTACAGCTCCCCGGCGATCTCGGCGTTGGACAGGCCGCGCCCGATCGCCAGCGCCACGTCGAGTTCCCGCTCGGCCAGCCGCTCCAGCTCCGCCCTGGCCTCTGCCCGGTGCGGGTCCCCGGCGCCGCGGGTCGCCGCCGCGATCACCTGCGCCGCGACGCTTGGTGAGAGGCTCGGCTCGCCTGCGGCGACCCTGCGGATCGCCTCCACCATCGCCGCCGGGTCGGTGTCCTTCAGCAGGAACCCCGACGCGCCGGCCGCCAGTGCCTGCAGCACGAGGTCGTCGGCGTCGAACGTCGTCAGCACCAGCACGCGGGGCGCGCCCGGCCTGCCGAGGATCTGCCGGGTCGCCCACAATCCGTCGCGGCGCGGCATCCGGATGTCCATCAGCACGACGTCGGGCCGGAGCTCCGCAACCAGCGCCGGCGCGTCCTCGCCGTCGACGCACTCACCGACGAGCGAGACGTCCCCGGCTCCGCCGAGGATCAACCTGAGCCCGGTGCGCACCATCGCGTCGTCGTCGACCACCACGACCCGGATCACGTCAGCCATGGCAACCACGCTCTCACGACGAACCGGCCCGCCTCCACTCCGGCGCTGGAGTTGCCGCCGACGACCTCGACCCGCTCGGCCAGCCCGACCAGCCCGAGCCCCGCGCCCGGGAGCCCGGCGTCGGCCGTCAACGGGTTGGCCACGACGATGGTCAGGCCGGCTTCGGGCCCGCCCGACAGTGCAAGCGTCACCGGCGCCCCGACGGCGTGCTTGCGGGCGTTCGTGAGCGCCTCCTGGATGATCCGGTAGGCGTGCCTGCCGGTGGGCACGGGCAACGTCCCGGGGCTTGTGACGGTGTCGGTGACCGTGACGCGGGCACCGGACGCGCGTGCGTCGTCGACAAGCGACGGCAGGTCGGCCAGCGTCGGCTGCGGCTTGGGCGGGGCCTGGCCCGGCTGCCGGAGCGTGCCGAGTACCACCCGCAACTCGGTCAGCGAATCCGAGGCGTTCGACTGGATGATGGAGGCGATCTCCCTGGTCTCCTCGGGGGAGAGATCCTCGCGGTAGGCGAGGATGCCCGCGTGCATGCTCATCAGGGAGATGCGGTGCGCGAGCACGTCGTGCATCTCGCGCGCTATCCGCGCCCGCTCGTCGGCCCTTGCTTGTGCCGCCCTGAGCGCCTGCTCCTGCTCCGCAATCTCCGCCCGCTCCTGCAGGGAGGCAACCAGGTCGCGCCTCGCGCCCAGGTAGAACCCCCACGCAACCAGGCCTGCGTACACCACCAGGACGACGACCGTGAACGTCACCACCGTCGTGACCAGCACCACGGGGCCGCCCACAGTGGGGTCCGCGGGGGAGAAGAACGACTCCCCGAGCGGCAGCGAGATCGCGACGCCTGCCACCATCGCCACCCCCGTGAGCAGCACGTCGCGCCACCTTCGACGCGTGGCCATCGACACCACGACCCACGCCCACACGCCGACGCTCATGGTTGAGACGCCGACGATGAGCGACACGAGGACCGCCACCAGGAGCGGTCGCCGTCGTCTCAGCACCGCCAGCCCGAGCGATGCCGCGAAGCCGCCGAGGTCCAGCGCGAGGCGCCAACCGAATCCTGGGTCGTCGGTCTGTCCGCGCAGGATCAGGAACAAGGCGAGCCCGAGCACGAACGGCGCCGAGACGACGGCGTAGCGCCAGGTCAGTTGCCAGCCGGCCAGCGGTGGCGGCGGGAAGCCGCGGACGCCGACGCCGGCCGCGGGCGCACCGTCGTTGGAGGTCATGCGCCAACCGTAGTCGCCGCGGAATGGCTGTCCAATGACCGAAGGTCGCAGGCGGCATCGACGAAGGTCGACGTCCGCGGGGGAGAAGGTCCGGCCCATGGTCGCCGCGAGTGTGGACGTCCGGCCGCTGCCGGGGGCCGACCGGCCGTACTTGGGTTGAACCATGATCGAAATCAGAAACCTCACCAAGCGGTTCGGCTCCGTCACGGCAGTCGACGACGTCTCCTTCAATGTCGCCAAGGGCGGCGTGACCGGGTTCCTCGGGCCCAACGGTGCCGGCAAGTCGACGGTGCTCCGCTGCCTGATCGGCCTCACCATCCCCGACGCGGGCACCTGCACCGTCCTCGGCGTCCCCTTCCGTGAACTCCCCAACGCGGCCGCGAGCGTCGGCGTCCTGCTCGATGCCTCCGCCCAGCACGCCGGCCGTACCGGGCGCGAGATCCTCCGCCTCGGCGCGGCGACCATCGGCGCACCCCGGGAACGCGTCGACGAGGTCCTCGACCTCGTCCAGCTCACCCCCGCCGAGTCCCGCAGGCGGTTCGGCACCTACTCGCTCGGCATGCGGCAGCGCCTCGGAATCGCGCACGCCCTCCTCGGTTCCCCTGAGGTCCTCCTCCTCGACGAGCCCGCCAACGGCCTCGACCCCCAGGGCATCGTCTGGATGCGCGTCATGCTGAGGCGCTTCGCCGACGCCGGCGGCACCGTCTTGTTGTCGTCGCACCTGCTGCACGAGGTGGAGCAGGTCGCCGACCACTTCGTCCTGATCGGCCACGGGCGCATCGTGGCGCGCGGCTCGGCCGACGACATCCTCGCCGGCGGCCGCAGCCTAGAGGACACCTACCTCGAACTCACCTCCGCCACCGCGCGGACCTCCCATATCGGAGAAGCAGCATGACCGCCACCGCCAACCACATGACCATCCAGGCCGTCGGTGCGTCCACGAGGACGCCGGTCGCAGCGCGGACGACGCTGTCGCGGCAGATCGCAGTCGAGGCCCGCAAGCTCGTCGACACCCGGGCCGGGTGCTGGCTGCTGATCGCAGGCTGCGCCGTCACCGTCGCCGTCGCCGCACTCACCGCCTCCCTGGTCCTCGGCGCCATGGCCGTCGAACCCGCCTCCTACACGCTGATGACGGCGACGGCGTCGGTCGGCAATGTGGTGGGCTATTTCCTGGCGCTGCTCGGCATCCTGACGATCACCAGCGAGTGGACGCAGCGCACGGCGCTGGTCACGTTCGCGCTGGAGCCGCGCCGGGGCCGGGTCCTGCTGGCGAAGGTCGCGATGCTGCTGGGAGCAACGGCCCTGGCGGTGGTCCTGTCGGTCGCCGTCGGCGCGGGCATCGTCGCCCTGACGCAGTCCATGGGATTCGCCACCGGCTGGAACCTGCCCGTCGGCCAGTTCGCCGGATTCGCGGCCGAGGCCCTGTTCAACGTCCTGCTCGGGGTGGCCCTCGGCCTGCTGTTGCAGCACAGTGCCGCGGCGATCGTCGCGTTCTTCGTGCTGCCCATGCTTGCGACCATGGTCAACTCCGTCGGCGGTCTCTGGGAACCGCTCGGCAATGTCGCCCCGTGGGTCACCCCGGACGGCGTGCTCGATGCCCTCCGTGCCGGGGTCGTCCACGGCGTCCAGTGGCTGCAGCTCGGCACCGTGCTGCTGATCTGGATCGTCGTCCCCTCGGCGATCGGCACCTGGCGCTGGCTGCGCAGGCAGGTCAGCTGACCACCCCGCGAGACGTGAGGCGCCGCCGCTGGATTCCAGCGGCGGCGCCTCGTCGTGCCACGAATCGGTACGGTTGCCCGCATGGATCTGCGCGCGATCGGGCCCGCGTGGCGGGGGCCGGCCCTCCTCGCCGCCATCGTCGCGGAGGTGACCGCGTCCCTGTCCCTGAAGGCCGCGCAGGCGGCGCCGATCTGGTTCGCGGTGGTCGCGGTCGGGTATGTCATCTCGTTCGCCTGCCTGACGCTTGCGCTGAGGCTCGGGATGGTGCTGGGGGTGGCCTACGGCATCTGGGGCGCGGTGGGGGTGGTGCTGACGGCGCTCGGCGGTGCCGTGATCTTCGGGGAGCCGCTGACTGCGGTCATGTGGGGTGGGATCGTGCTGATCATGGCCGGGGTGCTGCTCGTCGAACTCGGCTCCCATCCCGGCGACGTGGCGAGCGGGGACGACGCATGAGTTGGCTGTTCCTCGGCCTCGCGATCGTCTTCGAGGTGGCCGCGACGCTCTCGCTGCGCATGGTTGCGACCGGCCACCGACGGTTCATGCCGGTCGTGCTGGGCGGCTATGTCGCCGCCTACGCGATGCTGTCGCTGGTGCTCCGGGCAGGCATGCCGCTCGGGGTCGCGTACGGGATCTGGACGGCGGTCGGGGTGGCGCTCATCGCCGTCGCCGGGTGGCTGCTCTTCGGTGAGCGGCTCGGCAGGTTGGCCGTGGTCGGCATCGCCTGCATCGCCGTCGGCGTGCTCCTCGTCGACTTCGGCTGAACGGGCCGTCCCCGGGGGGGGCAGGAACGTCCCGGCGACCGATCAGTTGGCGGTCAGGCCGGCAACGCTGACGTGCAGCGCCTGCTGGATCCGCTGCACCGAGTCGGGCGCGAGGTCACGACCCGCCGACCTTGCCGCGCGGGTGACGCGGCGGACGGCCTGATCGAG
>JBDHZH010000101.1:0-8924 GCA_039811745.1 Arachnia sp.
GCGACGGCGCCCGCGGTGAACCAGCCGATGCGCTTCACGAACACGCGGGCCTTCTCGTGCATCTCGCCGTGGGTCTTCAGCGCCATGAAGGTGGCGCCGTGCGTCACGCTGAGCAGGACCAGCATGACGCCGCCGAGCAGCGCGAACGGGCCGAACAGCCCGAAGAAGCTGCCGTTCCACAGCAGGTTGTCGTTGGCGACGCCGATGACGAAGTTGGCGAACCCGACGCCGAGCACCAGGGTCGGGATGAAGGATCCGACGGTGGCGAACCAGTCGAACATGCTCCGCCACTTCGCCTCGGGGTTCTTGGAGCGGTACTCGAAGGACACCCCGCGCAGGATCAGCCCGACCAGCACCAGCAGCAGCGGCAGATACAGCGCCGAGAACAAGGATGCGTACCAGCCGGGGAACGCGGCGAACATCGCACCGCCGGCGGTCAGCAGCCACACCTCGTTGCCGTCCCAGGTGGGGCCGATCGTGTTGATCATGGTGCGCTTCTGCCGGTCGGTCCTGCCGAGGACGGGAAGCAGCATGGCGACCCCGAAGTCGAAGCCCTCAAGGAAGAAGAACGCGACCCACAGCACGGCGACCAGGACGAACCAGATCGTGGCGAGGACGGGAACCGTTTCTAGCAGCATTGGTATCAGTCCTTCTCAGTACGCGAACGTCATGGGGGCGTCGGGGTCGTCGATGGTGTGGTCCGGTTCGACGACGTCGGGCAGGCCGAGCTTGATGTACTTCAGCATCAGACCCACCTCGATGACGGCGAGGAACCCGTACAGCAGCGTGTAGACGATCATCGACGTCCACACAGACCCGGCGCCCACCGACGGCGAGATGCCGGCCTGGGTGGGCAGCACGCCCGCCACCAGCCACGGCTGGCGGCCCATCTCGGTGAAGATCCAGCCGAACGAGTTCGCGAACAGCGGCAGGAGCGGGAGGGAGAACATGAGGGCGGTCCACCACCTGCTCGGCTTCGGCATCTGGCCGCCGCGGATGGTCCAGAGCAGGAACGCGCCCACCAGCACACCGATCATTCCGAGCGTGATCATGATGCGGAACGTCCAGTAGGAGATGAAGATGTTCGGCGCCGGGTCGAGGCCGGGCCACTGCTTGGCCAGCGTCGGGCCGAACTGCTCCTGCAGCGTCGTCTGGCTGCCGTCGAAGCGACGGAAGCCGTCGGTGGCGAACGACTCGCGCAGGTTGTTGACGCCCTTGATGGTGTCGTGGCCGGACAGCAGCGCCAGCAGGCCCGGGATCTTGATGGAGAACACCTCGCGGGAGCCGTCGAGGCTGCCGATGGTGATGAGGGAGAAGCCGGCGTTGGACTCGGTCTCGAACATGCCCTCGGCGGCCGCCATCTTCATGGGCTGCACCTCGGTCATGATCTTGGACTGGAGGTCGCCGGAGACGATGGTGCCGACGGAGGCGCCGATCAGGATCCAGGCCCCCAGCTTGACGCCGAAGCGGTGGGCGGCGACGTCGCGGCCCGCATGCGGGTCGGAGGAGCCGCGCAGCTTCGACAGGTGCCAGCCGCTGATGGCCGCCACCAGCGCGCCACCGACCATGTAGGCGGCGAGGATCACGTGGGGGAACGTGACGAGGAACACGGGGTTCGTGAGCACCTCGCCGAAACCGGCGACGCCGTCGAGTTCGGCGCGGCCGTTGCGGAAGACGGTGCCGACGGGGTTCTGCATCCACGAGTTGGCGGCCAGGATGAACAACGCCGACAGCAGCGTCCCGAACGCCACGAGGTAGATGCAGGCCAGGTGGACCTTGCGGGGCAGCTTGTCCCAGCCGAAGATCCAAAGGCCGAGGAACGTGGACTCCAGGAAGAACGCCAGCAGCGCCTCCAGTGCCAGCGGGGCCCCGAACACGTCGCCGACGAAGCGGGAGTACTCGGACCAGTTCATCCCGAACTGGAACTCCTGCACGATGCCGGTCACCAGCCCGAGCGCGAAGTTGATCAGGAACAGCTTCCCGAAGAACTTCGTCAGCCGCAGGTACTTCTCCTCGCCGGTCCTGACCCAGATGGTCTGGATGACGGCCACGATCATCGACAGTGCGATGGTGATGGGCACGAACAGGTAGTGGTAGACAGTCGTGATCGCGAACTGCCAGCGCCCGAGGGCAACGGTATCCATGCCGGGGAACCTACCAACCACACATTGACGCCTCGAAGCCGGGGTCGGCTAAGGGGGACACCCCGTCGCCGGGGTCACCGTGTCGGTGCTCCGCGCAGGAAAACGCATTCAACTCGACGGTTCTGGCCTCCTGAGCGCAACTGTCGCCGACTGGACGGACTTTCCCTTCGCCGGGTGCTCAGCCGAGCGGCAGGGGCGTCGGGGCGTCGTCGCGTTCGGTCAGCAACTGCCTCTTGTGGGCGATGTTCTGCTCCATCTCGGCGATCAGCGTCGCGCGCCTCGCCTCGATGCGACGGCGGCTCAGGTCCGGGTGCGAATCGATGAGCTCGGCGGAGTCGGCGCGCACCTCGATGCTCTCCTCGATGGCGGCCGAGACGTTCGCCCGCGTCCCGACGAGGGATTTCACGAGTGACTTCGTGCTGAGCGTGGCCGCGACGGCGGCCCGCTGCTCGTCGTCGTTCCAGCTCACCTCGGGCCAGCCGAGGTCCATGTCGGCCAGGGTCCGGGTAAGGATCTCCGTGACTGCGAGCCGCGGGAACCACTTGTGGTCCGAGGGGACGACGTGCCAGGGGGCGTGGTCGGTGTTGGTGCGGTCGAACACCGCCTGGTAGGCCTCCTGGTACCTGTCCCACCTGGAGCGGGTCCTCAGGTCCGACAGCGAGTACTTCCAGTGCTTGTCGGGGCGGTCGAGCCGGTCCATGAGCCTCAGACCCTGCTCCTCGTAGCCCACCATCAGCGCGAACTTCAGGACGACGGTGCCGGCGTCGGTCAGTTCCTTCTCGAAGGCGTTGATCTCCTCGTAGCGCGGCTCCCACACCGAGGGCTCCACCAGTTCGTCGACGCGCACCACCAGGACGTCCTCGTAGTGCGACCGGTCGAAGACGCCGATCCTGCCGGGCAGGGGCAGCGAGTTCCGGATGCGCCACAGGTAGTGGTGTGACCTCTCCTCCTCGGTGGGCACCCCGAACGACTTGATCTGGACGCCCTGAGGGTCCACGAAGCCCATGACGTGCCGCGCGATGCCGCCCTTGCCTGCGGTGTCCAGGCCCTGGACGATGATCAGCACGTTCCGCCGCCCGCCGACGCGGCTCTCGGCGAACAGGCGTTCCTGCAGTTCGTTGAGCAGTCCGCCACGCGCCAGGGTCAGGGCCTCGGCGCCGATCCTGTCCCCCTTCCAGCCTGGGGTGCCGGAGGTGTCGAAGGTGGCCAGATCGAATCCGGGCCCGGGGCGCAGAGCCTGGCGGGGGTCGTGGGCCCAGTGGCTCCTGGTGATCTTCTGCATGTCGGTTCCTTCCGTCCCGTCGCTCGGACCTGCCCAGTCTCCCACCGGGGTCCGCTGCTCGCAGGGGGACGCTCAGAACGACTCGGGGCGTCCGGCAGCGATGGCGCCGGCCCAGAACGGGTCCTGGGCCCAGTCGGCCGGGAACCCCATGACCTCCAACTGCTCTGACCTGTCGTCGAGCAACGCCGCGAGGTCGCCGGCCCAGGGGCTGGTGGGCGCGACGGTGAGGAGCATCGACTGCATCGCGGAGACGACGCAGTACAGCGTCCGCGACGACTCCTCCAGCAGGCGCCCCCAGCGCCCCGGCCACGGCACCGACGTCGCATGGGGCACGCTCGGGTAGTGGGTGAGGTGCACGTCCCAGAGCCGTTCGTGGTGGGCACAGATGTTGCGGACGCGCACGAACGACTCCAGCCAGCTCTCCAGCACGTCGTCGCCGAGCCCGAGGGACGCCGCCACCGCCCGCCGGTGGGAGGGATGCCGCAGCGACCGGTACACCCGGGTCAGCTGGCCGAGGCTCAACACCTCCACCATCAGCCACGACGGCGGCAGTTCGGGGGTCCGGTACCGGCGCAGGTAGTCGTCGAGGGCCGGGAACGGCTGCGCGAGCGCCGCGGCCACGTTGCCCTGCAGGACCCGGAAGTCGCCCTCGTCGGCGAAGTAGTGCGGTTTGGTGTACCAGTGGGCGTCGCCCTCGATCTTGCTCATCACCTCGCTCAGCGCGGACCTGTAGGCCACCTCGATGCGGGCCAGCGCCTCGGTGATGAGCATCCTCAGGTCGCGGTCGAACTTGTAGAGGCGCAGCACGTCGTCGAACGTGGTGCCGGGCGTGACGCAGTGCCGCTGGCCGGGCAGGTCGAAGTGGTCGATGTAGGGTGCGAGCCGGTAGTAGCCGATGTGGAACAGCGTGCGGGCCGCCTGCCTGCGGTCGTCGACGACGAGGCCGCGGCCGACCATGACGTCGACCAGTTCGGTGCTGCTCAGGGGAGGTTTGGCGAAGTGCCCGCCGCCCCTGCCGTTGGACATCGCGTCGCCCCGGGGTTCAGCCGGCCAGCGTGGATACCAGCACGGCCTTGATGGTGTGCATCCGGTTCTCCGCCTGGTCGAAGACGACGCTGGCCGGGGACTCGAACACGTCGTCGGTCACCTCGAGGGCGGTCATGCCGAACTCGTCGTGCAGCTGCCTGCCGACGGCGGTGCCGAGGTCGTGGAATGCGGGCAGGCAGTGCAGGAACTTCACGTCCGGGTTGCCGGTGAGTGCCAGCATGTCCGCGTTGACCTGGTAGGGCCTCAGCAGTTCGATGCGCTCGGCCCACAGCTCACGCGGCTCGCCGAGGGAGAGCCAGACGTCGGTTGCGATGAAGTCGACGCCCGCCACGCCGGAGGCGACGTCCTCGGTGATGGTGATCCGGGCGCCGGTGGCCTCGGCGATCGCCCTGGCCTGCGCAAGCACCCCGGGCGTGGTCTGCTGCTCGCGGGGGGCGACCAGGCGGATGTCGGAGCCCATCATGGCCGCGCTGATCAGGGTGGAGTTGCCCATGTTGTTGCGGGCGTCGCCGACGAAGGCGTAGCTGATCTCATGGAGCGGCTTGGGCGAGTGCTCAAGCATCGTGAGCTGGTCGGCGAGCATCTGGGTGGGGTGCCAGTCGTCGGTCAGGCCGTTGTAGACGGGCACGCCGGCGAACTCGGCCAGCGTCTCGACGGTGGCCTGGCTGGTGCCGCGGTACTCGATGCCGTCGTACCAGCGGCCCAGCACCCTGGCGGTGTCGGCGGCCGACTCCTTGTGGCCCACCTGCGACCCGGCCGGATCAAGGTACGTCGTGTGGCCGCCCTGCTGGGCGACGGCGACCTCGAACGCGCACCGGGTGCGGGTGGAGGTCTTCTCGAAGATCAGCGCGACCTGCTTCCCGGTCAGCCGCTGCTGCTCCCGTCCTTCGCGGGTCGCTGCCTTCAGTTCCGCGGCCAGATCGAGCAGCGAGCGCCACTCGTCGGGGGTGAAGTCGAGTTCCTTGCAGAAGCTGCGTCCCTTGAGGCCGGTCACGATCGGGCGCCTTTCGTCGTCGAGAAGTGTGAATCCTATCCGCCGAGCCGTTCCACCTCGTCGAGGATGCCCGGCATGGCGGCCTCGATGCTCGCGAGCGTCTCGACGAAGGCATCGGCGTCCCCGTACCAGGGATCGTCGAGGGGGGTGCCGGGGGGCAGTGCGGGGTTGAAGTCGTTCAGCAGCCGGATGTGGGTGGCGCCCGGCAGCAGCCGGATCAGCCGGTCAACCTGGTACCGCTCGGCGGCGATCACCAGATCCGCCCGCTCCACCAGCTCGGGGTCGATCCGCCGGGCCCTGTGGCCGGCGGTGTCGTAGCCGGCGTCCCTCAGCACGGCGGCGGCGCGCCGGTCGATGGGGCTGCCCGCCTCCTCCGAGGACAGCCCGTAGCTCGACACCGCGACGTCCAGGCCCCGCTCGGCCGCCATGCGCCGCGCCACCCGTTCGGCCATCGGGGAGCGGCAGATGTTGCCGTGGCAGACGAACACGAGCGAGGTCATGACCGTCACCCTACCCACGGGTGCGCCCGCACCGGGGCGTCCGGCTTCGGGTTGTCGTCGGGGCATGGCAGGCTTGGGGCATGCAGATCCTGGTGGTGGACGACGATCAGGCCGTGCGCGACTCCTTGGCGCGCTCCCTGAAGTACTCGGGCGACGACGTGCTGACGGCCTCCGACGGCATCGAGGCGCTGGCGAAGCTCGCCGGCCACACCCCGGACGCCGTCATCATGGACGTGATGATGCCGCGCCTCGACGGCCTGGAGACCACCCGGATGCTGAGGGAGGGCGGCAACGACGTCCCGATCCTGATCCTCACGGCCCGCGATGCCGTCGGCGACCGGGTCGACGGGCTCGACGCCGGCGCCGACGACTACATGGTCAAGCCCTTCGCCCTCGACGAACTGCTCGCCAGGCTGCGCGCGTTGACGCGGCGCTCCAAGCCGGCCGGCGAGACGGACGCCAGGTTCCTCACGTTCGCCGACCTGACGCTGGACCCGCAGCACCGTGAGGTGAACCGTGCCGGGGTGAACGTCTCCCTGACGCGCACGGAGTTCGCACTGCTGCAGGCGTTCATGGAGAACCCCCGCAAGGTGCTGGAGCGCAGCACCCTGCTGAACGAGGTCTGGGGTTTCGAATTCCCGGCCACGGCCAACTCGCTCGAGGTCTACATCGGCTACCTGCGCAGGAAGACCGAGGCTGGTGGGCGCCCCAGGCTGATCCACACGGTGCGCGGGGTCGGATACGTGCTGCGTGAAACACCCCCGTGATCGGCACCTTCTGGATAAGGCTGCGACGCGGTGTCGAACGGCTGGTCACCGGGCAGAGTCTCCAGGGGCGCCTTGCCCTTCTGAACGGGATCAGCGTCGCGATCGCGGTGCTGCTGATGGGGGTCACATCGTCCTGGGTGACCCGCATCTCGCTGATCACCGAGTTGGACAGCCAGTTGACCACCGCTGCCACGTCCGCCGCGGCAGCCGTGGGGGACCGGGGCGGCGCGTTCGGCAGCATGGACGTCACCGGCCTGCGTTCCGCGGACGAGTTGCTGGTGCTGGTGTCGGTCTCCGGTGAGTCGAAGCAGTCGGCCGGCCAACGCGTGACCCTGACCGCGGCCGCGCCCGAGATCGCGGTGGCGCGAATGCAGTCCGGTTCGTCGGCGCGGACGGTGCAGCTCGAGGACGGGGTCGTCTATCGGGTCGTCGCCGTGCCGGTCCGGGTGAACGGCACCAGCAATGCCCTGATGTTCGCGCGCCCGCTGGTGTTCCTGGACGCGACGCTGCGGTCACTGTGGGTCGTGACGCTGGTCGGCGTGGTGGTCGGGGTGCTCGTGACCACCGTCGCGGTGCTGCTCGTCGCGAAGGGTGCGCTGGCACCGGTGCGGCGCCTGTCCCAGGCGGTGCGCAGCGTCACGCAGACCGACCAGCTGAACCCGATCCGCATCTACGGCCCCGACGATCTCGGCGAGCTGACGAAGTCGTTCAACGCGATGCTGCGTTCGCTGCAGACCTCGAGGGAGCAGCAGCGGCAGCTGATCGCAGACGCCGGCCACGAACTGCGCACGCCGCTGACGTCGATGCGCACCAACATCGAACTGCTGGTCGCCGACGACAAGTCGGGCATGCTGCCGGAGGGCGCACGCTCGGAGATCCTGTCCGACGTCTCGGCGCAGCTGGGCGAGTTCTCCGCGCTGGTCGGTGATCTGGTGGCGCTCACCCGCGACGACCACCTGCAGCGTCCGCACGAGCCCCTCGACATGTCGGAGGTGGTCGAGTCGGCTGTGGAGCGGGCCCGCCGCCGCGGCCCCGGAATCACGTTCAACGTCCTCCTCGACCACAGCCACATCCTCGGCGACGCCGCCACGCTGGAGCGGGCCGTCACGAACCTGCTCGACAACGCCGTGAAGTTCTCCCCGCCCGAGGGCACCATCGACGTCACCCTGCACGACGGCACGCTGTCGGTGGTGGACGAGGGGCCGGGCATCCAGGAGGACGACCTCCCGCACATCTTCGATCGCTTCTACCGCTCGGATCGTGCCCGCAACACCCCCGGCACCGGCCTCGGCCTGTCGATCGTCGACCACACCGCCAAGGCCCACGGCGGCTCCGTCAAGGCCGGCAATCAAGCCGGCAAGGGAGCCCGGTTCACCCTGCGCATCCCGACCATCCCCGTGCTGCCCCAGCACGAGTAGCACCGGTGACGGCCGGGCGGAGACGCGGGTTCCCGGCCGTCTCCGTGCAGGTCCGTTCCGTGCAGGTCCGTTGCGCAGTTGTGAGTGCCCGGCGCCTGCAGAGACTCCGTCGGCACTGCTCAGCCGCCCGCCCCGGCCGGTGAAATGCCTTGTCGAAGCGCAAGGCGTCGCTGTACGCCCCTTGGACACGTAACCTTTGGCCAGATGTCAACCGTAGGGTGGCGAGGTGTCTACTTTCGATGACAAGATGACTCCGGAAGAAGTCGGGGACCTGAGTCTCAAGTAGCCGAGCTTGTCTGGGGCCACCGGGGGTGGCCTGGATTCCTGGGGGGAGTGGATCATGGTGATGAGTCGCTGGCGCGATGACGAGGACGCGGGGGTGGGGGTGCGACCTCGCCGGGCACGAGGACGCAGGTCCCCGACGGTCGGATGGTTGGCGGCACTCGCGGCGCTGTCGTTGACACTGGCCCCCGGCGTCACCTGGGCCGACGAGGCTCCGCAGCCGACGGAGCCTGTCGCCACCAGCACAGCCACTGCTGACCTGAGCGCCCTGACCGGCGACCCGGCCGAGGCGACACCCACACCGTCGGCCACGGAGACGACGCCCCCGAGCACCGCCGCGCCGACATCCGCAGGCACCACGCCGACATCAACCGGCACCGAGACGACTCCGGCGGGCACGCCGTCGTCCTCCCCGTCCGCGACGGGAACCAGCACCGGCCCCTCCGCTCCCCAAGCCCGCACGCTCGGTGCCAGCCCCGCCGGCCCTCAG
>JBDHZH010000102.1:0-8616 GCA_039811745.1 Arachnia sp.
CCCAGACTCTCCCCATGCATGCACGGCAGACGCTCCCGGACTCCCTGCGACGGTTGGCCCGCGACCAGGCCGGGGTCCTGTCGACCGGCTAGTTGCTGGGGGGCAGGGCTCTGCCGCGCGGTGATCAGCCGTATGACCAGGGAGTGGGAGCAGCCGGGAGACGGCCTGTATCTGACCCGTGGACCCGACCTGACATCGGCAGTCTGGGCCGGTCTCCTGCGTGGGGGGCCGACGGCCGTCGCCAGCGAGCAGGCGGCGGGGTTCCTGCACGGACTCCTTCGCGACGTACCGTCACTGGTCACCATCTGGGCCGAGCCCAAACGCCCGGACCTACAGGTCGGGGAGTGGACCATCGAGTTGAGACGCGGCGCACGCCACGGCTGGGGCAGCCCTCCGCGCACAGGCGTGGAGACGACGCTCATCGACCTGGCCTTACACGGCTCGGAGGACGACTTGGTCTCCGCCCAGGCACGGGGGCTCGCGAACGGCAGGACCACCCCGTCCCGGGTTGTGGCGGAACTGGACACCAGACGTCGCGTCCGCCACTCCGGTGTCATCCGGCAGCTCTGCGCCGAGGCGGCGAACGGCATCGAGAGCGCCCTGGAGTGGCGCTTCGAGCAGCAGGTGCTGCGCCCCCACGGCCTGCCGACGCCGGAGCGTCAGGTGCAGTCGGAACAGGGACGCATCGACTGCCTGTATCCGTTCGCCTCGCTCATCGTCGAGCTGGACGGCATCCGCGACCACACCGACTGGTCCAAGGACATGCTGCGCGACAACGCGCATCTGCTGGACCTGGACCTCCGCACCCTGCGCTACGGCTGGTACGCCGTGACACGCATGGCGTGCACCGTCGCAGGCCAGGTGGCGCTGGCGCTGCACAAGGGAGGCTGGGGCGGCCGACCGCGGCGATGTCGTCGATGCCCGAACGACGCTGGCTGGTAGATCTGTTCGCGAGGACGCCAACAGATCTACCAACCAACAGGCCGAGGTTTCGAGGTCGACGTCGTGGCTCGGCGGCTCTCTACGCGGACGGACCAGACTCGGCCATCTGAACCCTCCACCGGAACTGGGTGACGAACGCCCCGTGGTCGGAGGCCCATCCCGGGAGCGCCTCGGGGCCAAGGTAGACCGAGTCGGTGGTTGCCAGTGCGTCGCCCCGGGCGTGGATGAAGTCGATCCGGTCCTGAGGTTCCCCGGGGAAGCGGGGTGTCCAGGACAGCCCCGGGTCGATCACCGGGTCACGATGGATCTCGCGGTACGTGTCGATGAACCCCGCCTCCTCAAGTGCGGTTGACACGGGCCACGGGACGGTCAGGCCGAAGTTCTTCTCGCTTGTGGCTTCGGTCCAGTCGAGGTGCGAAGGAGCGTTCATGTCCCCCGCATACACGTGCGGTATCCGGGGCGCAGCCCGGGTCATCTCATCCATCACGGCGATCGCTCCCCGAGCCTCCGGTGCCCGCTCCCGGTTCTCGTCGAAGATGACCTCCTCGACGTTGTGGCCATCACGCGCACCGTAGGGGCCGTAGTACTGGTATCCGAGATGAGCCGACCACACCCAGACGGCCCGGCGATGGCCCGCGTCGAATGACACGAGTCCTGCGTGCGCGGCCGGGGCGTCCCGCGTGTCGACGATGGGGTACCTGCTGATCACATAGTGGTCGCCCTCCCCTGCAACCCCGGGCCATCCGAGTGCCTCGGCCGCCTTGCGAGCGTGGGTGTCGCTGGACTCCTGTAGGGCGATGACATCGGCGCCCGAGGAGATGAACAGGTCCAGTTCCTTGCGGCCCCCATCGGGCACATGGGTTCCGCGGTACCAGGCGTTGTAGGTGAGCATGCGCCAGTTCTCCCCCAGCGCGAGATCGTCGGCCAGGATCGGGATCGTCACCCGGATCACCGCCCGGTCGGTGGCCGTCTCTGCGATGAGGTCGAAGGCATGGACACCGGGCCCGTCGGGGGTGCCGGACAGCAGCTCGCCCGTCAGGGACAGCCAGTTCGGGGCGCCGTCAATGCTGAGGGTCAGGGCCCCACCCTGCACTGAGAAGAGCACATCCGCAACGAGGACATACGGCGCCCCGGCGTGGGCATCCGGCCCCCGATAGGAGTCGGTTCGCGCTCGCAACGCGACGAATGTCGGATCCACCACTATGAAGACCAACGGTTCAACCGGCAGGCCGCAGCCGTGGTTGATTGGGGAATCGATCAGGCATCTCGCAGCCTCCCAGGTATCGCAACGAATCGTCAACAGGTGGAAGCTACCCGACGACGATGGGGGCGCCGCGGTAGGAGGCCGGGGCGTCGCGCGGGGCCCTCACGGTGCCTGGGGTCCGCTTCGACTCGAGAATCGGAACCGCCAAGGCTACCATCCCGGTTCGGAGTGAGGAGGGGCAGGCTCGCCGTCGCACTCGACGGCGAACCCGCCCCCGGAGCCTCGCCCCAACCTCAGCTGGACAGCATCACCTGGCCGCCGGCGACCGGCAGCGCCTGCCCGGTCTCGTAGGACTGCTCGACGATGTAGTACAACGCCCGCATGACGTCGGCGCCCTGCGTGCCGCGGTTCAGCGGCACCTTCGACTCGTAGAAGCGACGCACATCGTCGACGTTCTTCGCGCCGGGCACCTTGCCGGAGTTCAGGTACTGGACGAACAGGCCGTTCTTCGGGTCGGACCACAGCGGGCCGTCCAGGAAGTTCCCGGGGCAGATGGCATTGACCTTGATCTTGTAGTCCACCAACTCCAGCGCGTAGCTCTGGACCAGCCCGATGCCGCCGAACTTGCTGCCCGCATAGGCGCCGTTCCGGTTCGAGCCCACCAGGCCCGACTTGGAGTTGATCTGGATGATGTCGGTCATCCAATCCGGCGCCGCGATGTTCTGCTGCCGCATCACCCGACCCAAATGCTTGGTGACAAGGAAGAACGCGACGTAGTTGACGTCGGTCGACAGCCTGAACGGCGCCAGTTCCTGCTCCAGCACCGAGCCGGCACGGGCGATGCCGGCGTTGGAGACGACCAGGTCGATGCCGCCGGTGGCCGCCACGATCTGGGCCGCCATCGTCTCGACGGAGGCCTCGTCGGCCACGTTGACGGCGATCGCGGTGGCGCGCTCCCCCAGCTCCTCGGCAAGGGCCCGGGCGCCGTCGGCGTTCATGTCGGCGATGTGCACCCACGCACCGGAGGAGTGCAGGGCCCGGACGATCTGCTCGCCGAACCCCTGCGCCCCGCCGGTGACCAGCGCGATCCGGCCGGCCACCACGGAGGCCCTGGATCCGGCGTTGCCGGCCCACGGGTCCTTCGGGCCGGGAACGGGCTTGGCCCCGGCCAACTCGATCGCCTCGACCGTCACGTCGACGTCGTCCGCGACCAACTGGAACGTGGCCGGCAGGTCCAGGTCACCCGGCAGCGCCGTCGCGATGGCGGCCGCCAGGATGGCCGTGTCACCCTCGGCGACGGCATCGGAGACGTCGATCACATGATCGACCGACCCCTCGGCGGGGATCAGCACGACGGGCGTGTTCGTGCGGGCGAGGATCGCCCCCCGCAGCAGCGGGAGCAACTCAGTTGCGGTCATTGCGTGATACCTCCTGTGACAAGGGACTTTGCGACGTCGGATGCCGCCTCGCCCGCCACCAGGCGCGGGCCGGCCTGGCCGTAACGCGTCACCCGATCCACCAGCGGCAGCGCGGCCAGCGGGTTGTCCGGGTGCAGCAGGCCGAGGGTGAGGTCGTGGTTGCTGAGCGTCTCGTGGGCCACCATCGCCCACGTCGACGTGTTGAGGTAGGCGAACCTCGGCTCCGACAGCTCGGGGCAGTCGAACGTCTGCCGCGGCTGGTTGATGTCGACGCCGGACACCTCGATCAGCCCGTTGGCCGCGGCCAGCTTCGAGATGCGCTCCAACTGTTCGGCGGAGTTGCGGGGCGGCATGAACGTGATCGCCGGGAAGCCGATGTCGCGGAGCGAGACGGCCAGCTCGTCCAAGAACTCGTCTTCGAACTTCTCCGCCTTCTTGTCGCCGGTCGGGGACGCCGAGACGTCGCCGAGGTAGGCGTAGCAGGGGATGGCCCCCCACGAGCGCGCCAGCCCCACGACGGTACGGGCATCCGGCAGTTCCCCACCGTCGTCCCAGTGCCGGGGCTGCTCGTAGAAGCGCTCCAGGTACTCGGCCTTCAACAGGCCCAGCAGGTCATAGGCGAGGTACGGGTTCGCCTCGTCGCCGAGCGTCGCAGCCAGCTTCTCCGGGACGCCGACGCCCATTCCGGCCAGCCCGTCCAGCAGCCCCTGACCGCGGCCGAAGCCCGCGATCAGCGCGGTCGACATGGCGTAGAGAAGGTGCCGTTCCGTGACCGTCCCGCCGTTGGCGTACTGGGAGATGCCGACGACGTCGCGCTCGAAGTCGAACGTCGGGGCGCCGAGCCCGGTGAGGATCTCGTTCGCCGCGGCCGCCATGCGACGCGTGCGCTCCAGACGGCGCTCGCGCACCGGCCGCAGGAACTCCTCCGCCTCCGCCCTGGACTGCTCCGGGATGCCCTGCACCGTGATGTAGGCGACGCCGTACGAGTCCGGGTTGTTCAGCTTGCGGTCAGCGAACGGCGCCCGGCCCTCTGCAACCTCGGCCGGGGTGTGGAACGTGACCCGGATCTCGAAACCGGTCACCACGCCCAGCCCGAGCGCGTCGGCGGCCTCCCGCATCTCCGCGGCGGCCCCGATCGAGTCGTGGTCCACCGACCCCACCACCTGCAGCCCCGCCTCCCTGCCCCGCAGGCACGCCATCGACGGCGTGTAAGGGCTGAAGCTGAAGATCGTGTGGATGTGGTTGTTGGACTCGACCGTGAACGCCGGGAAGTCGGCGCCCTCCGCGAGGTAGGCCCTCAGCGCGTCCACCCTGCCCGCCGGCGAGGCCTGCGGGTCGTTGATCTGGTCTCTCGTCATCTGTTCTCCCTCAATGGTTCAGACTGCATTTCATTCTCCGACTGCCAAGTGGTCGAGTGGTCCGCAAGAACGCTGGTCGCGTAGCCGGCGAGGTACGAGCCGGCGTGTCGAGACCCCGAAACCGTCCCAGCAGACACTCACCAGGTCTCGACACGGCCGCAGGCGGCCTACTCGACCACCGGAACCCACCCGCTGGTCGAGTAGCCGGCGAGGAACGAGCCGGCGTGTCGAGACCCCGCAACCGTCCCCGCGGACACTCACCAGGTCTCGACCACCGGAACCCACCCGCTGGTCGAGTAGCCGGCGAGGAACGAGCCGGCGTGTCGAGACCCCGCAACCGTCCCTGCGGACACTCACCAGGTCTCGACACGGCCGCAGGCGGCCTACTCGACCAGCGGAAACCCGACACGGCCGCAGGCCGCCTACTCGACCACCGGAAGGGTCCCACCAACGCTCGGGTCACAGGCCCTGGCGGGACCTGCGGGCGAGTTCGGCTGTGGTCTGGTTGGTGGTGGGGACGTGTCCGGCGAGCGGCAGGATGCGTTCGTGGATGGCGTCGATCAGCCAGTCGACCTGCGGGAAGTACTCCTCCTCCAGTTCGGCGGCCGGCGTGATCGCGTTGCGGGAGCCGACGACGGTGACCGGCGCGTCGAGATGGTCGAACGCCAGCGTCTGCACCGTCGAGGCGACCTGGTGCATGAACGAGCCACGGTCGACGGCGTCGGTGGCGAGCAGCAGGCGGCCGGTCTTCTTCACCGAGTCTACGAGCGGGTCGACGTTCAGCGGCACGGCGAAGCGCAGGTCGATGACCTCGGTGGAGATGCCGTACTTGTCCTGCAGGACGTCGGCGGTCTCCATGGCCGGATACAGGGTCGGGCCGAGCACCGCGATGGTCAGGTCAGTGCCCTCGCGACGGATCACCGGCTCACCCTCGGGCACCTCGTAGTAGCCCTCCGGCACACCGCCGGGCTCGAACTGCTCGGCGACGTCGTAGAGCTTCTGCGACTCGAAGAACACCACCGGGTCGGTGCCGCGGAGCGCCAGGTTCATCATGCCCTTGGCGTCGTACGGCGTGGCAGGGTAGTAGACCTTCAGGCCGGGGATGTGGGCGACGATGGCCGTCCAGTCCTGCGAGTGCTGGGCGCCGTACTTGGCACCGACGGACACGCGCATGACCAGCGGCATCTCGAGCAGGCCGGCGCTCATGGACTGCCACTTGCTGGCCTGGTTGAAGATCTCGTCGCCGGCGCGGCCGAGGAAGTCGCAGTACATCAGCTCGACCAGCGCGCGGCCACCCGACAGGGCGTAGCCGACGCCGGCGCCGATGATGGCGGCCTCGGAGATGGGCGAGTTGAACAGGCGGTGGTGCGGCAGCAGCTCGGTCAGGCCACGGTACACGGCGAACGCGCCGCCCCAGTCGCGGTTCTCCTCGCCCCAGGCGGCCATGGTCGGATCGGTGGCGAAGCGGTGCGCGATGGCCTCGAACAGGGCGTCGCGGTAGGCGTAGGCGCGGGCCTTGGAGACCGGCTTGCCGTTCTCGTCCTTGGCCGTGCGCACCTTGGCCTTCAGCGACTTGACTCGGGCGTTCTCCTCCAGCGGCTGCAGCAGCTCGGGCTCACGGTCGGACAGGGCCTCCTTGTTGCCGTTCGAGTACATGACGGTCTCGATGAAGTCCATGTGCACCCGCGGGGAGACGTCCTCGTCCTTGGTGGCAAGGGCGATCACCTTGGTGAGGCGCTCGTCGATCCTCGCCTGGATCGCGTCGACGTCGCTCTGCCCGAGCACGTTGTTGGCGACGAGGTACTCGGCGTAGTTCTTGAGGCCGTCGTGCTGCTCCCAGAGCTCGACCTCCTCCTTGGTGCGGTAGCTGGACGCATCCGACGGCGAGTGGCCGGAGAAGCGGTAGGTGATGGTGTCGGTCAGCACCGGGCCGCGGCCGGCCTCCAGCAGGGCGCGCTTGCGCTCGACGGCGTCGGCGACGGCCAGCGGGTTCAGGCCGTCGACGCGCTCGGCGTGCATCGCCTCCGGGTTCACGCCGGCACCGACGCGGGCCAGGATGTCGTAGCCCATCGTCTCGCCGGCCGTCTGGCCGCCCATGCCGTAGAAGTTGTTGAAGAAGTTGAACCAGATCGGCGGGTTGCCCTCGACGCCCTCGTTCCACAGGGTGCGGAACTGGTCCATCGACGCGAACCCGAGGGCCTCCCACACCGGGCCGCAGCCCATGGAGGCGTCGCCGATGTTGGAGATGACGATGCCCTGCTCGCGGTTGATCAGCTTGTACAGCGCCGATCCGAGCGCGATGTCGGCCGAGCCGCCCACGATCGCGTTGTTCGGCATGGAGCCGAACGGGGCGAAGAAGGCGTGCATGGAGCCGCCGAGGCCGCGGTTGAAGCCGGCCTTGCGGGCGAACGTCTCCGCGACGGTGCCGTAGAAGATGAAGTTCTCGGCGACGTCGTCGAGGCCGTCGTTGCTGATCTGCTCGGCGAAACCGAGGGTCTCACCGTCGAGGAACGTCTTCATGATGCGCTCCAGCTCCGCCGGGTCGAGCTTGCGGGCGGCGGAGAAGCACTTGGCGAGGATCTCACCGTGGCTGCGGTGGGAGCCGAAGACGAAGTCGGTGGGCTCCAACTGCGACGCCTGCCCGACGACGGCCGACTCCTGCCCGATCGACAGGTGCGCCGGGCCGCGGTGGTTGTACTCAACCCCGTTCCAGGAGCCGGTGGTCTTGATGGAGTTCAGCATGGTCTCGAACTGCCTGACGGCGATCATGTCGTGCAGGATCGCGATCAGGCCGTCCCTGCCGTGCTTGGCCAGTTCGGCCTCGAAGTTCGGCTGGTAGGCGTTGACGGGGATCTGCGGCGGCTCGATGAACGAGGTGGCGCGGACCGTGGTCGGGTCGACGATGAGTGAGCGTGGCATTTTCGGTGTTCTCCTTCTGGCTCAGGCCTTGAGGGCCCAGGCCGCCTCTTTGATGAGTTCGCTGACGGTGGGGTGCGGGAAGACGACCTGGCGCAGGTCGGTGACGGACAGTTCGGTCTCCAGGGCGACGGCGACGCCCCAGATCATCTCGGATGCATACGTGCCCAGCACGTGGATGCCGAGGACCTGACCGGAGGCGCCGTCGCAGATGAGCTTGGCGGCTCCCGGCGCCCTGACGCCGACCTCCGCCACGAAGCGCCCGGACATCGCGCCGGGGACGGTGACGGTGCGCACGTCGTAGCCCTGCGCCTTCGCGGCGGCCTCGGTCAGGCCGACGCCGGCCGCCTCCGGGTTGGAGTAGACGGCCCACGGGATCGTGTTCCAGCGCATGATCTCGCCGCGGCGGTACGCCTCTGGGTCGACGATGTTGGCGGCGGCGATGTCCCCCATGCGGTAGGCGGCGTGCGCCAGCAGGGACCGACCGGTCACGTCACCGACGGCCCAGACGTTCGGCAGGTTGGTGCGCATCCGGTCGTCGACGACGATCCCCTTGCCGGAGAACTCCAGACCGGTGTTCTCCGCGCCCCAGCCCTGGACTGCCGGGCGCCTGCCGACGGCCATGAGGATGACGTCGGCGTCCACGGACTCGGCCGCGCCCGCCTTGGTCTCGTAGCGGACGGTGCCGTCGTCGATGCCGACGACGCGGCACTCCAGCTTGAAGTTGACGGCCTTCAGGCCCTTGCGGAGCTGGGCGGCCAGTTCGTCGTCCATGAAG
>JBDHZH010000103.1:0-8343 GCA_039811745.1 Arachnia sp.
CTGTTCCCGGAGGTAGGAGGCGATGTTGACGCGGACGTTGGCATCGAGCGGTTCGGCCTCGAGCGCGTCTGGGTCCCGGAGCGCGCCGCGTCGGAACCGGCCGATCTCGGTGCCCAGCTCCGCCGGGCGCGACTCGTCCTCGCCGTGCCAGAACGGCAGCCGCCCGGTGTGGCCGGGGGCCGGCGTGACCAGCACCTGGTCGCGGGTGATCTCGAGGATCCGCCACGACGACGCGCCCAGCGTGAACACGTCGCCGACCCTGGACTCGTACACCATCTCCTCGTCCAGTTCGCCGACGCGGCGCCCGGGCCCCTCGGCTCCGGCGAGGAAGACCCCGAACAGGCCGCGGTCCGGGATGGTGCCGCCCGAGGTGACGGCCAGCCGCAGCGCCCCCGGCCTGGCGAACAGCCGCCCGTCGTCCTCGACCAAACGGGCGCGCAGGTCGCCGAAGTCTGCGCTGGGGTACGCGCCGGTCAGCAGCTCAAGGACGGCGTCGTAGAGTCCGCGGTCGAGGCCCGCATAGGGCATGGCGCGGCGCACGCAAGTGAACCACTCCTCGACGTCCAGCCCCAGCTCGGCGGTGGCGACGGCTGCCGCCACGGTCTGCTGCGCCAGCACGTCGAGCGGGTTGCGTGGGACGCTCAGTTCCTCGATCCGGCCCTCCAGCATCCGCAGCGTGGCCACGGCAGAGCCGACCAGGTCGCCGCGGAACAGCGGATACACGTCGCCGGTGGACACGGCCCCCACCTGGTGTCCGGCGCGGCCGATGCGCTGCAGCGCGCTCGCGATCGACGGCGGTGCCGACACCTGGATGACGCGGTCGACGGCCCCCATGTCGATGCCGAGTTCCAGCGACGACGTCGCCACCACACAGCGCAGCTCGCCCGACTTGAGCGCGGCCTCGATCTGGGCCCTGGCCTCCTTGCTGACCGACCCGTGGTGCGCCCGCGCGATGACGGACGGGGCGGCCCCCACCTCGAAGGCGTCCGACATCAGCTGGGCCGGCGGCCTGCGCGACACCGGGGCCAGCGACGCCGGGTCGTGCTCGGTGGCCCAGATCTCGTTCAGCCGGGACGTCAGCCGCTCGGCGGTGCGGCGGGAGTTGGCGAACACCAGCGTCGAGCGGCCCGCCATCACGGCCTCGTACACCTGCTGCTCGACGTGCGGCCACAGCGACTGCGACGCCTCCGGGTCGGGCTCGGCGGCGTCGGGGGTCAGCGTGATGCCGGGGGGCGGCCCTGGCCGGGTGATGTCGGCCACCGGCAGCCGGACGTGCACGTCCCACAGCTTCTCCGCGGGCGGCGCGACGACCTGCACCCGCCGGTCCCCGCCGAGGAACGCCGCCACCCGGTCGATGGGCCGCACCGTCGCCGACAAGGCGATGCGCTGCACGTCGTGCCCGGCCAGGGCGTCCAACCGCTCCAGGCTCAGCGCCAGGTGCGTGCCGCGCTTGGTTCCGGCGAGGGCATGGATCTCGTCGACGATGACGGTCTCGACGCCCGCCAGGGTCTCCCGTGCCCTGGACGTCAGCATCAGGTACAGGGACTCCGGCGTGGTGATGAGGATGTCGGGCGGCCGCCGCAGCAGCGCCGCACGGTCCCGGGAGGAGGTGTCGCCGGATCGCACCCCGACGGTGATGTCGGGTGCAGCCCGCCCCATCAGCTCCGCCATGCGCGCGACGCCCGCCAGCGGCACCCGCAGGTTGCGTTCGACGTCGACGCCCAGCGCCTTCAATGGCGACACGTACACCACCCTCGTGCCATGCGCGTCCGGCCGGGGCTCGGCGGCCAACCTGTCGATGGCCTGCAGGAACGCGGCCAGCGTCTTGCCCGACCCTGTGGGCGCGACGACGAGTGCATGCCGCCCCTCCGCGATGGCCGCCCACGCCTCGCGTTGCACCGTCGTCGGCGCGGCGAAGACGTCGGTGAACCAGCGGCGCACGGGCTCGGAGAACCCCTCCAGCACCGCCGCATCGTCGACCATGGCGCAAGTCTGCCAGCCACCCCCGACAGGAGTTCCCCTGGTCTCTGCCTCGGCTGGAGGTGATCGCATTTGCTATCATGTCTGCATGGAGGTTGCCGAGTTGGAGCGGGAGGCGCGTGAGTCCGACGCGCAAATGCGCGCCGCAAGGGAGCGTTTCGTTGCCGCAGTGCGGGCGGCCTCGGCAGCCGGCATGTCCCAACGCGAGATTGCGTTGCACTCGGGGCGTAGCCAGGCCGAGGTCAATCGCCTCCTCCGGTTCCACGGCACCAGCCCCGTCGCACGGCGGTTGCGTGCGCGGCGGGGGGAGTTGGCTCGCCTGCTGGCTGCGCGCGGTGTCGGGGGTGCGCGGGTTTTCGGTTCGGTGGCGCACGGAACGGATGACGACGGCTCCGACGTCGACCTCCTCGTCACTGCGCTGGTCCCGATGGGGCTGCTTGCCAGGGCGGGGCTCGAGGCTGAGGTCTCCGAACTGCTCGGGGCGCCGGTTGACCTGGTCTTCGACGATTCGATCCGCCCGGATCTCCGGGATCACATCGTCGGCGAGGCGGTGCCGCTGTGAGTCGCAGCGAACAGGAGACGCTCGTCACGGCACTGCTGCACCTGGAACGAATCGATGAGTACGCCGAACTCGATGTTCCGAACCAGGTGCTGACAGATGCGATCGCCCTGCGGCTGGCTGCGATGATCGACGCAATCGGAGGGCTGCCCAGCCTTGTGCGGGACGAGATGTTCGGGTCCACGTGGGTTGCCATGCGCGGGCTGCGCAATCACATCGCCCACGGCTACCACGTTGTCGATCCCGATGTGCTCTGGCTGACCGTGACGGAGGAACTGCCCGCGGTACGAAAGGCTCTGGAGAACCGGCTGTCCCTGGAGCAACATGGGTGAGGATGTACGGGGGCCGATCGGAGAGGTGGACGTGACCATGACAGACACCAGGGGCGGCTTCTCCGCGGCGGAACGCGCCGCGATGAAGCAGCGGGCCGAGGAGTTGCGCGCCGAGAAGGGGCTGAAGGGCGGAGCGAAGCGGGAGCGGGAGTACCAGGCCTGCCTGGATGCGATAGCCGCGCTTGAGGGTGCCGACCGGCAGGTGGCCGAGCGGTTCCACGTCATCGTCTCGGAGGAGGCGCCGGGCCTCGACCCGAAGACCTGGTACGGCTTCCCCTCATATGCCCGAGACGGCAACGTCATCACATTCGTGCAGCCGGCATCGAAGTTCGGCACCCGCTACGCCACCATCGGCTTCAACAACGACGCCGCGCTCGACGACGGCGACATGTGGCCCACGGTGTTCGCCGTCCTCGCGGTGACGCCCGACGTCGAGGCCAGACTCCGGGAGCTGGTGCGCCGCGCCGTGAGTTGACGCGCCCCACGGTTGGGGGCAGCCATGGCAAGGGACACCCTGTCGCGTCCTGCGCCTTTGGCCACTAGAATCGGTGCTCGAGGGAGCCAGACCGGGCCCCTTGAGGGCGTCCATGATGCCCCCGATGCACTAGGAGGTGCGTCGAGATGAGCAATCCCACCTTCGACCAGCTGCGTGATGCGGCCACCCTGTTCGATCGCGCCGGCCTGATGCCGAGGCCCGAACGCATTCACCCCGGCCCGGGCGTCCGAACGCTTCGCCAAAGGCTCGTCCAGGCCGCGATCCATCCGCAACTCCCGCCGACGCCGTTCTGGTCGTACGAGGGCATGGTGCCCGGGCCGGTGGTCGTGGTCCCGGGTGGCAGCCGAACGGTCCTCCGCCACGAGAACCTGATCGACTCCACCATGCCCTACCGGCACGTGGTCGTGGACGAGGCCGCGGGCGGGTCCATGAACGACGCCGGCAGCGACGGCGCGTCCACGGCGCAGATGGACGTCGACGAGGCGATGCACGTATCCGGGCTGCGCGCCCACACCGTGGTGCACCTGCACGGGGCGCCAACCGAGCCCGACAGCGACGGCTGGGCCGACAACGTCTCGGCCACAGGAGAGTCACGGCTGGCCGAGTACGAGTTCGGGCGCGAGACGTGGCCGATGGACACCCCGGCAGGCAGTGTGACGTACCGCGGCGGCGCCGGGCCGACGTTCTGGTACCACGACCACGGCATGTCTGTGACCAGATTCAACGTCTACGCCGGGCTCGCCGGCATGTGGCTGGTGCGCGACCCCCTGGAACAGGCCCTCGGACTGCCGACCGACCGCAGATACGAGATCCCATTGGTGATCATGGACCGCAACCTCGACACCGACGACGGCACGGCCACCGGCCGCCTCGACGGCCGCATGCTTCACAAGGTCCAGGTCGGCGTCCGGGAGTGCTTTGCGCCGGTCAACCTCGTCAACGGGCTGGCATGGCCACGCATCGAGGTGCGTCGGCGCGTACATCGCCTCCGGCTGCTGAACGGGTCGAACGCGCGCACGTTCCGCCTCAACCTCATGGGCACCCACGGCACCGACGAGGGAACTCGAAGCATTCTGCCCGACGCAGCCGTGCAGCAGATCGGCACCGACGGCGGCCTCCTCGGCCAGGCCATCCCAGTCCCGCCCGGCGGGCTGATCCTCGCACCGGGGGAGCGCGCCGACGTCCTGGTCGACTTCGGGTTGGTGGCGGACGCGGGTTTCGACCGCGTGGTCGTCTACAACAGCGCCCCCGCCCCGTTCCAGGGGCAGCCGCTGACGGATCCGGCCAGCATCCACACCCCCGACCCGGACGGTTTCCGAGTGACTCCGCAGGTGATGCGCTTCGATCTCGTGCCCTCCGCGACGGTGTGCGGTCTGAACGGCGGGCCGATCGCAGGGATGCCGCTCGACCCGGAGTTCGTGAGGGTACCGGCCACCCATCAGGGCCTTCCTGCCGACCACGGGCACACGATCGTGGCCCTGCGTGAGGAGGACTGCCTGCTCCGGGACGACATGGGAGCGCCCATGATCGGGCCGGATGGCAAGCCGATGACCGAGACGATGCTGTTCGTCCACGAGCTCGCGCACAAGAGCGAGGCGGACGCGATGGGCTGCGACATGCACGAGATGACGATTGAGGGCGTGGACGACGCCGGGAACCTCGCGAACGTGTGCGCGGGGGTCAGCATCCAGCTGCCGGGCACCTCCGACCCCCTGGTCACCGTCGGAAAGCGCTTCATGGACAGCTCCATGGCGGCGGTGGCGCAGGGGAGCTGGCACATGTTCAAGGTCATCAACCTTAGCCCCGACACGCACCCCTTCCATGTCCACCTGACGCAGTTCCAGGCAATGTCCCGCCACCGGCTAACACTGGCGGATCCCGGCACGCCGGTCCCCAAGCCGTCGACGGAGTTCGTCTTCGTCGGTGAGGAGGATGTCGGCCTCGACGCCAACGAACTGGGCTGGAAGGACACGTTCCGGGTGAACCCCGGCACGCGAGACCCCAACGACGGGATCGTCGACGCCGAGCTGTTCACCATCATCGGATGCTTCTCGCAGCACGCCGGGCAGTACGTGTACCACTGCCACATCCTGGAGCACGAGGACTCCGAGATGATGCGGCCGTTCGTCGTCGTCCCGCCGGACGTGATGGCGTTGACCGGACGGATGCGCCACTGAACGGCTTGCGTGCCTGGCAGCCTCGTGAACTGGGCGCGTGAGGGGCGGAGTTGGGATGACAATATGCGCATGGCAAACACCTCCCAGCCCGACGAACCTGCAGGTCGTCCGCCGCGGGTTCCCCGTCGTGACCTCGCCACCATCACCCCCGGCGAGCGCGATCCACTCGGCATCCTCGCGAAGCAGAACGAGAGCCGGTACCAGGCGCTCGTGCCGCTGCGGATCGAGCGCATGTCGGTCAGCCCGTTCACCTTCTATCGCGGCACCGCCGCGATCATGGCGGCGGATCAGGCGAGGGACCCGCACAGCGGCATCCTCGTCGCCTCCTGCGGCGATGCGCACCTCAGCAACTTCGGGTTCTACGCCTCGCCGCAGCGCACGCTGCTGTTCGATCTGAACGACTTCGACGAGGCCGCCTGGGCGCCGTGGGAGTGGGACGTCAAACGGCTGGTGACGAGCATCGTCATCGGCGGCCGTGCCACCGACAGGAAGAAGTCGGTCATCGAGGAGGCGGCGCGGGGCGCCGTCGCCGCCTACGTCGCAGGCCTTCACGAGGCCGCAGCGAAGTCCCCGCTGGAGCGCTACTACAGCCACTTCGACCCGCAGGACACGCACAGGAACTTCGACAAGGCCTCCAGGAAGGCGCTGAAGCTCACCCTCGCCGACGCCGAGCGCAGGACCGGCCCCCGAGCGGCCCGCAGGCTGACCGAGCCGGGCACCGACGGCAAGCTCAGGTTCATCGAGACGCCGCCGGCGATGACGCAGGTGGAGCCCGAACTCGTGGCCCACCTGGAGCACAACTACGAGGCCTACCGGCGCTCCGCCTACGTCGACATCCGGGCGCTGTTGTCGCAGTACACGGTGGAGGACATCGCCCGCCGCGCCGTCGGCGTCGGCAGCGTCGGGACGCGCTGCTTCGTCGCACTGCTCCGTGACCGGGAGGGCGGCCTGTTCATCCTGCAGGTGAAGGAGGCTGCCCGCAGTGTGCTGGAGGAGTACGGCGGCATCCGCCAGCCGGATGCGGTGGAGGAGGGGATCGCCGAGAGCGGGCAGGGCAACCGCGTCGTAGGGCTGCAGCGGGTGCTCCAGGCCTACTCCGACCCGTTCCTCGGTCACATGCGGGGCCCGCTGGGCGACTACTACGTTCGGCAGTTCCACGACATGAAGGGCAGCGTCGACGTCGAGCAGCTCGAGGACGCGCCGTTCATCCGGTACGCCAGGGTCTGCGCCCGGGTGCTGGCCCGGGCACACTCGCAGTCGCCGCGGTTCGCCGAGGTCGTGGACTACGTCGGCAAGGGCCGCCGCGTCACCGACAGCATCGTGGCCTGGTCGTACGACTACGCCGACGTCTCACTCGCCGACTACCGGGCGTTCATCGCCGCCCAGCAGCCCTGACGCGCCCGACGCCGGACAGGACCATGCCGGCGCTGGTGATGCCGCTCCCGGCGGGGCGTCAGCGCCGGAGCGCCCCGCCGAAGACGTCGAAGAGCACCCGCAGGGTCAGGATGATGGAGGCGGCGACCAGGGTGTAGCCGTAGATCTGGAAGACGCTCAGGGTGTCGGTGATCCTGGGGCCGGCGTCGCTGGTGAGCAGCATCGCAGCCATCAGGCCGAACACGCCCGCCAGGAACGTGACCGCGCCGAGGTTGATGAACTGGCGGATGAAGTCCCGGTCGCGGTGGTCGGCCAGGAGCCGGACGTTCACACTGAGGCGTCCGTCCGCCAGCGACCCGGTGACGCTGTCGAGTCGCTGCGGCAGCTTGCGCGCAAGCGGGATGAGGCCGACCAGTTCGTCGGTGAGTGTGCGCATCAGGGCTTCCGGCTGCCGCGCGTCCACGAGTCGCTTCTCCGCATACCCCGAGGCCTCGGCGATGAAGTCGAACGACGGGCTGAGCGCCCGGAGCGTCCCCTCCAGCGTCCCGAGCGCACGCACGGCCGCGGTCAGCTGCGACGGCAGCGCAAGCTTGTGCCTGGACAGAACCGTGATGACCTGCATGAACGCCGCGACGTCGACAGTGGCGCCGGTGCCGAGGTGGCGGGCCATGAACGTCCCGATCTCGCGCCGGAGCGCGGGCTCGTCGACGTCGTCCGGCAGGTCGACGAACGCGATGAGGGCGTCGGCGAAGGCCCGGGCGTCGGACCTGGAGAAGGCCAGCAGCAGGTCTGTGATCTGCCTGCGGACCTCCGAGTCGAGCCGGCCGACCGAACCGAAGTCGAGAAGCGCCAGCTCCCCGCCCGGGGTGACGAGGATGTTGCCGGGGTGCAGGTCGGAGTGGAACACGCCGTCGTCGAGCATCTGGGTCAGCACGGAACGCAGCAACAGGGTCGCGAGCGCCTCCCGGCGTTCGTCCGCGAGGCCGGCCGTTGCGGCCGTGTCGCTCAGGGTCCTGCCCTCCATGAACTCCATGACGAGTACGCGCCGGCTCGACAGGCGCGCGTGCAGCCTGGGGATGCGCAGCCGCTCACCGAGGTCGTGGTGCCCGGCGGCCGCGTCCATGGCGGCGATGTTGGCGGCCTCGACCCGGTAGTCGAGTTCCTCGATGAGGCTGTCCGTCAGGCTGTCGGCCAACTCCCGGACCCCGAACTGCCTGGCCCAGACCATCGATTCGGACAGTTTCGCCGCGACCCTGCGTGTGATGTCGACGTCACGCTCCACCAGGGGGACGATCCCGTCGCGCTGGATCTTGACGGCCACCCTGCCGCCGTCCGCGAGCGTCGCGAGGTGTACCTGCCCGATGGACGCGGCGGCGACGGGTTCGGTGTCGATGGAGGAGAAGACCTCCTCGATCGGTCTGCCGA
>JBDHZH010000104.1:0-8212 GCA_039811745.1 Arachnia sp.
CCGCGACATCGACCTGATCAACAGCTCCGGCTGGTGGACGGGCATCCTCGGCCCGTTCACGGCCGAGAACTACGCCGGGGTGTTCGCCAAGACCGACATGGGCACCTCGTTCATCAACTCCTTCGCGGTTGCGCTGCCTGCCACGATCATCCCGATCACGCTCGCGGCCTTCGCGGCGTACGCGTTCACGTTCCTCGACTTCAAGGGGCGCGACTTCCTGTTCGTGACGATCGTCGCGGTCATGGTGGTGCCGATCCAGGTGGCGCTCCAGCCCATGCTGGATCTCCTCGGCCCCCGTGGCATCAACGTCGCAGGCCAGTACGTCTCGGTGTGGCTGCTGCATGCCGGCTTCGGCATGCCGCTCGCGATCTACACGCTGCGCAACTACATGACGACGCTGCCGCGTTCGATCATCGAGTCGGCGAAGGTGGACGGTGCGACGCACTTCCAGACGTTCTGGCGGCTGGTGTTCCCGATGTCGATGCCTGCCATCGCCGGCTTCGCGATTCTCCAGTTCCTGTGGGTGTGGAACGACCTGCTGATCGCCCTGATGTTCCTGAAGCCGCAGAACTCGACGGTGATCGTGTCGCTCGCGGGCATCATGGGCACGCAGGGGCAGGGCTGGGAGCTGATGACGGCGGGGGCGTTCATCTCCATGCTCGTGCCGATGCTCATGTTCTTCAGCATGCAGCGCTTCTTCGTCCGCGGCATGACATCCGGGGCCGTGAAGGGCTGAGTCGTCGTCCTGCTCGGGTTATCGGGCGAAAATATCGGGGCCGCCTCCACGCACGGGGGCGGCCCCGATATTGTCACCTCAGGAGGTCGACGATGACTACCCAGGCCCGGCAGCACCCCACACCCCACATCCAGGTGGGGCCACCCTCTCCCAGCCAACGACGCCGCAACCGGCACCGGATGCCCTCGTGGGCGTTGAAGACCACCATGGCCGTCTCGGGGGCCGTGTGGGCGGCGTTCGTCGCCATCCACCTGTTCGGCAACCTCAAGGTGTTCCAGGGCGAGGACGCCTTCAACACGTATGCGGCGTGGCTGCGCACCGCCTTCTATCCACTGCTGCCGAAGGAGTCGGTGCTCTGGGCCATGCGGATCGTGCTGGTGGCGGCGCTGATGGTTCACGTGGCGGCGGCGAGCATGCTGTGGGCCCGGGGCCGGAGCGCCCGTGGCCCGTTCCGCGCGCGCATCCGCGGCACACGGTCGTGGGGGGCCTGGCTGATGCCGGTCACCGGCGTCGTGCTGCTGGTGTTCATCGTCGGCCACGTGCTGGACCTGACGCTCGGCCTCGCCCCCGTCGCGCCGCCCGACTTCGCCCATCCCGCCGACGGCGCCACCAACGCCTACGGCAACCTCGTCGCGAGCTTCCGGCGGCCGTTCGCGGCCTGGTCCTACGTGGCCGTGATGCTGCTGCTGGCAACCCACATCGCCAAGGGCTTCACCACCATGGCCGTCGACCTGGGGGTGATGGGTCGGCGCTGGCGGGCAACGTTCCTCGTGGTGGGGGCACTGCTGGCCATCGCGATCCTGCTGGGCAACGCCACCATTCCCGTCCTCGTCCAGTTGGGGGTGCTCGCATGAGGTGGTTCGGCCGGCCCACCCGACCCAACACCGCGCAGGGCCCCGGGGCCGATGCCTGGCGCGCGCCGAGGAGCACGGTACCGGGGGTGGGCATCGGTGCCGTGCTGGACGGCGGCGTCCCCGACGGCGACCCGGCGACGGCCTGGGACCGCCGCATGGCCTCCTACCGGCTCGTCTCGCCGCTGAACACGAAGCGGTTCACCGTCGTCGTAGTAGGCACAGGGCTGGCGGGGGCGGGTGCTGCGGCGGCCCTGGGTGAACTCGGCTACGACGTCCACGCCTTCACCTACCACGACGCCGCCCGCCGCGCGCACTCGGTGGCGGCGCAGGGCGGCATCAACGCGGCCAGGGGCCGCAAGGTGGACGGCGACTCGCTGCACCGCTTCGTGGTGGACACGGTCAAGGGCGGCGACTTCCGGGCACGCGAGGCCGAGGCGTACCGGCTGGCACAGGAGTCGGTGCGGGTGATCGACCACATGAGCGCGATCGGCGCGCCGTTCGCACGCGAGTACGGAGGCATGCTCGCCACCCGCTCCTTCGGGGGCGTGCAGGTCTCGCGCACCTACTACACGCGCGGCCAGACGGGCCAGCAGCTGCAGGTGGCCGGCGCGCAGGCGCTGCAGCGGCAGGTGCGGCGCGGCACAGTGAAACTGCACGTGCGCACCGAGATGCTAGACCTCATCATCGACGACGGCGTCTGCCGCGGCGTCGTGGTGCGCGACCTGGTGAGCGGCCAGGTCTGGGCGCAGCCGGCTCACGCCGTCGTGCTGGCCACCGGCGGGTACGGCTCGGTCTACTTCCACTCGACGCTGGCGATGAACTCCAACGCGACGGCCGTGTGGCGGGCGGTGCGCCGCGGCGCGCAGCTGGCGCACGCGTCCTTCGTGCAGTTCCATCCGACGGCGCTGCCGGTGTCGTCGCACTGGCAGTCGAAGAACATCCTGATGTCGGAGTCGCTGCGCAACGACGGCCGGATCTGGGTGCCGAAGACCCCGGGCGATCCCCGCCCGCCGGCCGACATCCCCGAGGACGAGCGCGACTACTACCTGGAGCGCAAGTACCCGGCCTTCGGGAACCTCTCCCCCAGGGACATCTCGTCCCGGGCCGCCAAGGAGCAGATCGACGCGGGCCGCGGCGTCGGGCCGCTACACAACTCGGTGTATCTGGACTTCTCCGACGCCCTTGCCGCCCACGGCCGCGACGTGATCGCCTCGCGGTACGGGAACCTGTTCGACATGTACGCCCACGCCACCGGCGAGGACCCGTACACAGTCCCCATGCGCATCGCGCCCGGGGCCCACTTCACGATGGGCGGGCTGTGGTCCGACTACGACCTGATGACGTCGATCCCCGGCCTGTTCGTGGCGGGCGAGGCCGGCTGGGCCTACCACGGCGCGAACCGCCTGGGAGCGAACTCGCTGCTGTCGGCAAGCGTTGACGGCTGGTTCACGCTGCCCTTCTCGGTGCCCAACTATCTGTCCGACAAGCTCGGAACGAGGCTGCCCGGCGCCGGCGACGCGTGCGTCCGGGACGCCGTCGGCCGGGTGGCGGCCCGCACCCACGCCCTGCTGGGCGCGGGCGGGAAGCTCGCGCCGTCGCACTTCCACCGCGAGCTCGGCGAGATCCTGTACCGCGACGTCGGCGTCGAACGCAACGCCGACGGGCTCAGCCGGGCCATCGGTGACGTCCGGGACCTGCGGGCCCGCTTCTGGCGCGACGTCCGCGTCCCCGGCACCGGGGCACAGGTCAACCAGGCACTGGAGAAGGCCGGTCGCATCGCCGACTTCCTGGAGCTGGCCGAGCTGATGGCCACCGACGCCCTGGACCGGCAGGAGAGCTGTGGCGCCCACTTCCGCAGCGAGTTCCAGGACTCCGGCGAGGCCCGCCGCGACGACGAGCACTGGGCGTTCGCGTCGGCCTGGTCCCTCAGCGCCGACGACGGCGCAACCGAGGCGCTCGCCCTGACGCGGCACGCCGAACCCCTGCGATTCACCAATGTCCCCCTGGCGACGAGGAGCTACCGATGAGACTGGTCGTCGAGGTCTGGCGGCAGGCCGGCCCCGGGGCGAAGGGCGCCTTCGAGCGCCACGAGGTCGAGGGCCTGGAGCCGCACCTGTCCCTGCTGGAGATGCTCGACGCCCTGAACGAGCAGCTCATCGACGCCGGCCGGGAGCCCGTCGCGTTCGAGTCGGACTGCCGGGAGGGCATCTGCGGGGCCTGCGGCATCACCGTCGACGGCAACCCGCACGGCCCGGAGGACAACCTGCCGAGCTGCCACCAGCGCCTGACCCATTACGCCGACGGCGCCACCGTCAGGATCGAGCCGTTCAGGTCGGCGGCGTTCCCCGTGCTGCGCGATCTGATGGTGGACCGCGACGCCCTGGACGACCTGATCCGAGCCGGCGGCCACGTCGCCGTCGACGCCGGGACCGCGCCCGACGCCGACGCCGTCCCCGTCGGCACAAACGACGCGGAACTGTCGCTGGACTTCGCCGCCTGCATCGGCTGCGGCGCCTGCGTCGCAGCCTGCCCCAACGGTGCGGCGCACCTGTTCGCCGGCGCCAAGCTCACCCACCTCGCTCTCCTGCCCATCCCGGCCTTGGAACGCGACCGCCGCGCCCGCGCCGTCGTCGATGAACTGGAGGAGCAGTTCGGCCCCTGCTCGCTGTACGGCGAATGCGTGCAGGTGTGCCCCGCCGGCATCCCCCTCACGGCCATCGCCGCCGTCAACCACGAACGCCTCCGGGCCGGCATGCGCCCCCGGCCGTAGGGCCGGCCCCACGCAACACGCCGCGGTCGCGGCAGCGACGAGGGGGTCCGATAGCTGTGGAACCAGGGGTGAATGACCACCCCTGGCGCCACACCTATCGCCCGCATCCGAGGGTTGGACGGGATGCCCCTCGCTGGCCCAGCCAGGATCAGCGAGTGCGGAAGTACTGGGCGAAGTGACGCTCGCGGATGAGGGCCAGCGCGACCAGGGATCCCGCCAGCATCGCCCCGACGCCGGCGGCGACATCGCTCCCGGCCACGCCTGCGGCCACGACCCGGTCCGACGGCGGCAGACCAGCCGACATCACGACGACCGCCGCGACCGGCAGCGCGGCACCGACAAGGCCGCATGCCGTCGTCTCGGCGAGGTGCTTCAGCGACACATCCGCCCTTGTCACGCCGCCGTGGAGGTCGGAGGCGATCTCCAGTCGACGCCGCCACGTCGCCCCGAACCCCAGGCCGAACGCGACGCCACCCTCGGCAGGCGTCACCGGGTCGGGCGCTGCGAGAACGACACCGCACCGTCGAACCCTGTCCCGAGTGTCGTGTTCAGCTGCCCGAGCGTGGGCGGCTCCTGCCCTGCGGCTGGCATGGCGGTGAGCAGCAGCAGATCCCGGGTGCTGGGCGAGACCGGCCACACGTCGGCCCAGCACTCATCGAACGGCGCATCGGCATCGACCGGGATCAGCACCGAATAGCCGAGACCGCCGCGACGGCCATCGGTCTCGTCCCAGGGAAACAACCCGGCCACCAGCCCAGGGACCAGTCCCGGGAACGACACGGACTGACCGACGCGGACGCCAAGCGACTCCCCCACCGCCGCCGCCAACGCCCGCCCCAGCATCAACCGCTGCGCCTCCCCGCCGCTCAACTGCGCGAACGGCGCATCCGCCACATAGGCCAGACCCAGCTCGCCAAGGATCTCCCGGGCCCGGGTGTCGGCCTCGTCCCGTGAACGTCCCATCGCCAACATCGGCCGCGCTCCGCCTCGCCACGCCGTGCGGGTTCTGGAACACCCACCGCATCCGCCCGGCCGCACCGTCCACCCCACCCTCGGCAGGCGCCAACTGACCGGAGATCACCGCGAGCAGCGTCGACTTGCCCGACCCGGACGGCCCGACCAGCGCGACGACGTCCCCTCCGTCGAACGCCCGGTCCAGGTGGCGGAACAACCACGGCCCGTCCCCGAAGCGGTGCCCGAGCCCGGTCAGCGTCAGCCGCATGCCGCGTCCCCGGGCGGGGCCACGTCCACACGCGTCAACGCCTGGCCGCTCGTGACCAGCGACAGCCCGAGCTGGGAGGCGACCAACTGCACCGGAACCGCGACTCCCGCCTCGAATACACAACGCGCCCCCTCGGAGCCCGCCAGCGCCTACGGCGGCACACGGTCCTTCTAGGGCGTGCGCATGACGTTGACGGGGTCGAGGCGGGAGGCGTAGCCGGCCGGTGGCAGGGCCGAGACGACTGCGACGGCGGTGGCGAGGACGCCGACGGCGACGGTGAAGTCGAGCGGGGTCGTGAAACCGGTGGCCCGGTTCATCGTCCAAGCCGCAGCGCAACCGAGGGCCGCCCCGATGGCACCGGTGACGGCGGTGCGGGCAGTCACCAGCGCGATGAGGTCGGTGCGGGTGATGCCCAAGGTTCGGCGGCGCCCCAGATCGCGGCGGCGGATGAGGACGTCGGCGAGCACGACGGCAGCCACGAAGAACCCGCCGACGGCCAGGATCAGCGTCAGCAGGGTTCTCCCGAAGCCGGCCATCTGGGCATTCAGGTCCCGGGCCGTCTGGGCGATAGCGCTCGGGGAATCGATCTGGAGATTCTGCGCCTCCGGTGGCGACAGAATCGTGATGACCGCGCTCACCGTCGGCGCCGCCACCGACACATCTGTGATCACGACACGCAGCTCGCGTCCGGTGGCCTCCGGGGCGGTGGCGACCAACGCACCCGCCTCCAGATCCTCGAACGGCGCGATCGGAGTGAAGGAACCCACGATCGGGTACTGGCCAAGCCCGTCACCGGTCGCGAGGAACCCGACCGGCTCGGACAGCCCCAGCGTCTGGAGCTGGGTAGCCGAAACCAACGCCTCGCCTGGCTGCGGCCAGCGTCCCCGGACGAGTTCGGCTACCTGGCTGACATCCCCGAGGACCGGCCAGGTGGGCACCCGGCCACCGCCCGGGCCGATGATGCCGTTGGTGGCGTCGAAGGCGACCCCGAGCGCATTGGCCGACTCCACCGTCGTGAGCCCGGAGACCATACTGAGCGTCGGGCCGTTGATGAAGCCGCGCCCAGCGGTGTCGATCACCGACAGCCGCCGGGCACCGGCCTGCTCCATGCGGGCGGCGACCTCCGCCGCGGCGGAGGCGGACCGGCCGACGGTGGCGAGGGCGGCCACGCACATGGTGGCCGTGACCACCATCAGCAGCAGCGACGATACCTTCGCCGCCCACGTCATCGCCCAGGCCTCCCGGAGAAGCGTCGTCAACCTCACAACTCCACCACCTGGTCCACATGCCCCAGGACGAACGGATCATGGGTGGCGACCACGACCGTGCGACCCTGCCCATGCGCGGCATCCACCAGGGCGGACAACACCAGCTCGGCATTGCCGCGATCGAGGTTGCCCGTCGGCTCGTCGGCGAGCACGATGTCGGGTTCCATGAGCAGGGCCCGGCACACGGCCAGCCGCTGGGCCTGCCCGCCGGAGACCTGGCCGGGGCGGTGGTCTGCCCGGTGGGCGAGCCCGAACTGTTCGAGCAGGGCGTGCGCCCGCGTGAGCTTTGTGGTGCGCGAGCAGCCGGCGTACAGGGATGGTTCCAGCACCGAGTCTATGACTCGGCGGGAGGGGTCGAGTTCGGAGTCCTGGAAGACGAAACCGACCCGGTGAGAGCGGATGGAGGCACGGGCGGCGTCGGAGGCCCTGGAGGCGGGCTCACCGTCGATCAGCACCTGCCCTGCCGACGGCGTCAGCAGCAACCCAAGCACATACAGCAGCGTCGACTTGCCCCGACCGGAGGGGCCGGTGACGGCCGTGACCTGCCCGTCGGCGAACTCGTGGCTGAGCCCGTCGAACAGCTCCTCACCGCCCCTGCGGTAGGCGAAACGAAGGTCCTCGACGGCGAGCACCCCGCTCACCCGTCCCCCGTGGGCGACGGCTGGGGCACGCTCGGGCCGGCGAGCACCTGCACTCGCTCACCGACCTGGACCCCCTCCACCACGGCAATGCCGTCCTGGTGGGACCCGACCACCGTGACAGTCCGGCGCGTCCGGGCACCGGCATCATCCACCACCAACACCGACGCGGTGCCGTCCGCGGCCGTCGTGATCGCCGCCACCGGGACCGCCGGGCCAGTGGCGGGCGGGGTGATCGCCACCTTGGCGAGGATGGAGATCTCCTGGTCCGCGGTGACGGCGCCGCAGTCCTCGCCACAGACCGGGCCTCCGCCGGGGGCTGCGAGGGCGAAGATCGTCTCCCCCATGTCGTTGTTCTCGGAGCCGGTGATGACGGCCTGCCAGGTGTGGTCCTGGTAGTCCATGCTGATCAGCGACGACTTCGGCACGAGCCGTGCCTGGTCCCGGGACAGCCGCAGAGCGAACTCGGGCAATCCGACGGCACCGGACACGATCTTCTCCCCGCCGATCAACACCAGGCCGGGGCTGGCCACCTCCGCATCCATGACCACCGACCCCGGCAGTTCAGGGATCGCGACGAGCTCGCCCAGTGCAATGGTTCCGGTCTGCGGCAGGCCCAGGTCCTTCTGCCACGCCCGCACGGCCTTCGTCGTCGCCGTACCGTAGCGGCGGTCTGCGGAGGTGAGGCGCCCAAGCTGGACGAGCGCCTCCTCCAGCTGCTGCA
>JBDHZH010000105.1:0-8091 GCA_039811745.1 Arachnia sp.
TCCACCCTGTCAATCCGCAACCGAGGGCCCTGGCCCAGATAGCCGAGATTCTGCGAGCAGGCGGGCTCGTCGCCTATCCCACGGACTCGTGCTACGCACTCGGCTGCCTCCTCGGCAATGCCGATGGGTTGGAGCGCATCCGCCGGATCCGGCAACTCGACGACAAGCACCACTTCACGCTGGTCGTGGACGAGTTCGCGAAGTTGGGCCCGTACGTGGACATGGACAACAGCAGCTTCCGTGCAATCAGGGCCGCCACGCCCGGTAGCTACACATTCATCCTGCGTGCCACGCGTGAGGTGCCCAAGATGATGCAGCATCCGAAGAAGCGGTCCGTCGGCGTGCGCATCCCCGCCCACCCGACGACGCTCGCGCTGCTGCACGAACTCGGGGAGCCGCTGGTGTCCTCGACGTTGCTGCTGCCCGGGCAGGACGAGCCTCCGACGGAGGGGTGGGTGGTGAAGGACCTGCTGGACCATGTGGTCGATGCGGTCGTGGACTCGGGTGACTGCGGGGTCGAACCCACCACAGTCGTCGACTTGACGGGGGAGGAACCGGAGGTGGTGCGGGTCGGCGCCGGTGATCCCACGCCGTTCGAGTAGGTGGGACGACGGAAGGCGCCCCGATCGGGGCGCCTTCCACCTTGCGTGAGTGACCTGGAGGGACCTACTTGATGATCCGGATCGCGAACGGGAACCGGTAGGACCGGCCCGCCAGATACTCGTCAGGGGCCTTCATCGCGCCCATGATGGCGAAGACGAACAACACGATGCTGGCAAGGCCACCGACCGCCCAGCCGATCACCGGGATCACCACGATCGCCCACGCGATCACGCGGGTGATCTGGAAGTTCATGTTCTCCTTGAGGTGGTCGTCGAGGAGCGCGTTCTTGTCCTTCTCCGTCAACATGAAGATCAGTGCGGGGATCCAGCTGAAGAAGACGCTGAGCCAGTAGTTCAGCTTCAGGTTGTCCACCGCGGCAGGGTTGGGGCCCGCGTTGTAGGCCGGGTTCATCTGGGGGCCGTAGCCCGCGGGAACGCCGTACCCGGGCGGTGGGGCTGCGGGGGCGGAGTAGACACCGCCGGGCTGCTGCGCATACGGGTCCATGGGTGGCTGTCCATAGGCGGCCTGCGGATCCGCATACGGCGCCGATGGGGGTGCGCCATAGGGTTCGGCCGGCGCCTGGGGGGCGTACTCGGCTGCGGGTGGCTGGCCGTAGGGGTCGGTGGCGGCCTGGGGGGCGTACTCGGGTGCCGGTGGCTGGCCGTAGGGGTCGGTGGCGGCCTGGGGGGCGTACACGGGTGCCGGTGGCTGGCCGTAGGGGTCGGTGGCGGCCTGGGGGGCGTACTCGGGTGCCGGTGGCCGGCCGTAGGGGTCGGTCGGTGCGGCAGCGGCTGGTTGCGCCGGCTCACCTTCGTAGGTGCGTGGCTCCCACTTCTGGGGCTCCCACGGCTGTTCGCCCGCAGGGGGCTGGTTCTGCTCGGTCATCGTTCCTCCTTGAGGGTACGGAGAAAGTCCACGACTGGCTCTCAATGCGATTATGGAACAAGTGCGGGCGGTTGGTCGGCAAGGACCACGATTCTGCCTAGTCGTCGGCGAGTTGGGGCCCAACTGGTATGAGCAGCCTGTCGGCGACTTCCTGAATCCGCAGGGCGAGCGCGAGGTCACGGTCGGTTATGGCTCCGACGTCGTGGCTGGTCAACGTGACGTCCACAGACGGGTACCTGAGCAGGAGATCAGGATGATGCCCCGCCTCCTCCGCCGCACGGCCCACTGCGTTCACAAATCGGATCCCGGTGGCGAAGTCGCCGGTCAGGAAGCGGGCGTGCAACTGCTCGTCGGCCCACCAGCCCGTCAACCCCGCCTCATGCAACTGTTCGGATATGCCCATGCAACCAATTCTCCACCCGGGAGCAGGTGAACGTCCCGGTCGACCGATTCAGGTGGTGTACTCATGGACCATGAGCAACGACATCGCCGCGAACCTGTCCGTCGTCGAGCAGCGCATCCGGGATGCCTCCAATCGGGCGGGCCGCGATCCGTCGGAGATCCGGCTGCTCCCGGTCAGCAAGACCAAGCCACTTGCCGACATCCTTGCTGCTCACGCCGCCGGCTACAGGCGATTCGGCGAGAACAAGGTTCAGGAGGCGATGTCCAAGTGGGAGCAGTCCAGGGGCATCGCTGACCTCGAGTGGGCCGTCATCGGGCACCTGCAGACCAACAAGGTGCGGCACGTCGCGCGGTTCGCCGCCGAGTTCCAGGCTCTTTCCTCGTTGCGTGTCGCGGAGGAACTGGATCGACGCCTGCAGGTCGAGGGCAGACGCCTGGAGGTCCTGGTGCAGGTGAACTCGTCGGGGGAGGAGCAGAAGTTCGGCCTGCCACCCTCGGAGGTGGTGGCGTTCACCCGGACGCTCCGCGCATTCGATTCCCTCGACGTCCGCGGTCTCATGACCTTGGCCGTGTTCAGCGACGACCGGGAACGCGTGGGTGCATGCTTCGACGTGATGCGGCAGGTCCAGCGCGAACTCCGGGACGCCGATGGGGGCGGTTGGCGCGAGTTGTCAATGGGCATGTCGGGCGACTTCGTACTCGCCATCGAGCACGGGGCAACCTGTGTGCGAGTCGGGCAGGCCATCTTCGGATCCCGACTGGACCCGAACGACTACTGGCCCGGGGTGGTGCAGTGAGTTGCTCTACACGATCGGGCACTCCACGCATCCGATGGATGAGTTCGTCGCCCTGCTCCTGGCCTCCGGTGTCGATCATCTGGTCGATATCCGCACCGTCCCGCGGTCGCGCACCAATCCCCAATACAACCTCGACGTCCTCCCCGGGCTCCTGGCGCTCCACGGCATCGGCCACTCCCGGATCCCGGAACTGGGCGGCCTCCGCCACGTCCGCCCGGGCTCCGTCAACACCGCCTGGCGCAACAAGTCGTTCCAGGGCTTTGCGGACCACATGGCAACACCCGAGTTCGCTCGGGGAATCGCCATCCTGGAGGAAGGCGTCTCCGCACACACAGTGGCCATCATGTGCGCAGAGGCGGTGTGGTGGAGGTGCCACCGCTCGATGATCGCCGACGCCATGGTCGCCCGCGGTTACGATGTCCGTCACATCATGCCTGACGGGCGTGTGGTGCCCGCGGTGCTTCGCGACTTCGCGGTGGTGGTCGACGGTGTCGTGACATACCCGACGAGCCGGCCTCCCGCTGCCTGAGGCGCCAACTGTGGATATGCCACCCTCGGCGTGTCCTGCGTGCCAACATGAGGTCAACCGAACAAGGGAACCAACATGAGCAACGACGCCTACCCCAACGGCAGCCAGCCCCAGCAGCCCGGCACCCAGCCGCCCACCACGCCCCCGCAGTACGGACAGACGCCCCCGCAGTACGGACAGACGCCCCCGCAGTACGGGCAGATCCCTCCCCAGTATCAGACGAGCCTGCCGCCGCAGCCCGGTTATGCTGCTCAGCCCGTGCCCGCGAAGTCCGGGCTCCTGGGTCTGATCGGTCTCGGGCTCGTGCTGGTGTGCGGGGTCGGTCTCTCGGCTCTGGCCTGGGTGGTCGGCGGGGCGTTGGGTGACTTCATGGTACAGATCGGCATGAACACCATCGACTTCAACGACCCGACGCTTCAGAACGATCCCAGGTTCATCGCCTTCGGCCAGCAGATGGCCGGTCAGGTGGCGCTGATCCAGGGTGCTGTCGGACTCGGCTTCGTGGGATGGATCATCTCCATCGTCGCCGTAGTCGTGAAGCGCGGCCGGAGCATGGGCATCATCGGCATCATTCTCGGGGTCCTCTTCCCGCTGATCGCCATTGGGGCACTCTTCGCCGGCATGATGCCCGCCATCTCGTCCATGACCAACTGACTTGCGATGCCGCCATCGCGGACTAGTATCTGCGAGGCGGAAAGGTGCGACCCTCATGAAGACGGGATTCGACCGCGAGAAGTACCTCGCGATGCAGTCAAAGCACATCGACGAACGGCGCAGGCAGTTCGGTGGCAAGCTCTACCTCGAGTTCGGGGGCAAACTCTTCGACGACCACCACGCGTCACGCGTCCTGCCGGGCTTCACGCCCGACAACAAGATCGTCATGCTGGAACAGATGACCGAAGAGGTCGAGGTCGTGGTGGTGATCAGCGCCCTCGACCTGCAGCGGAACAAGGTGCGCGCCGACCTGGGCATCACCTATGACGCAGACGTCCTCAGGCTGATCGACGCGTTCAGGTCCTACGGGCTGCATGTCGCCTCCGTGGTCATCTCGCACGTCACGGAGGACAACAGGCAGGCACGCGCCTTCAAGCGCAAGCTTGAGCGGCTCGGGCTGAAGGTCTACCGGCACTACCCGATCAAGGGATATCCGAACGACGTCATGCACATCGTCAGCGATCAGGGCTATGGCCGGAACGAGTACGTGGAGACCACGAGGGATCTCATCGTCGTCACGGCCCCGGGACCGGGTAGCGGCAAGATGGCCACCTGCCTCTCGCAGCTGTACCACGACCACAAGCGGGGCATCAGGGCCGGATACGCCAAGTTCGAGACCTTCCCGATCTGGAACCTTCCGCTAGACCATCCGGTGAACGTCGCCTACGAGGCCGCAACGGCCGACTTGGACGACATCAACATGATCGACCCGTTCCACCTCGCTGCCTACGGTGTCCAGACCGTCAACTACAACCGCGACGTCGAGATCTTCCCTGTGCTCAACAGGCTTTTCGAGGAACTGCTGGGGTCATCGCCCTACAAGTCCCCGACGGACATGGGTGTGAACATGGCGGGGCACTGCATCGCCGACGACGACGTCTGCCGTCGCGCCTCGGAGCAGGAGGTCATCCGCCGCTACTACAAGGCGCTCGTCCAAGAGAAGCAGGAGGAGTTGGATTCGGACGCATCCGACCGGATCGCACTCCTGATGAGCAGCCTGGGCATCGTGAAGGAGGACCGGCCCGTCGTGACTCCCGCGCTGGAGCTGGAACGGCGCACAAAGGCGCCGACCGCAGCGATCGAGCTTCCCGACGGCACGATCGTCACAGGCAAGACGTCGCCCCTGCTCGGTGCCTGCTCGGCCATGCTGCTGAACTCCCTGAAGGCACTCGCGGGGCTCGGCAATGACGTTGAGTTGCTCGCGCCGGAGTCGATCCAGCCGATCCAGGAGTTGAAGACGCGACACCTGGGGAGCCAGAACCCCCGGTTGCACACGGATGAGGTGTTGATCGCCCTGTCCGTGAGCGCCACCTCGGATCCGCACGCACGACGCGCACTGGACGAGTTGCAGCAGCTGCGCGGTTGTGACGTCCACACGAGCGTCATCCTCGGGCCCGTCGACGAGGGCATCTTCCGCAATCTCGGCGTCGAGGTGACGTCGGAGCCCATCTACCAGAGCAAGAAGCTGTACCGCCGGCGCTGACGGAGGCGATGCGTCGACCGAGGTGACCCCCGCGGGGGACTCCGCTAGGATCGGTTGGCACGATGAGAAATCGATTCCTCAGCATGATCGTCTGTTCCGGGCTGTTGATCGGAGGGTGCTCGATGGCGAGTCCAAAGGCTGATGCGCCCGCCGCCGATGTGATGCCCGCACAGTCCGCGGCACTGCTGGTTTCCGAGATCACGGGTGCCGATGCCACGACTGACACGGCCTCCGTGTGGGGCGTCGGCGCCACCGATCTGGGCATAATGTGGGACGACGGCCAAGGCGGAGTGCTGGCTGCATTCGGAGACACCTTCGTCGAACCCGGCGCAGAGGGGGCGGGCACCGGCGAATGGCGCTCCAACGTCCTGCTGCGATCCACGGACACGAGTCTCGCCGATGGGATGGCCTTCGACTGGGCCCTGGCCGACGATTCGGGTCGAGCAAGGGAGATCCTTGGGTCGGCCAAGATCCCCGGCTTCGAGCACACCGTGATCCCGACGGCGGCGATCGCCGTCGACGGGCGCCAGTACCTTGCCCACATGTCCGTCAAGGAGTGGGGCGAGCCGGGTGAGTGGCACACCAACTTCAGCCGCATCGCATTCTCCGACGACGGCGGTCACACCTGGTCCACCGACGGCGGCCCGGAGTGGGTGAACACCCCTGACTGGGAGGACCCGTTCCAGATGCTCTCGTTCGCGGCCGATGCCGGCATCGTCTACGTCTTCGGGACCCCGAACGGCCGGGGCGGCCCCGCGTCGGTGGCCCGGGTCCCGGGGGAGCACCTGTTGGACCAGGATCAGTACGAGTACTGGGACGGCACCGGCTGGACCCGCTCCTACGCCGCGGCACGCCCGGTGATCCCCGGCCCGGTGGCGGAACTGTCCGTGCGCCGGGAACCGGTGACCGGGCTGTGGCAGGCCGTCCATCTGGACGGCCACGCCGATCTCGTCCTCCGGATCGCCTCCGCCCCAACCGGCCCATGGGGCCCCGCACAGGTCATCGCCACCCAGCAGGACTATCCCGGGCTCTACGGCGGCTTCATCCATCCCTGGTCACCGCAGGACGAACTCTATCTCGCGATGTCCGTATGGAACCAGTACAACGTGGCCATGGTGCGCGTCGCGATCGACGGAGAGGGCCGGGTCGTACGCCCGAACCTCGTCGTGAACCCGTCGTTCGAATGGCCGGGCGGGCTGGATCCGTCGACTGGCTGGACGGTCCGGGGGAGTGGCTCCGTGGAGGCCGTGCCTGCCGCGGCGAAGGTTGGTCGACAGCATGTCTTGCTGGGGGGTGCGCCGGGTGACCACGCACTCTCACAGGCGATGGCGGTCGACCCGGAGTCGCACTACCGGCTCTCCGCGTGGACCCGCTCGAGCAGCAACCTACCGGTGGATGCGCACATTCGGGTGCGGGGCGTTGGTGAGTCGACGTTCATCGCCGGCGAGCCGCTGCATCCGGGCGCAGCGTGGGCACGGACGCAGCTGGACTTCTCGTCCGGGAGCCACTCGGTGGTCGTGGTGGAGATCGCCGCCAGCACGCCGGATGGATCCCCGGATGGGACCCTCCACGTGGACGACGTCGGGCTGTGGGCGACGTCCGGATGAAGCCGCCCTCCAAGGTATCGAACGGATAACGATCCGCGTCCGGGGCTTGCCCCGCCCAGGAATCGGGAGATACGATCAAGAAATCGTTTCCCATCCTGTTTCACCAGTAGGTGACCGAGCGTGGAGGCCCTCGATGACGAGTTACGGCGACTACGGATCAAGCCTGCGAGACCTGCCGCGCCTGCGCTCCAGTCGCCGTCGCCGCGTTTCGTCCTTCGACAGGTCGGGCGGCAACGAGGACCGGGTGACGCTCCGGCCGGGTCAGACGGTGCAGATCGCCGACATCGCTGGCGCCGGCAGCGTCAACCACATCTGGATGACGGTCGCCCCGGCGGGGCCCACCGTGCCGGAGACCCCCGACGGCGCCTACCTGCGCAAGCTCGTGCTGCGCGCGTACTGGGACGGAAACGAGCACCCGAGCATCCTGGTGCCGCTCGGCGACTTCTTCGGCGTCGGGCATGCGCGCACCACCAACTTCGCGTCCCTGCCGCTGCAGATGAGCCCGCAGGACGGCAAGGGGTTCAACTCGTTCTTCCACATGCCGTTCGCGAACGGCGCGCGCTTCGAGATCACCAACGAGAGCTCCGAGCTGGTCTTGTGGTTCTACTACTACATCGACTACGAGGCCTTCGACGAGTTGGAGGAGGGCGTCGGCCGCTTCCATGCGTCGTGGCGCCGCGAGAATCCCGCCGACGGCCAGCCACAGGGCGACCGCACCAACGCCGAGTTCCTGTTCACCGGCGACAACACCACCGGCGACGGCAACTACACGATCCTGGAGACCAGGGGCCGCGGCCACTACGTCGGCTGCGTGTTCAACGTCACCAACCTGCGCCACACCGAGGACTGGAACTGGTACGGCGAGGGCGACGACATGATCTTCGTCGACGGGGAGGCCTGGCCACCGAACATCCACGGCACCGGCACGGAGGACTACTTCAACACCGCCTGGTGCCCCGACCAGGCGTTCCACGGCCCCTACCACGGCATCACGCTGCCCGGGGGTCCCAACTGGTCCGGCCAGATCTCGATGTACCGCTTCCACGTGGAGGACCCCATCACGTTCACCGA
>JBDHZH010000106.1:0-8076 GCA_039811745.1 Arachnia sp.
AACCCCTACGACACGTCACCATCACCATCAACGGCCAAGCACTCCAAGCCGAGCCAGCCCTCCCAGAACCAGCCCAACAACTACTCACAGCACTGGGGCACTAAACAGGTCCAACTCAGGTGATGGCGAAGATCGACGCCACCCTCCATCGGGGGTATCCGGTCGACGGTCACGCTCCACGGCTCACCGGCGAGGAGCTCCGCCGGTACGTCTCGGCCGGCATCACCACCGACCACGAGTGCTCGACGCTGGCCGAGGCCGAGGAGAAGATCGCCCTCGGCATGCGGATCCTCATCCGCGAGGGCTCGGCGGCCCGCAACTTCGAGGCGCTGCATCCCCTGATCGGCTCACACCCGGGCCGCACGATGCTCTGCACCGACGACGTGAACCCCGTCGACCTGGCCGCCGGCCACATCGACAGGCTGGTGGCGCGCGCCGTGGCCCGCGGCCACGACGTCTTCACGGTGCTCGAGGCGGCATGCCTGACCCCGCAGGAGCACTACGGCCTTGCTCTGGGGCGCCTGCGTCCCGGTGACCCCTTCACAGCTGTACTGCTCGACGACCTCGTCGACTTCCGGCCCCGGCGCACCTGGATCGCAGGCACGCTGGTGGCGCGGGACGGCGCCACCCTCCTGCCGCGGTTCCCGGCCGAGCCCGTGAACAACTTCGGCGCGGACCCCGTCGCGGCCTCGGATCTCGTCGTGCGGGCGCCGGCGGGGGCTTCCGACGGAGTCACATGCCGGGTGATCACCGCCGCCGACGGTCAGCTGCTGACCGGCGTCGACCTGGTCGACCTGCCCGTGGTGGGCGGCCTCGTGCTGCCCGACCCGGAAGCCGACGTGCTGCTCGCTGCGGTCGTCAACCGCTATCGGCCTGCCCCGCCCGCGGTCGCGTTCATACGCGGGTTCGGGTTGCGCATGGGGGCGATCGCCTCCAGCGTGGCCCACGACTCGCACAACGTCATCGCCGTCGGGACCGACGCCGACTTCCTCGCCCGCGCCGTCAACGCCGTCGTCGCGCAGCGCGGCGGACTTGCGCTGGCCGACGAGCGGGGCGAGGAGGTGCTGCCGCTGCCGGTGGCCGGCCTGATGAGCGACGCCTCCGCCGAGGAAGTCGCGGATCGGTTCGGCACCTTGGAGGACCTCGTCCGGACCCGCCTGGGCTCACCCCTGCGGGCTCCGTACATGACGCTGTCGTTCATGGCCCTGCTGGTGATCGGGTCGCTGAAGCTCGGCGATCTCGGCCTGTTCGACGTCGACCGATTCGAGTTCACCTCGGTGGTCCTGCCAACCTGAACCCGGGCAGCCTCCAGCGCAGCCCCGGGCCTGGGTCGCGGGACTCCCAGCCTCGGTGATGGTGGGGTGCCTCGCCGCGGCGCCCACCTTGTCATTCAGCGATCGACGCGTGCACTGCCCCCGGATGCGAGGTGCAGGACGTCGGCCGCGCTCACCATCGAGGTGTCGCCGGGCGTGGTCATCGCCAGGGCGCCGTGGGCGGCGCCGTACTCGACGGCCGTCTGGAGAGACTCCCCCGTGATCAGCCCGTAGATGAGCCCGGAGGCGAAGGAGTCGCCGCCGCCGACCCGGTCCAGGATCTCGACGTCCCTGCGGTCTGCAGCCCGGACGACGCCCGCCTCTGGCGACCAGGCGATGGCGCTCCAGTCGTTGACCGAGGCGCTCGTGACGGCTCGCATCGTCGTGCCGATCACCTGGAAGTTCTCGAACTCGGCCGCGACCTGGCCGATCATCTGCCTGAACCCCTCGATCGGCAGTTCGGTGAGGTTCTCATCCGTGCCCTCGATCTCGAAGCCGAGCGCCGCGGTGAAGTCCTCCTCGTTGCCGAGCATGACGTCCACGTACCTGGCCAGTTCGCGGTTGACCTCCTGGGCACGGCCCTGACCGCCGATGGAGTTCCAGAGGCTGGGCCGGTAGTTGAGGTCGTAGCTGACGATCGTCCCGTGGCGGCGGGCCGCCTTCACAGCGGCAAGTGCAGTCTCGGCGGCCTGCTCGGATAGGGCGGCGTAGATGCCCCCGGTGTGCAGCCAGCGCACGCCCAGGTCGCCGAACAGGTGGTCGAAGTCGACGTCGTCCGGCCGCAGCTGCGAGATCGCCGTGTGTCCACGGTCCGAGACGCCCTTGGCCTTCCGAAGTCCGAAGCCGCGTTCGGTGAAGTTCAGACCATTGCGGACGGTGCGGCCCACACCGTCGCCCTTCACCCAGCGGATCAGGGACGCGTCCACGCCGCCGGCGAGGATGAACCCCTCGACGAGGCGACCCACCTCGTCGTCCACCAGCGAGGTGACGACTCCGCTGCGCAGTCCGAAGACGCGCGAGAGCCCGCGCACGACGTTGTACTCGCCGCCCCCCTCCCACGCCTCGAATCGGCGGGCGGTGCGGATGCGGAAGTCACCCGGATCCAGGCGGAGCATGACCTCACCGAGGGAGACTGCGTCGTAGCGGCATTCGTCCGCCGGGCGGAGCTCGATGGTCATGACCTGTCCTCGTCTGCTGCGCGCACGGCGTCCCCGGCCTCCCGTGACAGCCTGGCGATCTCGTCGAACCGGCCGGCGCGGATCAGCGCCGGGCTCACCATCCACGAGCCGCCGACTGCGACCACGTTGGGCAGCGCCAGGTACTCGGTCAGGTTGCCGGCCGACACGCCACCGGTGGGGATGAAACGCACCTGCGGGAACGGCGCCCCCAGCGCCTTGATCGCGGTTGCGCCGCCGTAGATCGAGGCGGGGAAGAACTTGAGCGTGTCCAGGCCGAAGGACAGCGCCTGCATGATCTCGCTCGGGGTCACGGTCCCGGGGACAACTGTGACCCCAAGCTCCTGGGCACGCAGGACGACTTCGGGCAGCAGCCCGGGGCTGACGATGAAGCGTGCACCAGCGTCGACGGCCCGATCCACCTGCTCGGCGTTGATCACGGTCCCGGCACCGACGAGGAAGTCGGGCAGGTCCGCCAGCGCCCGGATCGACTCGATCCCGGCGTCCGACCGGAGCGTCACCTCCGCCACCCTGATACCACCCGTCGCCAGCGTATCCCCGAGCGGCCTCGCGTCGGCCGCAGACTCCAGGACGACCACCGGCACCAGCCTGTCCGCCACCATCTCACCAAGAACGCCCGACATTCCCTCTCGTTTCACTAGTTGAATCGCTGCACTGCATTACGTGAAATCTTCCCACATCGTCGCCCAGCCGGCAACCACGGCGGCAGCATCGCCACGGTGTCAGAATGTGGGCATGCCAGACCTGCAGGAACCGCCCCACGAGCCCATCGGGCACCAGTCGGACCAGCCCCGGATCGAGTCCATCGGCCGTGCTCTGTCCCTGCTGACCGCACTGGCCGAAGCCGGTCCCGGCGGCGCCGGCCTGGCACAGCTCGCCGAGGCCACCGGCATCAACAAGTCCACTGCGTACCGCGCGCTCTCCACCTTTCGCCTGCACGGCTACGCAACGCAGTCACCCGAGGGCGACTACCGGCTCGGGCCCGCGGCCATCGGGCTGGTCGACCGCTTCCTGAGCCGCGACAACCTCGTCCGCGCCCTGCATCCCGCTCTGGTGGAGATCTCGCGCGAGGCCCAGGAGCTCGTGCATCTGGGCACCTGGCAGGACGACGAGGTTGTGTACCTGGACAAGGTGGAGCCCGCCTCCCGCGCGATCCGCGTGTGGTCCGCCATCGGCCAGCGAGTGCCCATTGCTTCCAGTTCGCTCGGGCGGGCGCTGCTCGCGGCCCGAGGGACCCCCGACGGCAGCCTCGGTGTCTACATCCGTAGCCTGCCCCGGGGACGCGAGGTGACCGAGGCGAGGCTGCGGGAGGCCGTCGCCTCGGCCAGGTCCTGCGGGTACTCGGCCGAGAACGAGGAGAACGAGCCGGGCGTGGCATGCATCGGCCTGGCACTCACCAGCCACGGCGACGCCGTGGCGGCCATCTCCATCACGTCGCTGGCCTCCCGCATGACACCGGATCGGCAGCAGGAGTTGGCGGACATGGTGCGACGCGTGCTGCCGCCGCTGCTCCCCGACGGCGTGGAGCTCTTCGAACCCGTGAAGTGACCCTGCTCCCGGGCCTCCGGTACACTCCCCTACGACGCCGGGGGCGATAGCACAGCCGGTTAGTGCAGGGGACTCATAATCCCTTGGTCGCGGGTTCGAGCCCCGCTCGCCCCACCCCTGCCACCTCCGAGACGTGTCGCATAGGCACGACGAACTGGGAGGATGTACCTGTGCAGAAGGCAGTTTTCATCGACTTCGACGGCACGTACGCCGATCGCGGACTGGTCCCCGCGGCGCACGTCGAGGCCGTTCTTCGTGCCCGGGCGAACGGCCACCGCGTCCTGCTCTGCACGGGCCGACCGAAGGTGATGGTGCCACCGCACATCCTGGACGGGGTGTTCGACGGGCTGGTCGGGGCCGGCGGCGGCTACGTCGAGATCGGTGGGACGGTGCTGGCGGACACGCGGTTCCCGGAGGACCTGGCCGCGCAGGTCGTCGCCGTCCTCATGTCGTACGACGTCGCATTCATCCTGGAGGCACCCGAGGCACTGTACGGGCCGGTCGGGACCGGGGAACGGTTGCGCGACATCCTCATGCAGACCATGGGAACCGCCGGCCACCAGGACGGTGTGAACGACATCCTCCGCCCACTCCGGACCCTCCCCAATCTCGGTGGACAATCATTCGGGAAGGTGTCGATCTTCGACTCCCCGGTACCGGTTGTCGAATTGGCCCGCATGATCGGACCGCTCGTCGCCGCGCTGCCGAGTTCCATCACCGGTCTGGACGGTCATGCCGGCGAGATCCACCTTCCCCAGGTCAACAAGTCCATCGGGATCTACGTGGCTGCGGCACACCTCGGGATTGCACGCGAGGACGTCATCGGCATCGGCGACGGCCACAACGACCTCGAGATGCTCTCACATGCGGGCACCGCGGTGGCCGTCGAGGGGGCGCCGCCGGAGGTCCTGGAGCTTGCCGACCTCGTCATCGCGCCTCCCGACAGGGCCGGCCTGGTCCAGGGTTTCGCCGAACTCGGCCTGACAACTCCGGACACCGAAGACCGATAATTGGACATCGAACCACTGGGAGCGGGCAATGACGAGTAGGCGCAGGCTGGTGATCCTGGGAGCCGCGGGGCGCGACTTCCACAACTTCAACGTCCTCTACCGGGAGAACGTGCAGGTGCAGGTGGTGGCGTTCACCGCAGCCCAGATCCCGGGCATCGCGGGCCGCCGCTATCCGCCGGAGTTGGCGGGCCCGCAATACCCCGCGGGCATCCCCATCGTGGACGAGTCCGAACTGCCCGCCCTCATCCGGCGCGAGCAGGTCGACGAGGTGGTCTTCTCCTACTCAGACGTACCGCACAGCCACGTGATGCACGTCGCGTCCGCGTGCATCGCGGCCGGTGCGTCCGTGGTGCTGCCCGGTGGGCATCCGACCATGCTCCGCTCTTCCAGGCCCGTCGTGGCGATCACCGCCGTGCGCACCGGTGCCGGCAAGTCCCAGACGAGCAGGTACGTCGCACGGTTGCTGCTGGAACGGGGGCTGCGACCCGTCGTGGTCCGCCACCCGATGCCTTACGGGGACCTCACTGCACAGGCAATCCAACGCTACGAGACGATGGCCGACCTCGACAGGTACGAATGCACCATCGAGGAGCGAGAGGAGTACGAGCCGCACCTCGCCATGGGCCTGGTGGTGTTCGCCGGCGTCGACTACGAGCGCATCCTCAGGGAGGCCGAGCGTGAGGCGGACGTCGTCATCTGGGACGGGGGCAACAACGACCTGCCGTTCTTTGCGCCCGATCTGCACCTGGTCGTGGTCGACCCCCTGCGGCCGGGGGACGAGTTGGCCTACCATCCCGGCGAGGCGAACCTGCGCATGGCCGATGTCGTCCTGGTCAACAAGTGCGACGCCGCGACAGCGGAGGCGATCGCGACGGTGGAGGCGAACGCCCACGCGGTCAATCCGCAGGCCGAGATCCTTCTGTGCGACAGTCCCGTCACCGTCGACGACCCCGACGCCGTGCGCGGCCGCCGGGTCGTCGTCGTTGAGGATGGACCGACGCTGACGCACGGTTCGATGACGTCCGGGGCGGGCGTCGCGGGCGCACTGGCGGCCGGGGCCGCGGAGATCGTCAGCCCCGCGGCCGCCGCGGTCGGATCCATCGCCGAGACCTACGCGCGCTACCCCAACGCCCTGGGCGTCATCCCTGCCATGGGGTACGACGAGAGACAGGTCCGCGACCTGGCCGCCACCATCGAGGCCGTCGACTGCGACGTCGTGGTGTCCGGGACGCCGATCGACCTGACCCACCTGGTATCCGTGTCCAAGCGCATCGTCCGGGCACGCTACGAACTGCGCGAGCAGGTGCCGGGCGGGCTGGCGAAGATCCTCGCCACCACACTCGGGCGCGTTGCCGAGGATGGGGCGGGAGCACTCGTCAGTTGAACGCCCAAAGGTCGCAGGTGCCTGGGGAGGTGGCGAACAACTGTCCGCTGCCGCCCGCGAAGATGGCCTCGGCCGTGCTGCCGATCTGGCTCCATGCCGCAGGGTTGTCCCAACTCCCATCGTTTCGATGGACGGAGGCACCCTGCGGCGAGAGCCCGTACAGCCTGCCGCCGTCGTCCACCGCGAATGCCTTGCCGGGACCCCCCACCTTGGTCCACAGGGAGCCCGCAAGGCTATAACGGTGGACGTCGTTGCCCGGCCCACGCGTCGCGTACAGCCCGGACCCGCCGGCCCACAGCCCGACGGCCTGGTCCCCGATCCGGGTCCACTGCAGCGGGCTGCCGTCCCACCGGTACACGGCACCGCCTGCCGGGGAGATCCCGTAGAGACGTCCCTTCCCGTCGACGGCGAAGGTCTTGCCCGGGCCGCCGATCCGGCTCCAGCTCATCGGCGCGTTGGCGTACAGGTGGATGTCCCCTGTCTGCGGGTTCGTGGCAAACAGGGAACCACCGCCTGCGTACAGGGCGCTCGCGGGCCCCCCGATCCGGGTCCATGCCATCGGCGTGCCGTCGAACCGGTACACCGCACTGCCATCGGGTGCCAACCCGTACAGATGTCCTTGGTCGTCGAGCACGAAGGCCTTGCCCGGCCCGCCCACCTTGGTCCAGCCGCCCGCCTGGGAGTCCCAGCGGTGGATGTCTCCCGAGCCGAGTTCCGTGGCGTAGACGACGGCTTTGGATCCCGGGACGTCGCCCGCGATGACGCTGCCCGCCGGCCCCCAGATCTGCGCCCAGCCGCCGCCGGTCTTCGCCGGTTTCACCGTGAGGTTGTGGAAGCTGCCATCCGCGGCGATCAGGTTGCCGGCCGCGTCGAGGCCCTCCACCTTGGCCCGGACACGATTGCCGGGGACGCCAGGAACCCAGGCGAACCCGTTCCAGGCACCCCGTGCCGGAACCTGATCGCTGATGACCTGCCAGTTGTTGCCCCCATCCTGCGAGAAGGAGACACGCGCCTTCGTGATGCCGCTCCCCCACACGAACCAGACGATCTCGTTGGGGACCGCGGCGTTGAAGGTCTCCCCGCCGTCGGGGGCGACGATGATGAGGCCCTCCTGGTCGGTGCCGCCCGCCAAGGTGACCGCGCTGATGGCGACGCAGACCGACATGCTGTACTCGTTCACATAGGTCGGAGTCGAGGGGTTCGGCGGGTCCCAGACGATGGCGAACCGTTCGCCCGTGTTCGTCACCCGATAGCCGAACGCCGCGGTGGTGTGGCCTTCGATGGTGAAGAAGCAGGGACGCCCGGCGTCGACCTCCGCCTTGAGGCTCGCCCAGCCCCACTCGTTGGCGGCCGAGGCCATGGTCTTGGTCTCGGCCCAGGTGTATCCGTTGATCGCCTGTGCGTCGCTGGGGGGCAGCACGTCGTCGACCAGGTTCGGGAGGTTGAACCCGCCGGGCGTGAGCTCGTACCAGTGGTCGATCCAGCGCCCATAACCGAGAAGTGTCCCCTTGCCCTTGACGTAGTTGTCGTAGAAGCCGAGCACCATCGCCCACGAACTCGGCACGCACCAGTTGTGCGGGGTGTGGTCCACGACCGGGATCAGCTCCCAGTACGGGATCTTCTTG
>JBDHZH010000107.1:0-8072 GCA_039811745.1 Arachnia sp.
GATCCGAGACGTCATGCGAGACATCGAATCGATCGCACGGTTCCATGCGCCCAAGTACCTCGCCTGCTACGCCGATCTGCTCGAGCTCTACTCAGCCGAACTCGGGTTGGAAACCGCCGCTAGACCTGATTACGCGATGATGCTCGAACTCGGCGTTTCCCGCACGAGCGAGGTAGTGCTCATGTCGCTCGGACTCTCCCGGACAGCCACCGTCGCCCTCTCCGATTTCATCGGAGTCGACGAGTGGTCGCGGACAGAAGCCCTGACGTGGCTTGCGGCTCAGAACCTTGACGGGCTCGGCGTGCCGGTGCTCCTCCAACGCGAGATAGGCGAGCTGCTCAAGGTTGCGACGCGGCGCGCCGAGACCGAGACCAAGACCAATTAATCGTTCGTATCGAGAGGCATCCAGTCGAGATCACTGGTCTGGCGACGTCGGGAGGCTTCGGAAGCAGTCGCGAGTCCAAGGTTGGCGTGGCGTGCATGGAATATCAGCCACCGGCCTGCTTGGCTCCGATCAGCAAGCCGTGACCCTACGGCGGCGATCCCACTCGACGCAGGGGCTACGGCCAGTTCGCCCCAACCGCCCTCACTTTCCGCGAATCGATAGGTGAGCTGTCCCCAGGTCGGGCTCACATAGATGACCTGGGCGTCGCGGAAATTATCGATCCGCTCTCCAGAGAGGTCGCTCTGCACCTCCTCGCGCGAAGCGAAGCGCGCTTCGCGGTACTCCTGTCGCCGTTCGTCCACTTCGGTCCGCAGCGCCTCCTTGGCGTCCGACATCAGCGAGTTCTGGCGAATGGCGCTGAGGTAGCTGAAGTCCACTTCCTGCCCATCGACACGGCGGATCCAGATGCCGATCGCATTTGCCCCTACGAATACTCCGTTTGCATCCCGAGTCCGACCGACGAAGAACTCCTTGACGCCCGGGCCAGTCTTCTCGGCTTGGTCCGGGTGGCGTTCGAGGAGTTCGATGAGCATCCGGTGATGGACGGGGTCCGAGATGACGTCGCCGACTGAGTAGCCGGAGTCCCGCAGGATCCTGCGGAATGCTGCCTCGGCCGCCGAGCGCGTCGGCCAGCTGAACGTCTCGAGGAGCACCGGGATGCTTGCCATAAGATGCACCCTAAGCTCAGGAGCTTGAGTATGCAGCCGCTGGTACGGACCCGGCGCAACTCACGCCGCAGGATCGACAAGCCCTGATGGCTCTCCTCAAGCCAGACACTCCGGCTCTGGGCCAAAGTCCGACCCGCATTCGGGATCGGAATCCTGAAGCGAGAAGTCGTATAGCTGCCGCAAGCGCTGCGTCAGCTCTCCCGAGAGCATGTTATGGGCGGCTCCATCGCCAAACTCTCCGTGCTGCTCCTCCGAAAGCGGCCAATCATGGCCCCGATCGCCCACGAAGGGAATCGTTCGAGCCATGCCGTCACTGGCCCACTTGGAGTGTGGCGAAGGCGCTCCTAACGCCGTGGCGCGCGTGGGGCTGACGGTCGTTTCGGGTTGCGCGGTGGGCAGTCCAAGGCGCTCAAGAGCCCCGGGGTTGTCCACCACGGCCCGCCGACATCCGTTATGCCGTGTGTCTTGGCTTGTCTGGCCGAGGGTAGGAGGCAGGGATGCAGTGGGAGATCCCCCGCCGGGGTGTCGAGTTCGGGCTCGGCGACGACCACGTGAACGTTAGCGAGGTGGCGGGGCAAGCGGTGCCTCAACCTCCCCTCATCAACCGTCGGCGCGGGAGGAGGGCCGACGCGACCATCGTCCCGGTCTGCCAGGACAGCGTGCCGGCGGATGGCATCCCGAGAGGGGGTGCGTGCGAAGACCCCGAGTTCCCTGTCGCGGACGTCCCCCTCATCGTCGAGGACCTCCTTATGCGGACCCGAGCGCTGTCCGAGTCCGGCGCATTCACGGACGCGATCGAGGCGACCCTCGACCATGTGACCGCGCTGAGGGAGGGCCGCGGATGATGGCAGTTAGCGAGACCGAGCGCGCCGCAGCCGCCGAGGCGCGGCAGGCGACGCTCGACAAGCTCCACACCCAGTTGAGTGACGGCATCCTCGCTCTTAACGACCCGCAGGCATGGCAGGCCTGGCTAAAGTTCTCCAGCCAGTTCCATCGCTACTCGTTCGGGAACTCGCTGTTGATCATGCTTCAGGACCCCCAGGCGACCCACGTCGCCGGCTATCAGGCGTTCAAGGCGATGGGGCGCCAGGTGCGCCGGGGCGAGACTGGCATCAAGGTTCTCGCCCCGATCACTCGCCGCGAACCCCGCCTCGACGACGCGGGCCGACCTGTGCGCGACAACCAGGGCCGCGTCTTGCACCGGACCCAAGTGGTCGGGACCAAACCAGTCACGGTGTTTGATATCCGGCAGACCGACGGGCCTCCGTTACCCGACCCCAAGGTAGGCGAGGCCGCCCTCCTCACCGGGCAAGCCCCCGTCGGACTGTGGGATCGCCTCCAAGGCCTCCTCGAAGAACGGGGATTCGACGTACGTCGCGGCGCGGACCTCGGCGGGCCGAACGGCTACACCGACTTCGGGCGGCGGCTCGTCATGGTCCGCGACGACGTTGACGACGCCCAGGCCGTCAAGACCCTGGCCCACGAAGCCGGCCACGTGATCCTCCACCCAGACCAGCAGGGCCGCGACTGTCGCGGGATCCTCGAAGTCGAGGCCGAATCCGTCGCGTACATGGTGACCAGCGCCCACGGGCTCGACTCCAGCCAGTACACCTTCAACTACGTCGCCGGCTGGGCACTCAACGCGGTGACCGAGCAGCGTGACCTCGCCGACATCCTCCGCAGCACAGGCCAACGTGTCATTGGCGCCGCAGACCTCATTCTTCAGGCCACTCAGCCGGCTCCGACCATCACCGATAACGCGCTCGATGCTCTCGAGAGTGACATCCGAGTTCAGACGGACCCCACGCGCTGGGAGGCAGTCTCCGTCGGCCAGGCCATCACCCCGGAGCCGCCGACGGTGCCTTCGCCGGCGCTGGTCCCCTCGGTGGGCCGCTGACCATGACGTTCGCGATGGACGACCTCTCCTCACCTGGCCCATACGACAGCGTGTGTCCTCGACGCGGCTCTTGCCGCACGACCTCAAGCAGGAACGGTGCCCCCGCCTTCTTGTTGCTGCGAGTGGTCGGTGTCGGACTTGCCAGGCCTCACGCCGCACAGGAGGGAGCCGAACCTGCACGCGTCCTCATCCGCTGGCTCGCCAGTGATCCCGGGGCAGGCCCCGCCTATACTGAAGGGCAGCGATGGACCCCAGATCCGCGCGGATCTCGGGTGCGGAGCGATTCCCCACGTATTCCCCACGGCAAGGTGACGACATGGCGACGGCCGACCAAAGTTCCTTGTCAGGGGGTCATTATCGCTGGATATCAGAGAGCTTCAACTCCTCTTTCGCGCACAAAAGTGCCCCTGACTAGGGCAAATACCGAGAATCGGCGGGAGGTAAAACCTCTCGCCGATTCTCTGTTTCTGGGGCTGGTTCGTCTTTGACAACGGGTGACACCCGGGGACGCGCTTCCGATTGCCGTCGGGGACAGGCTTCTTGCCTGGTTGGTGGGGCTCGTTCCCCGCGGTGGTGACCATGCTTTGGCGCCGAGGACCGCTTACCGCTTGTGTGCTGCTGGTGTGGACGCCGGCAAGGGCCGGAGTCTCTACGTGGCCGTGCGGTGGGTTCCGGTGGTCGGGTGGTTTTGGTGGCGTGATCGCCGGTACCCCGAGGGTTCCCCACGCGAAGTGCCTTGCCTTCTCGACCCCGAGCAGGAGTGGCCCGCCGGGTGAAGGGTCGGTGTCTTGCTGTGGTGTGGCTCTCGGCAGACTGTGGGTCGATTGAAGCTCAGGCACTTGTGTCCCTGGATTGTTGCCCTCAGCGCCGCCGGTTGAGCCAGGCCAAGAGTGCGCGTTGGTTCTCAACGCCGGCGCGGCGGAAGATCCTCTGTAGGCGCTTGTGGGTGCCTGACAGGCTCATGGTTACGTCTGCCGCCATGTCCACGACGCTTCGGCTTCGGAGGATGCTTTCGAGGAGTCTGCGGTCCAGCCCGTCCTTGGCTACGCGGGCGGCGCGGGGGAGGTGGCTCGTTGAGGCCAGTGCGTGCCGCGTGAAGGCGGGCACCCAGAAGGAACGGGCCTGGGAGATCGAGGTGCTCACGGTCGACCTGGCGGCCCGCATGTCAGCGTTTGCGATAGGGCGTTCAGCCGTATCTCGGTGAGCCGTCAGCTGAGAATGGTTCGGCGCGGCCCCCGATTCGTGGCACGGGCATGACTCGTCCAGTCGGGTCAGGTGAGTATGTGGCAGATGTCGTCGTCTGCGCAGTCGGCGGGGTCGAGCAGGCGGCTGTGTTGGAGTAGTCCTTCGAGTTCTGCTTGCAGGGCGGCAAGGCGTCTGATGCGTGCGCGGACTTCGGTCAGCTTGTTGTCGATGAGCGTGACCACGTGCGCGCAGGGGACAATCCCGTCCTCGCGAAGCTCGATGATGCGGTGGATCTCGGACAGTGTCATGCCTGCTGCTTGCGCCAGGTTGACGAAGCGCAACCGGGCGAGCGTCGAATCGTCGTAGACGCGGTAGCCGTTGGGGCCCCGGGACGCCTCGGGCATTAGGCCCTTGCGTTCATAGAACCGGATGGCTTGCCTACTCATCCCAGTTGCCTCGGCAAGCTCACCGATCAACATCTCTTCCGCCCCCCTTGACCTTCTACCACGGTACAAGGTTTACCGTCGTGGACATGGACGTCTCACTGTTGTACTTCGACGACTGCCCGAACTGGAAGATCGCCGCCCAACGGCTCGACGCGATCGCTGCCGAGTCACCGGGGGTCGTAGTAAGCCATCGCCGCGTCGAAACGCTGGAAGACGCAGAACGGCTGCGGTTCCACGGCTCGCCGAGCATCTTGGTCGACGGTGTGGATGTCTTCGCCGGGCCAGGCTCGAGCGTGGGATTGTCCTGCCGGATCTACCGGACCCCTGACGGGATGGCGGGCGTGCCCTCCTTGGAGCAACTCCGGGGAGCGCTTGGTCTTTGGCGCGATGAGGCGTGATGACCCCCGGCTATGACCTGATCGTGATCGGCGCGGGCATGGCCGGCGTGACTGCGGCGAACAAGTGCGCTGCCGCGGGCTGGCGCGTCGCGATCGTCGACGCGCTTCCGTACGGCGGCACCTGCGCACTGCGTGGGTGCGACCCGAAGAAGATCCTGCGTCGCGGTGCCGAGATCATCGACAGCGCCCGACTGATGCGGGGCAAAGGGATCGACGCTGCCGGCCTGTCGATCAACTGGGCCGACTTGATCCAGCACAAGCACGGCTTCACCGACCCGGTCCCGAGAAGGATGGAGGACGGTCTTTCCGGCAACGGTGTGGACACGCTGCACGGCCAGGCGCGGTTCACTGGACCGAACACCCTGGCGATCGGCGGCATCTCCTACCAGGCCGCACACTTCCTGATCGCCGCCGGCGCTCGCCCTCGGCCACTGGAATTCCCCGGTCACGAACACCTGGTCGACAGCACCGACTTCATGGAGCTCCCTGAATTGCCGCGACGGATCTTGTTCGTCGGTGGCGGTTTCATCTCCTTCGAGTTCGCCCACATCGCGGCACGCGCGGGCAGCGCCCCGGTCATCCTCGACCGCGGGCCAAGGCCGCTCAAGGCGTTCGACCCCGACCTCGTCGAACTCCTGATCAGCCGCGGCGGTGAGGTGGGGATCGAGCTGTGGCGCTCCACCACGATCACCGCGATCGAGAAGTCCCGGAGAGGGTTTCAGGTCAGTGTGGAGCGATCCGGTCAATCCGAGACGGTGGGGTTCGACCTCGTCGTGCACGGCGCCGGCCGAGTCCCGGAGCTGGCCGGCCTCAACCTGGACGCCGCCGCGGTCGAGTGGGACGAACGTGGAGTGCGGGTCGCTCCCCACCTGCAGAGCACCAGCAACGCAGCCGTCTACGCCGCCGGCGACGCCGCCAACACCCCGGGGATGCCGCTGACCCCAGTCGCGGTGTTTGAGGGCAAGGTCGCCGCGTCCAACATGCTCAAGGCCTCGACGACCGTCCCCGACTACAGCGGTGTCCCCACGGCAGTCTTCACGATCCCCGAAGTGGCTCGGGTCGGGATGCTCGAACAAGAAGCCCGCGATCAAGGCATCGACATCGACGTCCGCTACCGCGACACCAGTGGCTGGTACTCCAACTACCGGATCGGTGAGACCACCGCAGCCACCAAGATCCTCATCGACCGATCCACGGATCGGATCGTCGGAGCGCACCTTCTCGGCCCCGAGTACGGCGAGGTCGTCAATCTCATCGCCCTCGCCATGAAGCTCAACCTGACCACCAGTCAACTGAAGTCAATGACTGCTGCCTATCCCACCGTCGGGTCAGACCTCAGCTCGATCCTCTGACTTGGCCGGCACAGGGGGCGCCACGGCGAGCAGTTCCGGTCACCGAGCCGGATCCTTGACGCTGGAAACGGCCACCACACTGCCGGTCTGGTCATCGCCATCTCAGAAGATGCGCGTGGGACCGGGGGTCAGGCGGCGCGTGGCGAGTACATGATGACGGCGACGCCGATCAGGCACATGAGGGCGCCGGCGATGTCGTAGCGGTCGGGTCGGAAGCCGTCGAAGGTCATGCCCCAGGCGAGGGAGCCGGCGACGAAGACTCCGCCGTAGGCGGCGAGGATGCGACCGAACTTGGGGTCGGGTTGCAGGGTGGCGACGAAGCCGTACAGGCCGAGGGCGATAACGCCGGCACCGATCCAGATCCAGCCGCGGTGTTCGCGTACTCCTTGCCAGACGAGCCAGGCTCCGCCGATCTCGGCGATGGCTGCCGCGATGAACAAGGCCATTGATCTGAGTGTGTCCATGGTGGAAGTTTCCCAGTTCGGAGTGTCGCCAAGAGCTGTGTACCCCTGGCCTGCGGGTTGGGGGGAGCTAGGTGTGTGTGGTGTGTTCGCGTTGCGCGTGGTCGGGTGATTCGAGTTGGAAAGTGGAGTGCTCGACGCTCACGTCGAAGTGGTCGGCCACACACGCTTGGAGATCAGTCAGCATCTGGGCGGCGTGGCCGTCGGCGAAGCAGGCCTCCTCGACCACGACGTGGGCGGTGAGGGCCGGCAGACCGGTGGCGATGGTGGAAGCGTGCAGGTCGTGCACCCCCACCACGTGCGGCACCTCCAGGATGTGACGACGGACCTCTTCGAGGTCCAACCCCGGAGGAGTGGACTCCAGCAGGATGCTCCCCGCCTCCCGCAGGATGGTGATCGCCCGCGGCACGATCAGGGCAGCGATCAGCATGCCTGCGAGGGCGTCGATCCGGGTCCAGCCGGTCAGCGCAATCACGACCGCGCTCACGATCACCGCCACCGACCCGAGGGCGTCGTTGACGACCTCAAGGAAGGCGGCGCGCATGTTGAGGTTCGCACCGCGGCCCGAGCTGAGTACCAGCATCGAGACGATGTTGCCGACCAGACCGACGATGCCGAACACCAGCAGCCCGCCGGCGGTGACCTCCGGGGGCGTCCACAGGCGCCGAACACCCTCGACGAACGCGTACACCCCGACCCCCAAGAGGACCGCGGCTTGGGCTCCGGCAGCCAGCACTTCGGAGCGCCGCCAACCCCAGGTGCGTTCGGGGGTGGGTGGACGAAGGGCGAGGTTGGCGGCGATGAGCGCCATCAGCAGGCCCGAGGCGTCGGTGAGCATGTGGCCGGCGTCGACCAGCAGCGCCAGGCTGTTGGTCCACCACGCGCCGATGACCTCGGCGACCAGGATGGTGACAGTGATCCCGAACGCGATCGCCAACCTGCCCCGATGGGTGCCCAGTGGCGCGTGGTCGTGGCCCGCGCTCACGCTGTCGCTCCTTGCAGGGCGGGCCTGTCGGCCAATGCGGTGAGGGTGGGCAGGTGGGTGGTGCGACCCGCGCGGACACCGTTGGCGATCACGAACACCTCGGCCACCTCGTGAACCAGCACCACGGCCGCCAACCCCAGGACGCCGAACAGGGCGAGCGGGATCAGGACCGCGATCAACGCGATCGACAGGACCACGTTCTGCAGCATGATCCGGCGCGTGTAGCGGGCGTGAT
>JBDHZH010000108.1:0-7978 GCA_039811745.1 Arachnia sp.
CCGCCGAGGCCGCGAAGCAGGCCGCGGCCGCGCCCGCACCCGCACCCGCCCCCGCCCCTGTCGCTGCAGCCGCACCGGCGCCGGCCGCACCCGCCGCTCCCGCGGCACCCGCCCCCGCCGCACCCCAGGTGCGTGGCACGACAGAGAAGCTCAGCCGCCTGCGCAAGACCATCGCCACGCGGATGGTCGAATCGCTGCAGGTCTCGGCCCAGCTGACCGCCACGGTTGAGGTCGATCTCACGTCGATCAGCCACATCCGCGCCGCCGCCAAGGACGATTTCCGCAGGCGCGAGGGTGCCTCCCTCTCGTACCTCCCGTTCATCACGGCCGCTGCGGTCGAGGCGCTGAAGCAGTTCCCCGTCCTCAACGCCACCATCGACACCGAGGCGGGCACCGTGACCTACGCCGACGGTGAGCACATCGGGATTGCCGTCGACACACCGCGCGGCCTGCTCGTGCCCGTGATCCGTGACGCCGGCGACCTCAACGTCACCGGCATGGCGAAGAAGATCGCCGACCTCGCCAAGCGCACGCGCGACGCAAAGATCGGCCCGGAGGAACTGTCCGGTGGCACCTTCACCATCACCAACTACGGTTCGGCCGGCACACTGTTCGACACGCCCATCATCAACCAGCCGCAGGTCGGCATCCTCGGCACGGGCGCGCTCGTGAAGCGCCCCGTCGTCGTGGTGGACAAGTTCGGCGGCCAGACCATCGCCATCCGCGACATGATGTACCTGTCCCTCAGCTACGACCACCGCCTCGTCGACGGTGCGGTCGCCGCCCGCTTCCTGTCGGCCATCAAGGAGCGCCTTGAGGAGGGCGACTTCGGAGGCGAGTTCGGCCTCTGACACGTCAGCTTCACCGCTTCGATGCGGCGGTCGGCCAAGGCCGGCCGCCGCATCCGTCGTTCCGGGAGCCCCGGGGACGGCGTCAGGCCGTGACCGGCGATTTCGACCGCCGCCGCCACTTGACGAGTGCGCTGACGACGAACATCAGGACCGCCACCCAGATGAGCGCGAAACCGAGCCAACGGCCCGGGGGCATCGGCTCACCGAACACCAGCCACCCGATGAGGAACTGGCCGATCGGCGCGATGTACTGCAGCATTCCGATGGTCACCAGGGGCAACGCCCTCGCGGCGGCCGCGAAGAGCAGCAGTGGCACGGCCGTCACCGGACCGGCGAGGTACATCAGCCAGCCGTAGGGGGTCGTGGGACTGACCGTCGAACCGCCCGTCGCCGCGAGCCAACCCAGGTAGAGGATGAACACCGGGGCCACCGCCAGCGTCTCCACCCCGAGGCCGACCAATGGCGGCACCTTCGCACCGACCCGGTTCTTCAGGAGTCCGTAGACGCCGAACGTCAGCGCCAGTCCGAAGCCGACCCACGGAACTTCGCCGTAGTCGACGACCAGCACGACACATGCCACCGTCCCGACCGCCATCGCCAGCCACTGCAGCCGCGCCATCCGCTCACCGAGCACCAGCACGCCGAGCAGCGCCGCAACGAGCGGGTTGATGAAGTAGCCGAGGGCGGCGTCCAGGGTGCGTCCGGAATTGACCCCGAACACGTACAGCGTCCAGTTGGCGGTGACCAGCACCCCGGCAATCGCCAGCATCGAGGTGGCGCGCCGGTTCCGGAGCACCGAACGCAACTCGGCCCACCGTCGACCCAGTGCGACCAGGACCGCGCAGAAGACCAGGGAGCACAAGACGCGGTAGCCGATGATCTCGACCGCGCCGGAGCGCTCCAGCAGCCGGAAGTAGATCGGGAACAACGCCCACAGGACGTATGCCAACAGCCCGGGCCACAATCCGTTCCTCACGTCAGGCATCCTTGCCCCTGCAACCCGCCCGAGCCAAACTCCCCGGTTCCGACACGCCCGCCGGACATAGCATGGAGCCCATGACGGTGAGCTTCCAGTACGTGGGCTTCGGACCCAACCCCCAGCTGTCCGACTACCAGGACATGTGGGACTACCAGCGTCAGGTGTTGGACGAGGTGGCCTCCGGCGAGCGGGGCCCGCTCGTCATCTTCACGCACCACTCGCCCGTGTACACCGCGGGTCGCGCCACCGCCCCGGAGGAGCGACCCAAGGACGGCACCCCCGTCATCGACGTGGACAGGGGCGGGCACATCACATTCCACGGCCCCGGCCAGTTGGTTGGTTACCCCATCGTCCACCTTGCCGATGGGGTCGGCGTCGTCGACCACGTGCGTCGCCTTGAGGCCGCGGTGATCGAACTCCTCGAGGGCTACGGCCTGCACCCGGTGCTGATTCCCGGCCGCACCGGCGTCTGGTTCCCATCCGACGGTGACCGCCCCGATCGGAAGGTGTGCGCCATCGGCGTCCGCGTGGCGAAGCGGACCACCATGCACGGCTTCGCGCTGAACGTCCTGCCGAACGCCGAGCGGTTCTCGAACATCATCCCCTGCGGCATCGACGATGCCGGCGTGACGTCGCTGGCCGAGGAGAAGCCGGGCAACTGGGACGTCTGGAAGGTCGGGCAGGACCTGGAGCCGATCCTGGCCAGGCACCTGTCGCAGGAGATCACTTCCTGACCGCAACCGGTAGGCTTTGCGACGTGACCACCGTCAAGCCAGAGGGCCGTCGTCTGCTTCGCATCGAGGCGAGGAACGCGGAGACGCCGATCGAGAAGAAACCCTCCTGGATCAAGACGACTGCGCGGATGGGCCCCAACTACAACGACCTGCAGAACATCGTCACCTCCCAGGGGCTCCACACCGTGTGCCAGGAGGCGGGCTGCCCGAACATCTACGAGTGCTGGGAGGACAGGGAGTCCACCTTCCTCATCGGCGGCGACCAGTGCACCAGGCGCTGCGACTTCTGCCAGATCACCTCGGCGAAGCCGGAGGGCTACGACCCGTCCGAGCCCATGCGGGTCGCGGCGTCGGTTCGCAAGATGGGTCTGAGATACGCGACGGTGACCGGCGTGTGCCGGGACGACCTGCCGGATGAGGGCGCCTGGCTGTACGCGGAGACGATCAGGCAGATCCACTCGGTCAATCCCGGCGTCGGCGTGGAGATGCTGGCCCCCGACTTCTCCGGACGCAGGGAACTCCTGCAGCAGGTCTTCGACACCCGGCCCGAGGTGTTCGCGCACAACGTCGAGACGGTGCCCAGGATCTTCAAGCGCATCCGTCCCGGATTCCGGTACGACAGGTCACTGGAGGTGCTCACCTGGTCGCGCGAGGAGGGCCTGGTGACCAAGTCCAATCTCATCCTCGGCATGGGAGAGACCCGCGAGGAGATCTCGCAGGCGCTGCGGGACCTGCACGAGGCGGGCGCCGAGCTGATCACCATCACCCAGTACCTGCGCCCGAACGCGACACTGCACCCGATCGACCGCTGGGTGCCGCCCGAGGAGTTCGCAGAGCTTGAGGCCGAGGCACGCGAGATCGGATACGCTGGCGTGCTGTCCGGTCCGCTGGTTCGCTCCTCCTACCGGGCGGGGCGCCTCTACCGCACGGCAATGGGTGCCCGCAACGAGAGAACGATCTGGGAGTCATGATGGCAAGCGAGAAGGCCAAGGCGCTGGCGGCCAAGCAGAAGGCGGAAGCCAAGGCCGAGAAGCTGCGCAAGAAGAACTCCGACGACCCCCGTGACTGGGGCTGGTTCAAGCAGATCACGCAGACCTACAAGATCACGTCGCAGTACGACAAACAGCTGCCCTGGATCCTGCTCGGCGTGGGCGGCGGCACGTTCGTCGTGGTGCTGGTCATCGGATTCCTGCTGAAGTCGCCGATCCTGTGGGGCATCACCGGGCTCATGGCGGGCCTCCTGGTGGCGATGCTGGTGTTCACGCAGCGGGCGAAGAAGGCCGCCTACAAGCGCTACGAGGGTCAGGCGGGCTCCGCCGAGGTCGCGTTGCAGATGCTCCCGAAGGGTTGGTCCTACGATTCCGGGATCGCGTTCGTGCGCAACCGGAACACCATCGACCTGATCCACCGCGCCATCGGCCCCGGCGGGCTGTTCCTGATCGGAGAGGGCAGCCCGGGCAACCTGAAGGCCCAGTTGGCGAGCGAGAAGCGCAAGCACGAGCAGGTCGCCTACGGGGTCGACGTGCAGGTCATCCAGATGGGCAACGGCGAGGGCCAGGTGCCGCTCGACAAGCTGGTGGCCCACCTGAAGAAGATGCCGAAGCAGCTGACGCCCGCGAAGATCACCGAGGTCCAGTCCCGCCTCAAGGCGCTCGACGCGTTGCGCCCCAAGCTGCCCATCCCGAAGGGCCCGATCTCGACGAAGGGCGCCCGTTCCGCCATGCGCGGCCGCTGACCGGCGTGGCGAATCTCGTCAACCTCGAGTCCGTGACGCACGGGTTCGGGACCCGAACCCTGCTCGACCAGGTGTCCCTGGGTATCGGTCGCGCCGAGGTGGTCGGCGTCGTGGGCCGCAACGGCGACGGCAAGACCACCCTGCTGCGGATCCTGACGGGTGAGCTGGAGCCCGACGAGGGCCGGGTCACCATCTCGAAGGCCGCCTCTATCGGCGTGCTGACCCAGCACCACGTCGGGACCCCCGGGGAGACCGTCCGCAAGGTGTTGCTGGACGACGATCCGGACCACGTCTGGGCGTCGCGGCCTGAGCGCAGGGCGCTGGTGCAGGCGCTGCTTGCCGGCATCGACCTGGACCGGCCCATCGAGTCGCTGTCCGGGGGCGAGCGCCGTCGCGTGGGCCTGGTCGAGGTGCTGATCGGCGAGCACGACCTGATCGTCCTCGACGAGCCCACCAACCACCTCGACGTGGAGGCCGTCGCGTTCCTCGCCGAGCACCTCGCGGCCCGCGCCCGAGCAGGCCTGGCGATGCTGGTGGTCAGCCACGACCGCTGGTTCCTCGACGCGGTCTGCACCAGGATCTGGGAGGTGCACGACGGCGTCGTCGACGCCTACGACGGCGGTTACGCCGCCTACGTCCTGGCCCGGGTCGAGCGGCAGCGGCAGGCCGCCGCCAACGAGGCCCGCCGCAAGAACCTCGCCCGCAAGGAGTTGGCGTGGCTGCGGCGCGGTGCCCCGGCCCGCACGTCAAAACCGAAGTTCCGGATCGAGGCCGCCGAGCAGTTGATCGGCGACGTCCCGCCGCCCAGGGACAAGCTCGCCCTTGAGCAGTTCGCGGTGAGCAGGCTCGGCAAGGACGTGTTCGACCTGATCAACGTCACCTACCGCGTCGCGGACCGCACCCTGCTGGATAGGTTGACGTGGTCCATCGGCCCGGGCGACCGCATCGGGCTGGTCGGCGTGAACGGGGCGGGCAAGACCACGCTGCTGGAACTCCTGGTCGAGCTCCGCGAGCAGGCCTCCGGCAAGATCAAGCGCGGGCGGACGCTGAGGGTCGGCTACCTGTCGCAGGCCGTCGGCGAACTGGACGACACCGACCGGGTGCTCGACTCGGTCAGCCGCCTGAAGGAGGCGACACGCCTCGCCACGGGACGGGAGGCGAGCGCGGGCAATCTCCTGGAGGAGTTCGGGTTCACGGGCGACCGGCTCACGGCTCGCATCGGCGACCTGTCCGGTGGCGAGCGCCGGCGGCTGCAGTTCCTGCGGCTGCTTCTCGAGGAGCCGAACGTCCTGATCCTGGACGAGCCGACCAACGACCTCGACATCGACACCCTCAACGTGGTCGAGGACTATCTCGACACCTGGCCCGGCACGCTCATCGTCGTCAGCCACGACCGGTACTTCCTGGAGCGCGTCACCGACGTCAGCTACGCGCTGCTCGGGGACGGCTCCTGCGTCCTGCTGCCGGGCGGCGTGGACGAGTACCTGGCCAGGCGTCGTGCCGCGGAGGAGGCGGCCGAGGCCGCGCAGCCCGCTGCGGTCGAGAAGCCGCGTTCAGATGCCGCCGCCGAGCGCGCCAGGAAGAAGGAGCTGACCCGGTTGGAGTCCCAGCTGGGGAAGCTGGAGGCCGAGATCGTTCGCCTGCACGACGCCATGGCGAACGCAGCCACCGACTTCGAGCGGCTCTCCTCCCTCGATGCCGAACTCCGCGCTGCAGAGGCGAGACGGGACGAGCTCGAAGAAGCCTGGCTGCTGGCCGCCGACGACTGACGACCCCCTCGGCTGGTTTCGACAACCGGGGGGCACGCTGATTGAGCCAGTGCCCGGCGACGAAGGAGCCCGGCACGACGGTCGAAATCAACCCCGCGACCCATCAGGCACACCTTGTTCAGCGCCGGTTGACGACGACGGTGCCGAGCAGCATGTCGGTCAGGGTCCTCCGCTCGGCGCCGACGACGACGTGCGGGATGACAAGGCACTTCAGGAACGTGCGGGCCGTCGGGCGCCACCAGCCCAGGGGCCTCCCGTCGATCCTGACGACGCCGATCCGGGCGATCAGCTGGCCGAACGAACTGCCGGTCAGGGTCGTGAGAACGCTCGACTCGACGAAGAACACGGCCAGGATCATCCAGGCACGCCAGCCGCCGCCGGTCATGACGCCGGAGCCGAAGAGGCCCACTGCGATCACCATGCTGGCCGCCCAGTCCCCCACCAATGCGCCGATCCGGGGCCACCAGCCGGCGAGCGATCCCCGTCCGGTCGCCGGTAGCCCGAGGGCCTCGCCCGGTGGTCGCGCTGCTTCATCCACGTCGGGAAGCCTACTGATCGAACCCGGGCGTCGTAACGCGGCTGTAACACGGGTGGAACGACGGCGTGCCCGGAAGCCCTAGAATCTTCCTGTCCGCGTCTTGACTGGAGGAAACCCGAGAATGTTCAACGGAGCCGAAGACTTCTTGGCCTATGTGAAGGATGAGGGCATCGAGACGATCGACGTCCGCTTCTGTGATCTGCCGGGCGTCATGCAGCACTTCACCGTCCCGGCCACCTTCTTCGGGCCCGAGGTGTTCACCGATGGCCTGTCGTTCGATGGCTCCTCCATCGCAGGCTTCCAGAAGATCCATGAGTCGGACATGGCGCTGCTGCCCGATCCGACGAGCGCGTTCGTCGACCCGTTCCGCAAGTCGAAGACGCTCAACGTCAACTTCTTCGTCCATGACCCGCTGACGAAGGAGGCGTACTCCAGGGATCCGCGCAACATCGCCCGCAAGGCCGAGGCCTACCTGGCCTCCACCGGCATCGGCGACACCGCCTTCTTCGCGCCTGAGGCCGAGTTCTACGTCTTCGACGACATCCGCTTCGACTCCAGCGCCAACAGTTCGTACTACCACATCGACTCCGAGGCCGGCGCCTGGAACAGCGGCCGGATCGAGGACGGCGGCAACCGCGGCTACAAGGTCCGCTACAAGGGCGGCTACTTCCCGGTCGCCCCGGTCGACCACTTCGGCGACCTGCGCGACGACATCGTGCGCCACATGGAGAACGCCGGCCTCGTCGTCGAGCGCGCCCACCACGAGGTCGGCACCGCCGGCCAGGCCGAGATCAACTGGCGGTACGACACCCTGCTGACGTCTGCCGACGACGTCATGAAGTTCAAGTACATCGTGAAGAACACGGCCTGGGAGGCCGGCAAGACGGCGACGTTCATGCCGAAGCCGATCTTCGGCGACAACGGATCGGGCATGCACGTCCATTGCTCCATCTGGGAGAAGGGCATCCCGCTGTTCTATGACGAGGCCGGCTACGGCGGCCTGTCGGACATGGCCCGCTGGTACATCGGCGGCCTGCTGAAGCACGCGCCGGCACTGCTGGCCTTCACGAACCCGTCGGTGAACTCCTACCACCGCCTGGTGCCCGGCTTCGAGGCCCCCGTCAACCTCGTCTACTCGTCGCGGAACCGCTCGGCCTGCATCCGCATCCCGATCACCGGCTCCAACCCCAAGGCCAAGCGGATCGAGTTCCGCTGTCCCGACCCGTCGTCGAATCCGTATCTGGCGTTCGCCGCGATGCTGCTGGCGGGCATCGACGGCATCCAGAACCGCACCGAACCCCCGGCACCGATCGACAAGGACCTGTACGAGCTGCCGCCCGAGGAGCACGCGAACGTGCAGACGGTGCCCGGC
>JBDHZH010000109.1:0-7977 GCA_039811745.1 Arachnia sp.
ACTGGTACCTCCCGGGCAGACTGAGCAGCACCCTCTTCGGGGCTTCGCGTTGAATCTGTCACCAATAGTCCCCCGACGCGAGCGGACGCGTCGCCGACTGTGGAAACTTTCCGAACCAACCTGTCCGCATCCCAACACCGGTCCGGCAACTTTGTGAAGTTCCCACAACGGCGCAAGGCACCCGGGGGCAGGTCAACGGCGGAGCATCGTGGTGCCGGTGATGGCGGCGATGATCTCGTCGTAGGTGGCCGACGCGGTGTCGAAGGAGCCGTTGTTGCGGCCGTGCCGAAGCACCTCGATGCGGTCGGCCACGGCCCGCACGTCGGTGAGGTTGTGGCTGATGAGGATCACACCGAGCCCTCGGTCGCGCAGGTCCTCGATGTAGCTCAGTACCTCGGCGGTCTGGCTGACCGAAAGCGACGCCGTCGGCTCATCCAGGACGACCAGCCTCGGGTCCGCCACCAGGGTCCGGGCGATCGCGATGCACTGGCGCTGCCCGGCCGAGAGCCCGCGCAGCTTGGTTCTCAGATCCGGGATGCGCGTGTTCAGGCGGCCAAGGTAGCGGCGCGCCAGGTCGTCCATGAGCTGCTGATCGAGCAGGCCGCGCGACTCCAGCTCCCTGCCCATGAAGATGTTGGCGGTGACGTCGAGTTCCTCGATGAGGGCGAACTCCTGGAACACCGTCGCGATCCCCAGCCCGAAGGCCGACTTCGCCGTCGGGATCTGCACGGGCTCTCCGTCGAACATGATCGTGCCCGAGTCGGGCTGGTAGATGCCGGAGACGATGCGCGCGAGCGTCGATTTGCCTGCGGCGTTGTCACCCACGAGCGCAACCACCTCCCCCGCGCGGACGACCAGGTCGACGTCGACCAGCGCCTGCACCCCGCCGAAGTGCTTGTTGATCCCCCGCAGGCTGAGCAGCGGTGCCTTTGGCTCCTCCATCAAGAGGCTCCTTCCGTCACGGGGGCCGGCTCGTCGGTTGCGAACGCGAGGGCGCCCCTGGCCTCAGCGTCCACGCACTCGCCCACCACCACCATGGAATCCGGGTCGCGAAGCAGCGGCCGGGCCCGCAGCGCGGCCCGGACCGGCTCCAGGAACACCTCGCCGGTGCCGGCCAGCGCGCCAGTGAGGCAGATCCGCTCCGGCGCGAAAAGCATGGCCGCGTCAGCCGCGGCCGAGCCGATGACGTCGGCGGCGTGGGCCACAGCCTGCCTGCACCCGGCGTCGCCGTCGTTTGCGCGTTGCACCAGCGCCCGCAGGCTCAGCGGGCCGTGCGACACGCGCAGCAGGTCGGCCAGGGCATCGAACGCAACCTGGGTGTTGAGGCATCCGCGCGCCCCGCACCAGCAGATCGGACCGGCCGGGTCCACTCGCACGTGCCCGAAGCCGCCCCCGCCCGCCAAGGGCTTGCCGCCCAGCAGGACCGCGGCCGCGGTGATGTGCGAGGCTCGGATCACCAGGGCCGAACCAACCCCGCGAAGGGCCCCGAAGCGTGCCTCTGCGATACCGACGGCCTCGGCCTCGGGCAGCACGGAGACGGGTCGTCCCAGCCGGCGGGACAGCACCTCGCCGACATCCACCTGGTCCCAGCCAGCCAGCGTTCGGGCTCCGTCGGCCGGGCTGGGCATGGCGAGGCCAACCGTGCCGATGTCGGCATGCGTGGCCCCGACACGCTCGGTCATGTCCGAGACGAGCAGTGCCACGCGGTCGAGGGTGGTGTCGTATCGATGGTCTGCGGGCAGCGGGAGCCGTTGCGACGCCGTCACGCTCCAGGAGGCGTCTGCCAGCAGCACCTCGAGCGTGCGGTACCCGATGTGGACGCCGATGGCGAGGTCGGAGGACCTGGCAAGCGAGACGGCCTGGGCGCGCCGGCCCGACCGCACCGTCGCGGAGGTCTCCACGACGCCGGAGGCCTGCAGGCTCTTCACCAGGTTCGAGATGGTGGCAGGAGACAGCCCCGTGACAGCCGCCAGTTCGACCTGTGTGATCTGTCCATAGATCCGCACGGCCTCGACGATGCTGGCGCTGTTGGCTTCGCGCAGTGAAGTCTGCGATCCGCGGGCGCCGATGGCTTCAACCACGGTGCCACGCTACCACCTGAACTCAACACTTTGCGTTCAGTTGAGGAACTCAACGATCGAGCCTTCCGGCACGCAAGGAGTCGGCGATCTCACCGGCATACGCCCGTTCTGGCGGCTCCCAGCCTGCGTCTGCCGCGTCATCTGATGTCTCAGTTTCATAACGCTTGGATTTACAAGTTGACGTCAAGGCCGGAGAATCCATAGTGTTGTCTTCAGCAGTTGATGCCAACGGCCGGTCGCAGAGGTCCGGTCATGAGTCGAAGGAGACGCAGGATCCATGCACGTACTGCTTGAGATGTCTCACATCACCAAGGAGTTCCCCGGAGTCCGGGCACTCGACGACGTCACGATGCACGTCCGCAGGGGCGACATCCACGCCATCTGCGGGGAGAACGGCGCCGGCAAGTCCACGCTCATGAAGGTGCTCTCGGGCGTGTACCCGCACGGCACCTACTCGGGCTCGATCCTGTTCGAGGGCAAGGAGGCGGCGTTCTCCGGCATCAAGGACTCCGAGGAACTGGGCATCGTCATCATCCACCAGGAACTGGCGCTCATCCCCGAGTTGTCGGTCACCGAGAACATCTTCCTGGGCTCGGAGGTCGTCAGGGGCTTCCTCATCGACTGGGATGCTGCCCGCATGCAGGCGATCGATCTCCTCGCCCGCGTCGGCCTGGACGTCGACCCCGACACCCCTGTGAAGACGCTCGGCGTCGGCCAGCAGCAGCTCGTCGAGATCGCCAAGGCCCTCTCGAAGAACGTCAAGCTGCTGATCCTCGACGAGCCCACCTCGGCGCTCAACGAGGACGACTCGGAGAACCTCCTCCAGCTGATGCTCGGGCTCAAGGCCCGAGGCATCACCTGCATCATGATCTCCCACAAGCTCAACGAGATCGCGGCGGTTTCCGACGCGGTGACCGTCATCCGCGACGGCCACACCGTCGACACCTACGACGTGGTCGCCGGCCAGGTCGACGAGGACCGCATCATCAAGGCGATGGTCGGCCGCTCCATCGAGAACCGCTACCCCGAGTGGGTCCCGCACATCGGCGACACCCTGCTCGAGGTGGAGGGCTGGAACGTGGAACACCCAACCATGCCGGGGCGCCTCGTCACGAAGAACGCGTCGTTCACCGTCCGCCGGGGCGAGGTGGTCGGCTTCGCCGGCCTCATGGGCGCGGGCCGCACCGAACTCGCCCGCTCCCTGTTCGGGCGCTCGTATGGCACCTACCTTTCCGGCACCATGCGGCTCGCCGGCAAGGAGATCGCCCCAACCACCGTCTCCCAGGCAATCGACGCGGGCCTGGCCTACGTCACCGAGGACCGCAAGGTCCTCGGCCTGAACCTCCTCGACGACATCAAGACCACCATCGTCTCGGCCAACCTCAAGGAGATCGTCTCCGGCGGGTTGCTGCAGATGGACAAGGAGTCGCGGGTCGCCGAGCAGTACCGCGACGACCTGCGCATCAAGACGGCCAGCGTCGACGCCGGCGTGGCGACGCTGTCCGGCGGCAACCAGCAGAAGGTCGTGCTCGCCAAGTGGATGTTCACCTCGCCGCAGGTGCTGATCCTCGACGAACCGACCCGCGGCATCGACGTCGGCGCCAAGTACGAGATCTACAAGCTCATCCACGCCCTGGCAGACGAGGGCAAGGCGGTGCTGGTGATCTCCTCGGAGTTGCCCGAACTCCTCGGCATCACCGACCGCATCTACACCATCCGCGAGGGCGAGATCACCGGTGAGCTCACCTCAGCCGACGCCGACCAGGAGACCCTGATGCGGCGCATGACCACCACCACCGAGCCGGCGGCCCCGGCATCGCGTTCCTGACACGGAGGGAAAGACTCCCATGAAGTATCTGAAGCAGGTGTTCGGAGGAAACCTCCAGCAATACACCATGGCGCTGGCGCTGGTTCTACTGGTCGTCATCTTCAACATCGTCTCCGGCGGCAAGATGCTGACGTCGTCGAACTTCCAGAACCTGATCTCCGGCAACGCCTACGTGCTTGTGCTGGCGATCGGCATGGTGATGGTGATCGTGATCGGGCACATCGACCTGTCGGTGGGCTCCGTGGCGGCGTTCGTCGGCATGACGGTCGCCATCACCATCCGGGACTTCGGCATCGCCTGGTGGGTCGGCCTACTGATCGGCCTCGCGGTCGGCGTGCTCGTCGGCGTCTGGCACGGGTTCTGGCTGGCGAAGATGGGCATCCCGGGCTTCATCACGACGCTGGCAGGCATGATGATCTTCCGCGGCCTGGTGATCTGGATGTCGAAGTCCATCTCCGTTCCCGTCCCCGAGGAGTTCTCCGTCCTCGGCGCCGGCTACCTGCCCGAGTGGGGCCCCTCGTTCACCGGGATGAACAACTCGACCCTCCTGCTCGGCATCCTCGCCGCCGCCTGGTTCGTCTGGAACGAACTGCGCCGCCGCAAGGGCATCATCGCCCGTGGTCACGAGCTGCCGATCTGGGTGAGCGGCGTTCGCATCGTGCTCTTCGTCGGCGTCATCGCCTACGTCACCTGGCTGTTCGGCAGCGGCCGCCCCGGCACGTCGTTCCCGATCCCCGGCGTCATCCTCCTCGCGCTCGTCATCATCTACACCGTCATCACCCAGCGCACCCGCCTCGGCCGCCACATCTACGCCGTCGGCGGCAACAAGTCGGCCGCCGCCCTCTCGGGCGTCAACGTCGGCAAGGTCTACTTCCTCGTGATGGCCAACATGTCACTGCTGGCGGCCGTGGCCGGGATCCTGTTCATCGGCCGCGCCACCGCGGCGGGCCCCACCGACGGCACCATGTGGGAACTCGACGCCATCGCGGCCGTCTTCATCGGCGGCGCAGCAGTCTCCGGCGGCATCGGCACCGTCACCGGCTCCATGATCGGCGGCCTCGTGATGGCCGTACTGAACAACGGCCTGATGCTGATGGGTGTCGGCGCCGACCAGACCCAGGTCATCAAGGGCCTCGTCCTCCTCGCAGCGGTCGCCCTCGACGTCGCCAACAAGAGCCAGGGCAAGCCGTCGTTCATCGGAAACATCCAGCGGCGATTCTCCAAGCAGCCTGCCGAACTCGCCTCCACCTCCAACTGACCAATCCCCGGGCCCAGGCCCAACCCTGCGGGATCGCCCCGCAGGAAACCCGAAAGGAAACCCTGATGAAGTTCAAGGCAGCAGCACCACTCGTGGTCACCGCGCTGATCGCAGCACTCAGCCTTTCCGCCTGCGGCGGCGGCCGCGAGGGCACCACCACCGCGACCGGCACCTCGGAGGGCACCGCCGCAGCGGCCGGCTTCCCCGCAGACGCCACCATCGGCGTGGCGCTGCCGTGGCTCGGCACCCAGAACTGGAAGGAGGCCGAGGTCATGTTCAAGGATCAGCTGACGGCGGCCGGCTTCACGCCGCTCGTTCAGGCGGCCGACAACAAGGTGCCGCAGCAGCAGCAGCAGATCGAGACCATGATCGAGCAGGGCGCCAAGGCCATCGTCGTCGGCCCCGTCGACGGCACCCAGCTCGGCTCAGTCTTGGAGAAGGCCAAGGACGCCGGCGTGCTCGTCATCGGCTATGACCGCCTGATCGAGAACACCACCGGCATCGACGGCGTCGTCCAGTTCGGCTCGGTGCGCACCGGTGAACTGCAGGGCCAGTCCCTGCTGGACGGCCTCGCGGAGAAGAAGGGCCCCGGCCCCTACAACATCGAGCTCTTCGGCGGCGGCCCGGCCGACCCGAACGCCCCCAACTTCTTCAATGGCGCCATGAAGGTGCTGCAGCCCAAGATCGACGACGGCACGCTCGTCGTGGTCTCCGGCCAGAAGGAATTCACGCAGGCCGCCACCCAGGACTGGGACAACTCGAAGGCGCAGGCCCGCATGGACTCCCTGCTCTCCGGCTTCTACTCCGACAAGAAGATCGACGGCGTCCTGTCCCCCAACGACGGCATCGCCCGCGCCATCCTGACCTCGGTCGAGCAGGCAGGCCAGGAGCTGCCCGTCGTCACCGGCCTCGATGCCGAGAACGAGTCGATCAAGTGGATCTGGCAGGGCAAGCAGTACTCCACCGTCGCGAAGCCGACCGACCAGCTGGTCGCCAAGACCATCGAACTGATCAAGGCCGCGCAGAAGGGTGAGAAGCTGCCCGCCGGCCAGGAGACCGTCAACAACGGCAAGATCGACGTGCAGGTCTACCAGCTCGACCCGGTGGTCGTGACCAAGGCCAACGCCAAGGAGGTCTTCGCGAACGATCCCGAGCGCCTCGCGCTGCTCACCGACTGATCGTCAGCTGAACCACGAGGGTGGGGCGTCCGGTTCGCCGGGCACCCCACCCTCTTCTGGTGTGCCTGCCTCCCACCCGACGCCGGCACCCCGCGACTCAGCGGCCACGGCCCCCGACCAGGACACCGTCGACCCAGACCGACTCGATGTCGTTGGGTGTGGCGAGGGTGAAGACCCTGGCGAGCGCGTCCTCCGGGGAGTCTGCGTTGGCGAGACAGCTCGCGAGGACGGGGTTGACCGCCGGGCTGATCCATACGGCGTCGAAGCGCTTGCCGACGCCGAGGTCGCCGATCGAATCGGCCATGTCGAGCGCCTGCGCCCCGGCCGCCGTCGCAAGGTACAGCAGGTGGCGAGCGCCGAGCGGATACCCCTCTGCACCCAGCAGCCGCTGGATCATGTAGGCCTGCAGACCCTCCTTGGGCAGGAAGAAGCCGGTCCCGGCCCCGACGTCGCTGCCGAGGCTGACCCGGACCCCGGCGTCGACATGCCGGCGGAGCGGGAAGAGCCCGCTTCCCAGCACGGCGTTGCTGGTCGGGCAGTGGGCCACCGACGCCCCCGACCGGGCAAGCAGGTCGAGTTCCCCGTCCTCGGGGTGGACGTTGTGCGCGAGCACCGACCTGCGTCCGATCAGGCCGTGGCCGGCATAGGTCTCCAGGTACGTGGCCGCGCCGAACATCTCCTTCACGGCCCGGATCTCCTGGTCGTTCTCGTTGATGTGCGACGCGAAGTGGACGCCGTCGATGTCCCTCAGGAGCGCGGCGCAGGCCTCCAGCATGGGGTCACTGGCCGACAGCGAGAACCGGGGCGTCACCGCATAGCGCATCCGGCCGACGCCGTGCCACCTGGTCGCCAGCTCAAGGCTCCGGCGATACGCCTCATCCGGCGTGCACAGCAGCCCTGCGGGCAGCATCCGGTCGCTGACGACGAGACCCGCCACCAGTCTGAGTCCCTCATCCGCAGCGACGGTGAACAACTCGTCCACAGCGGCGGCCTGGTGGGCGCCGAAGGCCAGCGCGGTGGTGGTGCCCGACTGCAGCAGGCCTCGCACGAACTCCCGGGCAACCGCATCGGCATAGGCGTCCGAGGTGAAGCGCGACTCCTCGGGCAGCGCATGGCGGTCGAGCCACTCGAGCAGCGGCGGGCCGAGTTCGCCGATCACCCGCACCTGCGGGAAGTGGACGTGGGTGTCCACCATCCCGGGCAGCAGCATTCCGCCGTCGAGGGTCACCACAGGCTCGCCCGGATGGTGCCCGGCCACGTCCGCGAACCCGCCCCTGGCCACGATCGTGCCGTCCCGGACGACGATGCCTGCGTCCTCGTCCACTCGCAGTGTGCAGCCGGCCAGGTCCTCGCCGACGGCGTCGAGGACCGTTGCCCGATACAGCGTCATGTCACTCCCTTCAGCCTGAGAGGTCTCGACCGTCGCTCGCGTGCTCGACCAGCGGAACAGGACCCCCGCTGATCGAGTAGCCGACGAGGTGCCCCATCCCGCTGATCGAGTAGCCGACGAGGTACCCCATTCCGCTGATCGAGTAGCCGACGAGGAACGAGGAGGCGTGTCGAGATCCGGTGAACGTCCCCGCAGACCCGGTCGAGGTCTCGACACGTGCCCGGCTCGTTCCTCGCCGGGCA
>JBDHZH010000110.1:0-7747 GCA_039811745.1 Arachnia sp.
ACGGCATCGCCGAACCCGCCGCGCTGCGCCGGAACGACGGCGACAGTGTCTACACCGTCGCGCGCTCCACCTGGCACACCTCCCGCCGGATCGTCGCCGCCGAACACCGCCTCGTCGACGCCGCCGGACGCCGCGGCGGCCACCAGGTACCCACCCAGGCCGTCGAAGTCGCCCTCATCGAGGCGGCCGCGAACCGCACCCCGCTCAACCCCGGCCAGGTCGCGCTCGTCCGCGAGATGGCCACATCGGGCGCCCGCCTCCAGCTCGCGATCGCCCCCGCCGGCTCGGGCAAGACCACTGCCATGCGCGCCCTGGCCACCGCGTGGCGCAACGGCGGCGGCAGCGTCGTCGGTCTCGCGCCGTCGGCCGCCGCAGCCGCCCAGCTCGGGGCGCAGATCGACACCCACGCCGACACGATGGCCCTCCTCACCCACGCCCTGAACCACCGGCGACCGCTGCCCGCGTGGGCGGAACGCATCGGGGCGACGAGCCTGGTTATCATCGACGAGGCCGGCATGGCCGACACCCTCTCGCTGGACCAGGTCGTCGAGTTCGTCCTCGACCGCGGCGGATCGGTGCGCCTCATCGGCGACGACCAGCAACTCGCCGCGATTGGCGCCGGCGGCGTCCTCCGCGACATCCAAGCCACCCACGGCGCCGTGCAGCTCAACGAGCTCGTCCGCTTCGCCGACCCGGCCGAAGGCGCCGCCAGCCTCGCGCTGCGCGCCGGCGACCCCGAAGCGCTCGGCTTCTACCTCGACAACCACCGCGTCCACATCGGCGACCTCGGCACCTGCGCCGACCAGGTCTTCGACTCCTGGCTCACCGCCCGCCACGCCGGCGCGGACGCCCTCATGGTCGCCCCCACCCGGACGCTGGTGGCCGAACTCAACGCTCGCGCCCAGGCCCACCTCCACGACGGCGGCCAGCCCACCCGCACCGTCGCCCTCGCCGATGGCAGCGACGCCGCGGTCGGCGACGTGATCATCACCCGGCAGAACGACCGTCGACTGCGCACCTCGGGCACCGACTGGGTCCGCAACGGCGACCGCTGGGCCATCACCGCCATCGCCACCAACGGGGACCTCCGCGCGATCCACCAGACCAACCGGCAGACCGTGATCCTGCCCGCCGCCTACGTGCCTGAGTCGGTCGAGCTCGGCTACGCGTGCACCATCCACGGCGCCCAGGGCGTCACCGCCGACGTCCTGCACGGCATCGCCACCGGCGCCGAAACCCGCCAGCAGCTGTACACGATGCTCACCCGCGGCCGGCACGCCAACCACGTCCACCTCGAAGTCGTCGGCGACGGCGACGCCCACTCCCTCATCCGGCCCGAGGCGATCATCCCGCCGACCGCCACCGACCTTCTCGAACGCATCCTCGCCCGCGACGAGGACAACAGCTCCGCCACCACGACCGCCCGCACCCTCGCCGACCCGGCTCACCGGCTCGCGGACGCCGTCGCCCGGTACAGCGATGCCCTCGGCTACGCAGCCGAACAGACCGCAGGAGCCGCCCTCGTCCAGTGCCTCGAACAGGCCGCCGACGAGCTCGTCGCCGGACTCCCCGATGCTCCGGCGTGGCCCACGCTCCGCGCACATCTGCTCTTGATCGCAGCGTCCGGGACCGACCCGGTTCGGGCGCTCACCGAAGCCGTGGAGGCCCGCGAACTGGGCAGCGCCGCCGACCCGGCCGCGGTCCTCGACTGGCGCCTCGAACCCATTCCCGGAAGCGACACCCAGCCCGGACCCCTGCCCTGGCTGCCGGGTCTGCCCGTCACCCTCGCCCGGCACAACGACTGGGGCGACTACCTGCAGCGACGCCACCAACTGGTTGTCGACCTCGCCGACCGGGTGCGCGACCAGGCGCTGGCGTCCACCCAGCTCCCGGCGTGGGCACCGGCGGGCAGCTTCCGCCCGGAGGCCGCCACGGTCGCCGACCTCACCGTATGGCGGGCCGCGCACCGGACGCCGGCCACGGACACCCGGCCCACCGGCGAACGGCAGTTCTCGGCCGTCGAGGCCCGCTGGCAGGCCCGCCTCGATCGGCGCATCATCGACCACCTCGCCCCCGCCGTCGCCGAATGGACGCCGCTACTCCATGAACTCGCGCCCGCCGCCGACCGGGACCCCTACTTCCCCGTGCTGGCGCAACGGCTCGCGCAGATCTCCGGCGTGGGCCTAGACGCCCACCGGCTCCTCAACGCGGCCACCAACGAAGGCCAGCTCCCCGACGACCACGCCGCATCAGCCGTGTGGTGGCGGATCTGCCGGCACCTCACCCCCGCCGTCGCCACCCAGCTCGCTGACCAGCACAACGCCATCACCACCAGCTGGCTGGCAGATCTCGAGCAAGCCACCGGCCCCGAACGAGCCGACGCCCTGCAGGTCTCGCCGTGGTGGCCGGCGCTCGTGGTCTCGATCGAGCAGGCACTCGCCCGCGGCTGGCAGCTCACCGACCTCATCAGCACGCCCCAGGGTGCAGTCGACATCGACGACTGCCAGGCCCTCGTGTGGCGAACCAGCGTCCTGCTCGACCCCCTCCCCGACAGCGACGACCTGCCCCCCGACCCCGCCGATGCCACCCCGGACGAGCACCGGACGGCGCACGCCGAGCTCGGTGACGCCGTGGGCGCGACAACGGAGGACAACCAGATCGACGAAGTCGAGCCGAACCTGGCCTTCACGTTCGAAGCCATCGAACGCCGGGTGATGACGCCGCCGGAGATCTCCGCCGCGGACCTCAACGCGCAACTCGACCGCGCCGACGCCTGGCGCGCCAGCCCCCACACCCCCGAGCGACTCGCGGCCGTCAACGAACTCGCGCTGGCGTACTACCAGGACCGCTACCGCGGCTCCTGGGCCCAGCCCTACCTGGCCGAGCGCTTCGGCACCGACCTCACTGACGATCCGGGCATCCGCCCCGGCTACGCCCCCGCCGGCTGGACCAGCCTGGTCACCCACCTCCACCGTCATGGCGTCACGGACGAGGAGTTGCTCGCCTCCGGCCTCGCGGTCACCGCCTCCACCGGACGCCTCGTCGACCGGTTCCGCGACCGCGCCGTCTTCCCGATCGTCCACGACCAGCAGGTCCTCGGGTTCGTCGGACGCCGCCACCCCGACGCGACCGACCTCGACCACGCCGGCCCGAAGTACCTCAACACTGCAGAGACCCTGCTGTTCCACAAGCGGGCCCAACTGTTCGTCGCCGGAGCACGCCACCTGCACGCCGGCGGCATCCCCGTCATCGTCGAAGGACCCGCCGACGCCATCGCCGTCACCCGCGCCAGCCACGGCCGCTACGTCGGCGTCGCACCGCTCGGCACCAACCTGACCAGCGAACAAGCCACCCAACTCCGCGGCCACGGCGCCGACCCGATCGTCGCCACGGACGCCGACGTGGCCGGTCACTTGGCCGCCCAGCGCGACTATTGGATCCTCACCCCGCAACTCCTCCAGCCGCGCTATGCCGCCCTGCCTGACGGCTCCGATCCCGCCGAACTCGTGGCCACCGGCAGCGCCCCGCAACTGGTCGATGCCCTCGACCAGGCTCGACCGCTGGCCGATGTGCTCATCGACGAGCGCCTTGCCAACCTGCCCCCCGTCGAAGCAGCCCTCGCAGCAGCGCCTGTCATCGCGGCCCAAGCCGTCGACGCGTGGGAACCCGCCGTTCACACCGTTGCGGAGAGGATCAGCGTCGACGTCGACGTCATCCGCTCCAGCGTCGCGGCGTTCATCCGGGCCTGGAACAACGACCCAGCCCGCCTCGCCGACCAGCAGCTCGGCCTCACCGCACAGGTCCGCGACCGGCTCACCGCAGCCGCTAACGCCCTCCGCTGGCAGACCCTCGCCGAGGAGGTCGACCCCCGCCTCGTCGCGGACCCCCACTGGCAGCAGCTCGCCTCCGCGCTTCACGACGCCCATGCCCAACGAGTGGACGTGGCCATCGCCCTAACTGTCGCCCTCGAAGACGGACCCCTCAACCCGGACGCCCCCGCCGCCGACCTGGCCAGCCGGATGGCGCGCATCAGCTACCCCGAACCGTTCACGGAAGGCACGGCACCTGGGGTCAACGAAGTGCCGCAGGTAGCGATCCACCCCACACGGCCGAGCCACGGCCGCGGCCCTTGGTGAACCCACCAGTCATCACCTTGACCCGGAGGCGCGGCGGACTCACGAGGGCCGAGGAGGACACCAGCTCACGAGGCGGCTGCCGGGGCGGGATTCGATCATGTGTCGGCTCGCCCGCGATCATCAGGCCGGTCCGGGGTCGATCCCGATCCTGCTCCTGGCGTCCGCGTGTGCGGTGACAGAATGGCACCGTGTTGCCAAACAGTGATCCTCACCAGCTTGATCTCCCCTCTGACGACTGGCGGGGAATCAAGGCGAGCGTTCCAATCGCATGCACGGACATCGTCATCACCAGGGAGGCCTTCGGATCGGTCACTGAGGTCGCGCTCATCCAACGACGCTATCGGGACGGGAGCTTGAGGTGGTGCCACCTGGGTGGACGGGTTGGTATCGACGAGACGCTCCGGGAGGCGGCCATGCGGCACGTCAACTCGACCTGCAGCGTCCCCGGGGAGAACTCTGACCTTCTCGGCTCAACGTTCCCACGCAGCCCTGTTACGCCGTTTGAGTTCTTCAGGAAGGAGGGCTTAGGCCCTTCTGGTTCAGGCCTAGATCCAGATAAGCATGCGATCTCGTGGTGCTATCGCTTCGAGTGGCCATGGGCAAGCGACCCGCAGCCCGTGAGCGGCAGTGAAGCACTCTCCGTGAAGTGGTTCGGCGCTTCCCAATTGCCCGCAGATCTCTGGCCGGGAACAGCGCAGCTCGTGGAACAGACGACTGCCTCGAAGCACCTCGCAGAGACATACGCCGCGATCAGTTCACAGGCTGATACGCACAACGCCCTCATGTGGCAGACTCCCGTGCTCGCGATGACTGCACAAGCATTCCTCCTAACGATCGGCCTGGGCTCTGGAATAGGCCCGATGTCACGCCTTGCGGCGGCCGGGTTGAGTTTGGTGGTCAGCATCCTGAGCATTCAGCTGATGCTGAAGCACTCTGCGATGCAGCTTCGTGATCATATTGCCCTTGAGGACATCGAACGACGTCGCGGGATGGCCATCTACCATGTCAAGCCCATTCTCAGTGGGACAGGTCTCAAGGCGTGGCTGACCCGTCAACGAAGTCGTGAATGGTGGCTCGCCGGAATGGCTGCCTTCGGCTTCGTTTCGCTGACGATTGCTGTCGTCTCAGCCCTCAAAGTCTTCTCGTAGCTTGTTCCGTTTGGTCCCAATGGAGATGGCGCACTTGAGGATTTCGCTTCTCGCGTGGTGCTGACGCGACGACTCTCCCACGAACGCGGGCATCCGCCTGTGACAGCAGATGCTCTCCTCACCCGCCCGAGCTCAACCGTCAGCGTGTCTCACCCACGGGGATGGGATTTCTGAGACACTCTCTCCATGAGGCTTCTGGGATACACCTGCGTCAGCGACGCCGGCCAGGACGCCGCCGTCCAGTCTGAGGCGTTGATGTCGGCAGGGGTGGATGCTCTCAACATCTTCTCTGACGTCGCCCCGCCGAAGAGGGCCCCCGACCGACCCGGTATGCGCCGCCTGCTGGACACGGTTGAGGAAGGCGAGACCGTTGTTGTGTGGCGGATTGACCTCCTTGGCCGGTCCCTCAGCGAGGTTCTCGACACAGTCGCCATGATGGTTGGGCGTGGCCTCGACCTCGTCTCCGTGCAGGATGGCATCGACTCGCGCACCACAACCGGCCGCGTCATCGTGGACCTCATCGTGCGCCTTTCTGAGTACGAACGACACATGACCGGCGAGCGCGTCGCGGCGGGCATGTCGTCCGCTCGAAGGGCGGGCACGAGACTCGGCCGACCGCCGCTCGATTCTTTGTTGATCCGAGACAAGATCCGCGCGGTCGAGGACGCGCGAGCCCGCGGGCTGAGCGCCGCCGACGCCGCGCAATTGGTGGGGTGGAGTCGAGCAACGTTTTACCGGCATCAGAAGGAACACGGGTCCCAGGAATGACTCGCGGAGACCTGATCCTCATTGCTGCCGTCACGGTCCTCGGCGCGGTCATCGGCTTGGCCATCAGGGCGCGATTCGCCACACTCGCCTACCGTCACGATGGCGAAGTCAGCCAGCCCTCGCCGGGGCCTCGGTGGTGGATCCCCATCACGGTTGCAGCGGCCAGTGGACTCCTCGCGTGGCGTTTCGGAGTCGAGCGCTGGCCGCTGCTCCTGCCGACCCTGCCACTCGCGTGGTTCGGTCCATGGTTGTCTGCGATCGACCTCGACGTCCACCGACTGCCTAATCGCCTTCTTGCCGTCCACGGCGTGGTCGTGGCGGTGGGGGTGGGGGCCGCTGCCCTCATCACTGGCGACCTCAGCATCGCCATCCACGCCGCCGTCGGCGGAATGGTCGCCTTCGTCGTCTTCTGGATCCTCGACCGGGTTCGGCCTGGCGGCTTCGGTTGGGGTGACGGCAAGTACATCCCGATCATTGGCGCCGCAACCGCAGCGGTCAGCCTCTCCGTCGCGTGGTGGGCGTTCCTGATTGCCTGTCTTGCGGCCGTCCTTGCCACCCCGTTCCGCCGCCGGCGGGCCAACTTCCCGTTCGGGCCCTGGTTAGCTGCGGGCGCGCTGGTCGCCCTCGCCCTCCTGGGATAGGCCGCGATCCGCCGTCAGTAATGCTCTGCGATGTACTCGTAGGCCCTGTCGAACAGGCCGGGAACGGTGTGGAGGCCCTTGTCCTTCAGCACGAGCCGGACTTCTTTGCGGACCGCCATGTCGCCCTTCTGGGTAGAGGCCCAGCCGGCGTTGCCCGCCGTGACCTCCTTGACGATCGAGTCCACCTCCTCGACAACGCGCTCAATCATGACCGGCATGTCCGGAGTCGAATACTCCATGAAGATCTGAGTTAGAGCGAACACGTTCGGGTCGGGCAGTAGGTTCAGCCCATCAACTCCAGCCTCGTCCTCCGCCTTCTCCGCGGCCGTGACGTCCTTGGCGAGAGTGAACGCCTCGCGCAGCCACTCAATCGACTGCTGCGCCTCGGCGATGGTCCGCTGCCGCAGGTTCTCCAGACGCTCCGCGAGCGACTGGTACACCGGGTGGTCCCCGTTGGGGCCCTCCAGCCGCTTCTTGAGCCGCCCGTACAGCGTGTCGAGGACCTCGTTGGCGGTCTTGTGTTCAACCTCTTCCAGGCCCGGCAGGAGCCCTTCCTCTTCCAGCCTGCGGATCGTGTCAGCGTCCGCCACGACGACCGCGTTGGATTGGGTGACCTTCACGTCGGTCATGTGCTCGAAGACGATGTCGAGGGTCTTGGCGCCCAGCCGCGTCCACACCAGGTCGACGCGCGGCCCCACCGGTGCGATCGACGCGTAGATCTTGGCGAGGAACCGGTACGCCTCCGTGTGGGCCCGCAGCCGGAGGTGTGGCCAGCAAGCCTCCCAGATGCCCTCCAGCAGCAGGAAGCTGGCGACAAAGGCGTCCTGGTCCTTCTCCTTCGCGATCCGCTGCTGGCACTCCAGCAGCGTGGTCGACGCGATCACGGTGTGGTCAATGCCCGCGAACCACCGCATCGTCGCGTCCAGCTCGGCCTCGAACTGGTCGATGAGGGCGTCCACCTCGACGCTGCGCGGGTCCTGGTCGCCGTTGGCGGGCGCCATGGCCCGGGCGAAGCCCGACCCCAACCCGACATAGTCGACGACCAGCCCGTACC
>JBDHZH010000111.1:0-7673 GCA_039811745.1 Arachnia sp.
CCTGGTCTCGCGCACGAGCCGTCGCATCGCGGGGGTGGTGCGCAGCCTCCTCGGCCTGATTCTCATGACTCTCCCTTCACGGAAACGCTCATCAATCATGTCCTGCCTGCGCCGCCCCGGGCCGAGCGATCTGCCGACCCTTCATCTGTGCATCGACACCGACGACACGCCCCTACTCGCACACGTTCAGCATCGATCAGCGCTTCCCCCACAGTTTTCCGAACGCAGCGACGACACCCGCCGCATCCTGGGTTTCGGCGACGGCGCAGTGCACGCCGAGCGCGTCCAGCACCCGCGCCGTCGGCTCCCCGAGCGCCACGACACGGATCCCCTCCGGCCAGCCCAGCCCGGCGTCGATGCTGTGCGCGACGGACCCGGATGTGACGACGACCCCGGCGACGTCGCCGGCCTGCCAGGCCGCGCGGAGGTCCCGAGACGGGGCGACGGGCCTCGGCGAGTACAGCGGGAGGACGGTGACGTCCCAGCCGCGGTCGCGGAGTCCGTGGGCCAGTTCGGGGCCCGACAGCGCGGAACCGGGGACGAGGACCGTGCCTGCGCCATGCGGCCAGGCGCGCAGAAGCTCCTCGGCGCTCGACCGCCCGCGCGGCACGAGATCAGCCCCGTAGCCGGCGGCCTCCAGCGCGGCGGCGGTGGCGCGCCCGACGGCCGCGATCCGGCTGCCGCGCGGGATGCGCCAACCCCGGGCCTCAAGGGAATCCACCGTGGCGGCCGAGGTGATCGCGGTCCAGTCGGCGCGCGGCAGACCGCCGGTGTCGGCGTCGGGACGGACCTCGAGGTCGACGCGCTCCCACAGCGGTTCGCACCACACCGCGGCCCCGGCCGCGCGGAGCCCCTCGGCGAGCGGCCCGTCGGCGCGGGGGACGAGCACGGTCCGGCCGGCGAGAATCCCTGCGACGGGTGCCGCGACGGCGTCGTCGTGGAACTCCGCCAACCGCGACGGGCGCGTCTCGGCCAGCGGCGTCACCGCGGCAGCGCCTTCCGCGAGGAGCCGCCGGGCGAGCCGCTCCCCGATCTCCCGCGCCTCGTCTGCCGGTCCTTCGTCGGACGCGGTGACGTGTTTCGTGCCGTCGACGGCGAACACGCCGGCAGTGATGTGCAGGTGCCCGTCGGCGGTGACCTCGGCCCGCGCCCCGATCGGCGCCGCGCAGCCGCCGCCCAGCCCGGCCAGTACGGCTCGCTCCGCTAGGGCGGCGGCCCGGGTGGCGGCATCGTCGAGTTCGGAGAGCACGGCCCGAATCTCCGCGTCGTCCCGGCGGCACTCGATGGCAAGTGCGCCCTGCGCCGGGGCCGGCAGGATGGGCAACGCCTCCATACGGGGCGCGAGCCCCAGCCGGTTCAGCCCGGCCGCAGCCAGGACGACGCCGTCGAGATCGCCGGGCGCGACGCGTCCGAGCCTGGTGCCGACGTTGCCGCGGATGTCGACGAAGACGCAGTCCGGGCGGAGCGCCCGCAACTGGGCCACGCGTCGCGGCGAGCCCGTGCCGATGCGCGACCCGGCAGGCAGATCCGCAAACCCGGGGCCGAGCGTGCACAGCACATCACCGGGATCCTCGCGCCGGGGAACGGCCCCCACCACCAGGCCGGGCACAGTTGCCACGGGCAGATCCTTGAAGGAATGGACGGCGAAGTCACAGCCACCCGCCAGCAGCGCGGCGCGCAACTCGGCAGCGAAGACGCCTGCACCGGCCAATGTGATCAGCGGGCTCCGGTCGCGGTCGCCGTGGGTGGTGATGACGACCAGCTCGACGTCGTGCCCCAGCGCCCGCAGCGCGTCGGCGACCATCGTCGACTGCGCGACCGCCAGCGCGGACCCACGGGTTCCCAGCCTCAGACGCATCGCGCCGCCTCCTTCGCCTGCGACACGACGGGCAGGAGGTCGACGTCGACCCTTGCGACCGCGAGCCGGGTCATGTTGTCGGAGAACACGATGGCGGCATCGACGCCGTGCCTGCAGACCGGCCGGAGAGTGATCTCCGCCGCGAGGTCGGACCGCAGGCACGCCTTGAGGATCGCCGTGGGGCCGCGGACGGCGTGGTATTCGGGCAGCGCCAGCCGGCCTGCCGCATGAACCACACTGGCAGGCGGGGCGGCCGTTGGCCGGCGAGTGCCTGCAGAAGGGGCGCCGGGGCTGGTCTCAGAAGTCACGGCTCGATTCTCCTCCAAGTGCGCCGGGCGTGCTTCAATGCCGCCCACTGTGAGCCTGCGAATCCTGTCCGACCGGCACGGCCTGGCCGAGGACGCCACGGTGGCGTCCTTCGCGCTGGGCGACTACGAGTGGATCCTGGCGTTCGAGGCCGAGGAAGTACGTCCGGGAGGAGATCCCGTTCTTCACCGGCCGCCGCGTCGAACTGGCCGAATGGGTGCGCAGACAGCCCACCCTGTGACCCCGGAGCGGCCCTGGCAGGAGGCGTTCGTATGGAAGTTTGACCATCAGCACACCTGGTACAGCCGGCGCCAGACCCCAACCTGCACTGATCGACGCGCCATATCGTGCCGGCCGCCACCGACAATCGACCACCGCCCCCCAAGGGCCAAACCAACTGGCTAGGGTTGCTTCCTGTTCCATGGGTTGAGAGGTAGGCGATGGCGCCACAAGGGTTCCAGGACAAGGTCGCTTTCGTGTGGCGCGTGGCCGACAAGCTGCGGGGCACGTTCAAGCAGCACGAGTACGGCTCCGTGATGCTGCCGTTGCTGGTTCTGCGGCGTATGGACGCGGTGCTGGCCCCCACGAAGGACGCCGTACTGGCCAGGGCCAAGGGCTTCACCAACATCGGCGACGGCGAGGACGCCCTGCTGAAGAAGGCGGCAGGGCACAGCTTCTACAACACGGCGCCGTGGACGTTCCAGACGTTGCTGAACGACGACCGGTCCTTGGCGGAGAATCTGGCCAAGTACATCCGAAAGCTGTCCCCGGACGCCTACCGCGTGATGGAGGCCTACAACTTCGACGTTAAGATCGACCGGCTGGATCGGGCAGGCCTGCTGTATGCCGTGCTGGCCGACTTCGCGGACCTCGATCTGCGGCCCGGCGTCGTTTCCAACGAGACGATGGGGTACATCTTCGAGGAGCTGCTGCGGAAGTTCTCCGAGATGAGCAACGAGACCGCCGGTGAGCACTACACACCGCGCGAGGTCATCACGCTGATGGTCGACCTGCTGCTCACCGGGCAGGCAACACAGAGACTGACCGACAACCCGATCCCTGTCAGGACCGTCTACGACCCGGCCGCCGGCACCGGCGGCATGCTGATGGGTGCGATGCACCGGATCAGGGCCATGAATACGAAGGCGATCGTCAACGTGTTCGGGCAGGAACTGAACGACGAGACGTGGGCGATCGCGCAGTCCGACCTGATGATCCAGGACGTCAGCCTGGCCCAGATGCGCAACGGCAACACCCTCACTGCGGACGCGTTCCCGGCCGACAAGTTCGACTTCATCCTCGCGAACCCGCCCTATGGGGTGGACTGGAAGGGCTATGCCGCCCCGATCCGGGCCGAGCACGAGAAGTTCGGCCATCAGGGCCGCTTCGGCGCCGGTCTGCCACGCGTGTCGGATGGATCGCTGCTGTTCCTGCAGCACATGCTGTCGAAGATGAAGCCGACCGGTTCCAGGGTGGCGATCGTGCTGTCCGGGTCGCCGCTGTTCTCCGGCCAGGCCGGCTCGGGGGAATCGGAGATCAGGCGCTGGATCTTCGAGAACGACTGGCTGGAGGGCATCGTCGCCCTGCCCGACCAGATGTTCTACAACACCGGCATCTCCACCTACGTGTGGATCCTCACCAACGACAAGTCCGACGACGATCGCGGGCTGGTGCGTCTGATCGATGCGCGCGAGCTCGGCAGCAAGATGCGCAAGTCGCTGGGCGACAAGCGCAAGGAACTCACCTCCGACGCCATCGCCGAAATCACGCAACTCTACGGCGGGGCGCTCGGGGAGTTCGCCGACGACGCCAGGGTCAAGGTGTTGCCCAACGAGGCGTTCGGGTTCCAGCGGATCACCGTCGAACGTCCCCTTCGTCGTCGCTGGGAGGTCACCTCCGACGCGCTGGAAGCACTCGCCAACTCCAAGCCGTGGCAGGCCTGGCAAGGAGTTTCGTCGGTTGAGCCTGTCGACGACGGAAACTCAGGGTCATCCACCGACCCTCTTTCCACGCTGATCGGCAGGCACTTCACCATCGCCGCCGCCCTCACGGCCGAGATCAAGAGGCTGGAGCCGGCTGCGCCGCTGCCCGTGGTGCGGGAGCTGGTGAAGCTGGCCGCAGTGTCCGACCCTGAGGCGCCGATCATCAAGGGCAAGCACGGCCCAGAGCCCGACCCCGACCTGCGCGATGCCGAGAACATCCCCCTGCCCGACGGCTGGCTCGCCCTCGACGACAAGGCAAGGGACAAGGCGCTCACCCAAGCCGCCGAGGCCCACCTGAAGGCCGAGATCCACCCCTACGTACCCGACGCCTGGATCGACCACGCCAAGACCAAGATCGGCTTCGAGATTCCCTTCACCCGCCAGTTCTACGTCTACACCCCACCCCGACCCGTCGCAGAGATCGCCGCCGAGATCAAGGACCTCGAAGCCCAGATCCAGGACTGGATGAGGGGGTTGGGGCTGTGAAGCTCAAGCATGCGGTGCAGTTTCGCGCTGGGGGGACTCCTGATACAGGGGACGAGTCGTTCTGGGCCGACGCTGCGGCCGGAACGCCATGGGTAGCCATCGGCGACATGAGCCGGGGCTCCGAGGTCCTGACCACGGCAAAGAGTCTGACGACCGCGGGACTCGCCTCTCGAGGTCTGATACCGGAACGGCCGGGCACCGTCCTCTTCGCAATGTACGCAAGCGTTGGCGCGGTGGCCACGCTGGGCATCAATGCCACTTGGAACCAAGCGATTCTCGGTATTGTCCCAAATGAACGTACGGATGCTCGCTTCGTAGCCTATTGGTTGAGGCACTATGCCCCGCAGGCTGTTGCCGAGGCACGTTCCGCTACCCAGGCCAACCTGAACGCAGAACAAGTGGCGAACTTCCCCTTCCCGAACAGTAGCCTTCAGAGTCAGCGGCGGATCGCGGACTTTCTCGACGACCGGGTCGCCCGCATCGACCAGATTATCGCTGAGCGAGGACGCCAGATCGAGCTGCTTGATGCTCAGCTCAGTGCTCACTGGAGTGCGCTGGACGGCGAGCTGCTGTCGCGCTTCCCGATGGCTCCAATTCGCCGCTTGCTCAAGTCCATAGTCGACGGACCATTTGGTTCATCCCTAACATCGGCTCACTATTCCGACGAGGGTACCCGTGTCATCAGGCTTGGCAACGTGGGCTTGGGGGAGTTCCGAGATGAGGACAAGGCCTATGTGCCTTCGGAGTACGGAGATCAACTCTCCGCACATGCTGTGAGCCCGGGTGACTTGATCATGGCCGGATTGGGTGACGAGAGGTGGCCCCTGGGGCGGTGTGCCGTAGCGCCGGAAGATCTCGGCCCTGCAATCGTGAAGGCGGACTGCTACCGAATTCGACTCGATGACCGCATGCTTCATGAGTTCGCGGCCCTCTTCTTGTCAGGCACATGGTCACGCGCCGCGTTCAACCTTCTCTCACGAGGAGCTACTCGCGCCAGGTTGAACACGGACTTGGCCCGAGGAGCCGAGGTGCCTGTCGCCTCAATCGCTGTTCAGCGCAGCTATTGCGAAGCCGTTCGGCTCGCACTTAGAGATTCGGCGGCTTCGCGCTCGACTTGGGAGCGAGCTATCGAGCTGCTCACCGAGTACAAGCAGTCGCTGATCACGGCGGCGGTGACGGGGGAGTTGGATGTGACGACGGCGTCGAGAGGGATTCCGGGGTGAGGTAGATGATCACGCACGAGGAGGCGTTCGAGTCCAACGTCGAGGCGCATCTGATGGCCCATGGCTGGGCGAGGGTCGCTCCGACGGCGTACGACCGGAGGCTGGGGTTGTTCCCGGATGAGGTGATCGGGTTCGTTCAGGCATCGCAACCGAAGGCGTGGCAACAACTGGTGACCCGGCACGGCGGGGAGCAGATGGCACGGGACAGGTTCGTGAAGGCCGTGGCCGATGCCATCGATCATCGGGGGGCCGTGAGTGTGCTGCGGGGTCAGGTGAAGGATTCCGGGGTGCATGTACGGCTGTGCTATTTCAGGCCGGCCAGCGGCCTGGACGACGGCCAGGCCGAACGTTACGCGGCGAACCGGCTGGGGGTGGTGCGGCAGTTGCATCATTCGGAGTCGAACCCGGCCGATTCGTTGGACCTGACTCTGACGGTCAACGGGATTCCGGTGGCGACGGCGGAGCTGAAGAACCCGCTCACCCACCAGAACGTCGAGCATGCGATGGCGCAGTACCGCACAGACCGCAACCCGCACGACCTGATCTTCGCGCGTCGGGCGTTGGTGCATTTCGCGGTCGATCCGCATCGGGTGGCGATGACCACCGAGTTGGCCGGGCAGGAGACGGTGTTCCTGCCGTTCAACCAGGGCACCGCCGGCGGTGGCCGGCCGGGTGCCGCAGGGAACCCGTCCGCCGCGGCGGGCGGCTACCAGACGTCGTACCTGTGGGAGGAGGTGTGGCAGCGGGACGCGTGGCTGGATCTGCTGGGATCGTTCGTCCACTCCCACGAGGGCCGCATCCTGTTCCCCCGATACCACCAGTGGCATGCGGTGCGTGAGCTGGTCGCGGCCACCTACGCCGACGGGGCCGGCGTTGACCGGTTGGTGCAGCATTCGGCGGGGTCGGGCAAGTCGAACACGATCGCGTGGACGGCCCACAAGCTGTCCCGGCTGCACGGCCCGGATGATCGGCCGGTGTTTGACAAGGTGGTGGTGATCACCGACCGCAGGGTGCTGGACCGGCAGTTGCAGGACACCGTCGCGGGCCTGGACCACACACCGGGCACGATCGTGCGAATCAAGGAGAACTCGGCCCAATTGAAGGCGGCGCTGGAGGGCAACGCGGCCCGGGTCATCATCACCACGCTGCAGAAGTTCCCGGTCGTGGCCCGGCTCGCCGCCGAGGAGGCCCAGGCGGGCGAGGCGGCCGGGGTGATTGGTCGCCGGTTCGCGGTGATCGTCGATGAGGCGCACTCATCGACGACCGGGGATGCGGTGAAGAAGCTGAAGACCGTCCTGACCGGCGACGACGCGCTGGCCCAGGCCGAGGCGGCCGAGCTGCTCGCGGAGGAGGCCACCGACCCGGACGAATCACTGCTGGCAAGCGCACTTGCCCGGGGCAAGCAGCGGAACCTGTCGTTCTTCGCGTTCACGGCCACCCCGAAGCCGAAGACGCTGGAGACGTTCGGCCGGTTGGATGCCGACGGGATGCGGCGGCCGTTCCACACGTATTCGATGCGGCAGGCGATCGAGGAGGGGTTCATCCTCGACGTACTGGCGAACTACACGACCTATGCGACCTACTACAAGCTCGCGAACGCACATCCCCGAAACGACCCGGAGCTGGACGCGTCGAAGGCGAAGACCGCGCTGGCAAGGTTCGTGTCGTTGCACCCCTACCAACTGGAGCAGAAGGCAGAGGTGATCGTCGAGCACTTCCTGCAGAAGTCCAGGGCGAAGATCGACGGCCACGCCAAGGCGATGGTGGTGACCCGATCCCGGCTGCACGCCGTGCGCACCAAGCAGGCGCTCGACGACT
>JBDHZH010000112.1:0-7650 GCA_039811745.1 Arachnia sp.
CAGCGGGACTACGGCTCCTTCGTCGCGGGGCACTACTCGACCAGCGGGACTACGGCTCCTCCGTCGCGGGGCACTACTCGACCAGCGGGACTACGGCTCCTCCGTCGCGGGGCACTACTCGACCAGCGGAGGTCGGGGTCTGTTGGTCGAGCCAGCGACTCCCACCACCGCTGGTCGAGCCAGCGAGCGCCAGCGAGCGACGGTCGAGACCTCCGGCGGCCGAAAGAGGTTTCGACCTGCGGTGGTCAGTAGCCGAGCATCTGCTTTCGGACGGGCAGCCAGGCGATGGCGTCGCGGACGGCCTCGGTCTCGCTCAGTTCCGCCTTCCAGCCGAGGACGTCGGCGGCCTTGGAGCTGACGGTGTAGACGCCTGCGACGTCGCCCGGGCGGGGGTCGCCGAACTGGACCTTCAGCGGATCACCGGAGATCTCCTCGAACGAGGCCGCCAGTTCCTTGACGGTCACGCCGTTGCCGGTGCCGATGTTGAACACCTGGTAGGGGGAGGACGCCGTCGCCTCGTCGAAGTGCTCAAGAGCGGCGACGTGGGCCTTCGCCAGGTCCCAGACGTGGATGAAGTCGCGGATGCCGGAGCCGTCGCGCGTCGGCCAGTTGACGCCGGTGACGGTGAACGTCTCCTTCTTGTCCCAGGCCTCGAGCAGCTTCGCCAGCACGTGGCTGGGGTGCTCCAGCTGCTGGCCGGAGCGCAGCTTCGGGTCGGTGCCGATGGGGTTGAAGTAGCGCAGGCTCAGCACCTTCACGTCGCTGGCCTTCGTGAAGTCCTCCAGGATCAGTTCCACCATGAACTTCGTGCGCGCATACGGCGAACCGGGCTGCAGAGGGGATTCCTCGGTGACGACGAAGTTCTCGTCGGGGGCGTAGATGGAGGCCGACGAGCTGAACAGGAACCGGCCGACGTGGTTGCGCTGTATCGCGGCGAGCAGGGTCACGGTCTTGGAGACGTTGTTCTCGTAGTAGCCGAGCGGATCGGCGACCGACTCCGGCACGACGATCTTCGCGGCGCAGTGGACGACGGCGTCGATCTTCTGCTCGGAGAACAGGCGGTCCAGCAGGGCGTCGTCGGCGATGTCGCCGTCGTACAGGACACGGTCGCCGATGAACTCGCGGCGGCCGGTGGAGAAGTCGTCGAGGATGACCACCTCGTGGCCGGCATCCTCACATGCCGAGGCGACGGTGCTGCCGATGTAGCCGGCGCCGCCGGTGATGAGAACCTTCATGACATCCTTTCCCACGGTTGGCGTTCACGAGCGAGTCTAGTGGCGTCGGCGTCGGCTGCCCGGCCCGGGGCGCCAAGTGCGGGGCCTGCCCGGACGCATCCTGCATGCCCCGGGGCCCCTCGCCTGCGGCAGACTACAGGCATGCAGGCCGAAACCCCCGAATCCGCAACGTCCCTCGACACCGAACGCTCCGCCCTGCGGGTGTCTCTGGCCGTCACGGGGGCGATGGCGTTGCTGGCCGTCGTGTGGGGCTGGGTCGCGGGCGCGCAGGTCATCCTGCTCGACGGCGCCTACGCCACCATCGGGATGCTGCTCACCTGGCTGTCGCTGGCGGCGTCCCGGATGGCGGCCGTGCCGCCGAACGTGCGCTACCCGTACGGCCGTGCCGCGCTGGTGCCGCTGGCCATCACCCTGCAGGGGTTCGCGTTGTTCGGCACCCTCGTGTATGCGGCCGTCGAGGCGGTCCGGGTGATCCTGGACGGCGGGTCCGAGGTGGCGGCCGGGTCGCTGCTGGCCTACGGCGCGCTGACGGGTCTCGGCTGCGTCGCCATCTGGCGCTACCTCGGCCGGGCCGACCCTGACTCCGACCTGCTCCAGGCCGAGGCCAGGCAATGGCTGGCCTCCGGCGTGTTCAGCGTCGTCGTCGTCGTGGGGGCCGCCGGCGCACTGGGCCTGCGGGCCGTCGGGTTCACCGCGGTGGAGCCGTTCATCGACTCCGTCCTGGTGCTGGTGGGCTGTGCCATGCTGCTGCCGCAGCCGCTGGTCCTGGTCCGGTCCGCACTGCGGGAACTCATGGAGGGGGCACCCCGCGCCGAGGTCCGGGACACCGTCCTGACCGCCGTCACCGAGGTCGGCCGCAGGCACGGGCTGACGGAGCCCAGCGTCCGGATGACCAAGGTCGGCCGGAAGCTCTACGTCGACGTCGTGCACCTGGTGCCGGCCGGCAGCTGGTCCGTCGACCGCCAGGACGACATGCGCCTCGACCTCGCCGAAGCCCTCGGGGGCCTGCCCTACGACCCTTGGCTGTCCGTCGAACTCACAACCGACCCCGACCGCGTGGCCTGAGAAGTAGATCCAGCCTGCGCCTCCACCGGTTCCGAGAGTGCCAGCACCACCGGGCCGAGCAGGTGCTCGGCGCCGCGTGCGCCCCTGGTGTCGAGTTGGAAGTACATGGCCTCGAACAGGTCGAGGACGTCATCGAGCGGCAACTTCAGCCGCACCCCGAATCGGCCGGACAGCCGCTCCATGAGCTGCAGCAGAGCGGGGCGGAACTCGGTGGCGAGACGGTCGGAGCGGGACGCCAGTTCGGGCACTCGCAGAGCCCGCAGCCGGATCTCCATGAGGGTGATCCGGAACTCCTCCGTCGGGGCGATGATCGAGAAGAGTGTCTGCAGCGCCGCACCGGTTGCCCATTCGACGCGGGCGTCGTCGGGCAGGGTGTCGAAGGTCCGGGCAAGGCCGGCCTGCACGACGTCGCGGTGATGCTCGAGGATGGCGACGCACAGGTCGTCCTTGGTGGCGAAGTTGGAGTAGAACGCGCCCCGGGTGAACCCGGCCGCCTCGCAGAGCTGCTCGACGCTGGTCGCGTCGATGCCGTGGGCCGCGAATTCCGTGATTGCCGCGCCAACCAGGCGTTGCCGCGTCGCCTCCCGGCGGGGTGTCGTCTCCGTCACTGACCCATTCCTTGTCGTTGGGATGCGGTCCAGCCTAGTGGGCTGTCGCACACCCCGGACCGGGGGTGCCTGCCACCGCTTCCGGGGCAGGCACCCGACGAGGCGTTGGTACGTCAACGAAACATCGTCACGCCCGCCCGCGCCAGGACGCGGGGGTCCTTCTCGTAGTGATGCAGCTTGGTCAGGTCCGCGTCTCCGAGGCCGAGCAGCCGGTGAACGGCGATCTGGGCGGCCCGGACGGAGTACTGCTCGGTGAAGACCATGTCGAACTCCATCTCGACGAACTGGCTGATGAACGCCAGGTTCCTCGAGTTCGCGGGCACGACGTCGGGACGGTCACCCTTCGCCCGCTGGGCGAACAGGGCGCTGGCGTACGGCATGTGGGACGGGATCACGTTGACGATCGAGTCCCAGATGTCGTCGGTCCTCGCCTCGATCGTCACGGCCCGGGTGTCGACCTTCGCCAACTGACCGAGGGTCTCGGTGAGCATCTCGCGCCCGGTCATCTCGATGAACGGCTTCTTCACGAAGTCGCCCGTCCGGCGCGGGTAGAGGGAGTAGCCCCAGAAGACGGTCTCGTTCGGCTTCTGCGCCGCGAAGTGGGGCTGGTGGTGGATGACCAGCGAGATCTTCGCGTTGCTCTCGACGAACGTGTTCAGTGCGTTGCCGGGCTGCTGGCGCGTGATCGCGGCGATCTCGTTGATCAGCAGATGGTTGTTCGTGGTGACCGAGAAGCTCGTCCATTCGCTCTGGGTGCGGTCGGCGAAGAACTTGTCGGGGTGGCCGAGGCCGGGGAAGTGCTCGCAGGCCTGGCGCCACAGCGCCGCCGACGGGGCGTAGCGGGTGTCCTCGACGATTGCGGTGTCGAGGTCGCCGATGGACGTCGAATCGGTGATCGACCCGTTGGTGCAGAACACGAGGTCGCCGTCGGCCACCTCGATCTCGCCCGGCGCGTCATCCTCGTCGACCTTGAGGTACTTCAGGCCGACGACCCGGATCTCGTCGCGCATGGGGTCGTCGTCGGCGAACACGAACTCGGTGACCATGCGGTTGGTGACGAACGTGACGCCCTTGCCCTCCAGCCAGGCCCGCATCGGCAGGATGATGCTCTCGTACTGGTTGTAGGGGGTGCGGGTGACCCCTTCGAGGGTGTTGATGCGGCTGAACTCGAGGATCATCCGGTTCATGTAGCGGCGCAGCTCCATCGCGGAGTTGTTGCGCAGGAACGCGAACGTCGTCTCCCACATCAGCCAGAAGTTCGTGGTGAAGAAGTGGGGGCTGGAGGCGAACCACTGCTCGATGGTGACGTCGTCGAGTTGGTGCTCCTTCGACTCGGGCAGGGTCATCAGCCTCGTGAGCAGCATCCGGTCGCGGTTGTCGAACTGCATGTGCCTGTAGTTGTCCGCGTCGGGGCGCGTGCGGGGGCCCTTCGAGTCGAGGAGCCTGCCGACGTCGTGGGTGGGGTGGGCGTGGTCGAAGTCGAGGATCTCGGCCGTCACCGACTTGCCGGGGGACGTCAACGACGGGATCGTCTCAAGGACATCCCACAGGTTCTCGTAGGTCTCCTCGTTCAGCATCCTGCCGCCGCGGTTCATGAAGCCGGTGTTGTTCGACAACGGCTTGTGGCCGTACTCGCCCTCGTAGGCGGCGACGGTGTTCCCGTCGTTGGCGCCGTGGGTCTCGAGGCCGAGGATGGTGATCCGGGAGCCGTCCCAGCCGCCGTCACGGATGAGGTAGACGGCTGCCGACAGGCTGCCGATGCCGGCGCCGATCAGGTATGCCCTGCTGGTCATGGTGTTTCTCCTTGGTTCTGGTGGTGTGTCTGGGGTGTGTAGTGGTGCGTCAGTGGGGGGCGGGTCGGTCGCCCGAGGGGCCCGGGGTGCCGGGACCGACGGCGTCGAGGAAGCCGCGCACCACCAGCGCCACCTGGGCGCGGAGTTCTGCGGCGGCCGGGCGGTCCGGGTGGGCGTGGGTGCTGGGTTGCGCCAGCGCGAGGTGCAACCCGGCGAAGACGAGCCTGGCCGCGCGCCCGGCCTCGATGCCGGCTGCGTCGTCGTCGCGGCCGGCCGCCCCGAGAAGGATGACCGCGATCGCGTCCTCCAGGTCGGCGACGAGCCCGAGCCCCTGCTCGCGATGCAGCATGGTGCCGTGGCCGAAGAGCAGCTCGCGCTGGTAGTGGATCGCGTTCTCGGGCTGTTCGGCGTTGCGTTCGAGCACCGGCAGTACGAGGGCGAAGACGGCCTCCGCGGGGTCCTCCAGCCGGCCGGCAGCCGCGCGGCCCGCGGAGATCGCCGCCTCGAACTCGACGTTGTAGACCATCAGCAGCAGGTCGGCCTTGGTGGAGGCGTAGCGGAACAGGGTCCCGGCTGCGACGTCGGCCGCGTCGGAGACCGACTGCGTCGTCACCTTCGAGTAGCCGTGCTCGGCGAACAGGGTGCTCGCGGCCTCGAAGATGCGAGTGCGCTTGTCGTCCATGTTGCGGTTCCACCGCGGCTTGATCTCGGTCATCCGGGTCCCCTTGTTGAGTAGGCTCAGTAATGAGTGTACTCAACAAGGAGCGTCGTGCAACTCGGGATCGTGCCCGAGTGGAGCTCCGGGTCCGCCCCGCCCTCAGGGCTTCGGTGTGCCGCCGGCACCCCGACGTCGCGCCCGCGTGGCGAGGATCAGTGCACCCGCCGCCGCGCCACCGGTCAGCGCCGCCTTCAGGAGGCGTTCCAGACGGTCCAGACGCTTCTCCAGCCGCGAGGTGACCACGGCTATCCGGCCGTCGTCGAGCCGGTCGATCAGGTCGTCGAGCCGGCGCGGCAGCCGCCACATGATCGCCGCGGTGTCGACCGCCTGCTTCGCCAGGTCGGACACCACCAGGCCGCCCTGCTCACGGCTCAGTTGCTCGGCGTAGGGCTCGACGGCGTGCCACACGTTGAACTTCGGGTCCATGGCCGTACAAACGCCGGACGTCAGCGACGCGGCCCGGATGATCAGCAGGAAGTTGTGGGGGAACTGGAACGGCAGCGACCGGATCACGTCGCCGAACTCGTCGGCGAAGTCGCGGAACTCCCTCGGGTCGACGGACTGCAACTCCGTGAACCCCATGCCGCCGAACCGGGCGAACAGGCTTGTCATCGCGCGTTCAAGGGCACGGGTGTCCGCGGTCGGCAACAGCACTCCCACCTGGCCCATGGCGTCCACCAGCCCCTGCCCGTCGCGCGCTGCGATCGCGATCAGCAGCCGGCGCAGGCTGTCCCTCAGGGAGGACGGGATGTCGGCCATCATGCCGAAATCGATGAATGTGAGCGTCCACTTCCGGTCGGCACCCGTCAGCCATTTCGGCGTGGGCGTGACGAACAGGTTGCCCGGATGCGGGTCGGCGTGGACGAGACCGTCGCTGAACAGTTGGTCGAACATGACCTCTCCCAGCGTGCTCGCCACCTCGGCCGGGTCGATGCCCGCAGCCCGCATTGCGTCGGTGTCCGTGACCTTGATGGCCGTGACGTCGGACATCGTCAGCACCCTGCGCGTGGTTCGCTCCCACACCACCCTCGGGTACCCGACGCGCGGGTCGTCCGCGAAGCGCTCCCCGAAGCCCTCCGCGTTGGCGCCCTCGTGGAGGTAGTCGATCTCCTCCATGCTCGTCCTGGCGAACTCCTCGACCAGCGCCGGCACATCCACGTGCTCGGCGAGGACCCGGATGCGGCGCAGCCACCTCGCGATCCTCCGCAGGGCCGCGAGGTCGACGTCGACGACGTGGCCGATGCCCGGACGTTGCACCTTCACGACGGCGTTCGTGAACCCGACCTCGGCCGCGTCGCGCGGCGACAGCCTGGCCCGGTGCGCCTGCCCGAGCGAGGCGGCGGCCAGCGGTTGGGGGTCGAACCAGGCGTAGGCGCGTTCCAGCGTCATCCCGAGATCAGCCTCGGCGAGTTGCCTGATCGCAGCGAAGGGCGCCGGCGGCACCTCGTCCTGCAGCCCTGCAAGTTCGCTCGTGATCTCCGGCGGCAGCACGTCAAGGCGGGACGACATGAACTGCCCGACCTTGATCATCAGGCCGCCCATATCGACGGCGAACGTCCGGAAACGCGCCGCAAGCCGGCGCATCCGCGGCTGCTGGGTGCGCCGGCTGAACTCGCCCAGGCCCAACCGGGGCATTATGAGGTCGAACCACCACACGTGCGCAATCAGCCGCGCCGCGAACCACAGGATCCGGCGGTAGCGGGCACCCGCGATGCCGCGCGCCGACTGGTCTGCCGGGGCGGCACCGGCGGGCGCCGCCCCGGCAGGTGACGCGTCGCTCACTCCCGGGCGAGGATCGCGTAGAGCTTGCGGCGTGCCTCGTCGAGCACCTTCACCGCCTCGGCCACCTGCTCGGCCGTGCCGGTGCGGGCCACCTGGGCAGTCGCCTGGGCAAGTGAGATTCCGGACTGCGGCAGCCCGGTCTCGTGGAGGATGCCGCGCGCCCCCGGCGTCTCCCACGGTGCGGGCTTGTCGGCCCCCTCCTCGGCCTCCGCCCTGCCCGCCTCGGTCAGGGTGTAGGTCTTGCGGCCGTCCTGCTCCTCCGCGACGACGAGCCCCTCGTCGGCCAGCTGCTGCAGCGTCGGGTACACCGAACCGGCGCTCGGCTTCCAGACGCCGCCGCTCCGCTGACCGATCTCGGTGATGATCTGGTACCCGTGCATCGGCTCCTCCGCCAGCAGGGCGATCACAGCCGCGCGCACGTCGCCGCGTGCCATCCGCCTGCCGGGGCC
>JBDHZH010000113.1:0-7393 GCA_039811745.1 Arachnia sp.
ACTTGACGGACTTGTCGAGTGCGTCCTTGGCGGAGATGTCGCCGCGCATGGCCGCCGTGATCTGCTGCTGCACGAAGGTCTTCATGCCCTCGGTGAACTGCACCGGCACCGTCACGCGGGCATCGGGCATCTGCTCGGCGAGCAGCTTGGCCGCCTCGGCCATCTTCGGGTCGGTGATGGCGCTGGTGAACGACTCGGGGTTCGCGTTGGCCTCGACTGTGCCGGGCAGGAAGCCCTGGGCCAGCTTGACGAACTCGACCTGGTTCTGGTTGTTCATGACGTACTGCGCGAAGGCCAGCGCGAGCGCAGGGTTCTTCGAGTCGGCCGCGACCGAGACGCCCTGCACGAACAGCGGCGGGATGCCGATGCGCTTGCTGGCGACGGTCACCTCGGCGATGGACGGTGCCTTCTCGGCGAGGTCCTTCGGGAAGCTCGCGGAGCCGGTGGTCCAGGCCACCTTGCCCTGCAGGAAGAGCTGCGAGTTGCCGAGGTAGGTCGACTGCAGGACCTCGGGCGGCATGGCGCCCTCCTTGTAGAGGTCGACGTACTTCTGGAGCACGGCCTCCGACTCGGGGGTGTTGAAGACGAACTTGCCGTCCTTGAACAGCGTGACGCCCGCCGCGTAGAAGTCGCCGAGGCCGGGGGCCGAGGAGATCAGGGGCATCTTGCCGTTCGAGTTCTTCGCCATGGTCAGGGCCTGGCTGTAGAGGTCGTCCAGCGTGGTCGGAAGCTTCTTGGCGTCGAGGCCGTTGTCGGTGAACGCCTTGGTGTTCCACCAGTTGAGGTCGGTGCCGAGGTACCAGGGGTAGCCGAAGGAGCCCTCGACGCCGTCGAACTCGTAGGCCTTCACGCCACCGGGGGTGAAGGTGTCGAGCGCCTTGGCGTCGGCCTTCTTCAGGTCCATGAGCTTGCCGGCCTTGACCAGCGGGAACGCGAAGTCCGGCGGGAGGTTGACGACGTCGGGCAGTTGGCCTGCGGTGGCCTGCTGCATGACCTTGTCGGCGTAGCCGTCGCCGGGCTGGTCGACCCACTTGATCGTGGTGCCGGGGTTGGCATCCTGGAAGTCCTTGACGACCTTCTCGAAGTAGGGCGTGAACTTCTCGTTCTTGAGCGACCACGTCTGGAAGGTGATCTCACCGCTGAGGGCGGCTCCCGACGTGACGGGGGCCTGGGTGGTCGGGGCGGTCTGGCCGCCCATGCCGCAGGCGGCGAGCGACAGCGATGCGCCGCCGATGACGATGGTGGTGAGCACGTTGCGTCGGTTGAGACGAGGCATCTGCTTCTCCTTTGAAGGTTGTCGGGAGACTGATCCAACTGTACCGATTTAGTTCCATCTTTGAGTCTGCCCCTCGCGACTCAGGAGGGGGTGGACTCTCGACTAATCCGGTTTAGAAGTTACTGTAGCCCCACTCCCGACAAAGCGCAAGAGGACGGGGGAGGGGGTCGCCGAAAGATGATGCGGCGCCCCCGGGGCTACGGGGTGCCCGGCTCGAGGGCGCGCCGGGCCGAGCCGAAGTGGCGCAGGTAGTAGGTCAGGCCGGGCCTGCCGGAGGTCTCGGCCGCCGACACCGTCGCCAGCAGGACGGTGTGGTCTCCGCCCGGCTCGAACACCACTTGGTCGCAGCGGATCCAGTCGGTGGCGCCGGCCAGGCGGGGGAGTCCGTTGTCGTTCGTCCAGGCGATGCCCTCGAAACGGTCACGGATGGCCGGGGTGGCGAACCTGCGGGCGATGCCCTCCTGGTCATCCGCGAGAACGTTGACCGCCAGCCTGCCCGACCGGCGGATGTGGCCGACCAGGGCGCCACGGTTGTCCAGCGCGATCAGCACCATCGGCGGGTGGATCGACAGGGAGGCGAACGCCGACACCGTCGACCCGTGGGGGACACCGTCCACCATCGTCGTCACCACGGAGACCGGCGCCGAGACATGAGCCATGGCCTCACGGAAGTCGTCGGCGAGCTGTTCGTCCATGCGCCCAACGTATCCGTGCCCAGCGGCGCGGGCAGGTACTGCCCGCCTGCCGGATGGGGCCTCCGGCAGCCCCGAGTCGCGGACGGTCAGTCGGCGTCCTCGGGCTGGTCGACGTAGATGCCGGGCGCGTCGTAGAACATGTTGGCGCCGTCGGCGGCCTGCCGAAGTTCCTTCGGTGCAATGGCCCGGGCGATGTGGTAGACCCCGATCGTGACGATCGTGCCGAGCGCGATGCCGCCGAGTGAGAAGCTCGAACCGATCGGCAGCTGGACGTCGCCGATGCCGATGATCAGGCCGGCCGCCGCCGGGATGAGATTGATCGGGTTGCCGAAGTCGACACCGTTCTCCTTCCAGATCTTCGCGCCCAGAAGGCCGATCATGCCGTAGAGCACGACGGTGATGCCGCCGAGCACCGCCCCCGGGGTGGCGGTGATGACCGCCCCGAACTTCGGCGAGAAGCCGAACAGGATCGCCACGAGGGCGGCGACGACGTAGGCGGCGGTCGAGTAGACGCGGGTGGCGGCCATGACGCCGATGTTCTCGGCGTAGGTGGTGGTCGGGCCGGCGCCGACGAAGGTGGCGACGACGGAGGCCGCGCCGTCTGCCGCGATGGCCCTGCCCATGACCGGGTCCAGGTTCTCGCCGGTCATCTCTGCCACGGCCTTGACGTGTCCGGTGTTCTCGGCGATCAACGCGATCACCACTGGCAGGGCGATGATGATGGCGGCCAGCGAGAAGTGCGGCAGGTGGAATCCGACGACGTTGTCCGGGCTGCCCAGCTTCCAGTTCGCCAGATCCGTGACCGGCGGCAGGCCGAACCAGTCGGCGTTCGCGACCTTGCTCCAGTCGACGCGGAACGCCTCGGTGACGGTGCCGTCGGCAGCCACCTTCTGCATGGGGCCGAAGGCGATGTCGAAGACGAAGCCGAGAATGTAGCCGATGACCAGGGACAGGAAGATCGCGATGCGTCCGAGGAAGCCGCGCAACCCCACGCTCAGCCCGATCACGATGAGCATGACGACGAATGCCAGCCACGGGTCCTGAGGCCAGTAGACCCGGGCAACGACCGGGGCCAGGTTGAAGCCGATGAGCATGACGACGGCTCCGGTGACCACGGGCGGCAGTGCCCTGTGGATGACCTGCGAGCCGGCGAAGTGGATGATCAGGCCCGCCATGAACAGCGTCAGGCCGACGACGAGCAGCGCGCCGGTCAGGTCCGCCGGGGAGCCGCCGATACCGTAGATCGCCGTCGCGACGCCGACGAAGGATGCGCTGGAACCCAGGTAGCTCGGCACACGGTGCTTCACGGCGAACAGGAAGATCAGCGTCGCGACACCGCTCATCATGACCGCCAGCTGCGGGTTCAGGCCCATCAGCAGCGGGAACACGAACGTGGCGCCGAACATCGCCACCACGTGCTGGGCCCCGAGGCCGATCGTCCTGCCCCATCCGAGGCGCTCCCTCGGCATGACCACCGCTCCCGGCAGCAGCCGTCCCTCGTTGTGCAACTTCCACCCGACCATGTGGGCCCCTTCCATCCGTGCGAAGCGTAGCGGGTTAGGGTGTTGACATGGTGCACGACCTCGCCGTAATCGGAGCCACCGTCGCAGGCCTTACAGCGGCCAGGCGTCTCGCGAGCGAGGGCTTCGACGTGATCGTCCTCGACCCCAACAACGAGGGTGCCTCGGCCGCCATCGGACACGGGGTCGCGGCCTGCGCCCACTCCAGCACCGTCACCGCCATGTCGGCCACCTACGGGCCCGAGGCGGCGCATGAACACGTGCGCCGGAATCTCGCCGGCATGGAGGAGATCCAGCTGGTGCTGGCCGCCGGGGACGTGCCGCACAGGGTGCTTCCGCTGCACGACCACTCCCTCGGCGTCGCGCTGGACAGGGAGCTGGCACCCATGCTGGAGCTGCTGACCACGGCAGGGGCGAAGGTGCGGCTGCTGACCGGCGAGGAGCGGCGTCGCGCCGGTGCAGGGCTCGTGTCGGACGCCGTCGTCGTCGATCCCTGGACCTACGGGCAGGCGCTGCTGAAGCAGGCCCGCGATGTCGGCGTCGAGGTTCGCAACGACGTCACCGTCACGCACCTCCTCCGCCGGGACGGTCAGAGCGTGGTGGCGCACCGGGACAACAGGGTCTGGTCCCGGCAACTCGGCCTCACCAAGGCACTTGCCGTGATCGACACCCTGGGCGTCAGCCCTTGGGGCAGGCTCGTCTCGATGGGGCCCACCCAGTACGTGCCCCGCATCCGGTTCAGGATGGACGACGTTCCCGAGGTGGTCACCCTCACGGCCGGGCCTCCGGTGTGGCTGGTGCGCCCCGACGGCGACGACGTCGTCGCCTACGGGCCGAAGTGCACGGGCGCGAACCTGGATTCCGCGACCGACGCGCTGGAGCGGTGGGCGGTCTCGCGCGGCGGGCGGGACGCCAGGCGCGGGATGCTGGCCATCGATCCGAGCGACCACGGCAGGCCCGTCGTCGGTGCCTCCGCCATCCCCGGTGGTTTCTACGCGCGCGGCAACGGCCGTGGCGAACTGATGAACGGCACCGCAAGCGGCTGTTACCTGGCCTCGCTGCTGCTCGGCTACGATTCGTCGGCCCAGGAGGTCGCGCTGCCCTGGCCGTCGCGACTCAGGGCCCAGGCCAAGGCGCTGGGCGGCAGGCTGCTGCGCCGCTGAGGTGCGGCCCGGTTGGGCGCTTGGATGCTCAGATCCAGGTGGGAAACCACATGCGGGCGAGCCACTCCGGCCGGGTCATCAGCGCGGCGGTGAGTATCGGGTGGATGAACGCGAAGTCGGCGACCACGAGTGCGACGGCGATGCCCACGCCCATCGCCCTGATGCGGCGCCTGGGGCCGTTCGCCGGCCCGAGCAGCCGTCCCATCACCATCGCCAGGCCGATCGCGTAGAAGGGTAGCAGCATGATGGCGTAGAAGAAGAACAGGGGCCGCTCCGCGTACTGGAACCACGGCAGCCACACCGACAGGACGCCGAGGACGGGCACGGCGAAGCGCCAGTCGCGGTGGGCGAGCCAGAACCACAGCCCGGCCAGGAGCGCGAGGGCAGCCATCCACCACAGCAGCGGCGTCCCCATCGCAGTGATGACGCGCAGGCAGGTGGTGCCGACGGCCTGGCAACCCTGATCCGGCGGGTTGATGCCGTTCTCGGCGTAGATCCCGATGGGGCGGGCCATCACCAGCCAGCCGGCCGGGTGCGCCTCGTACGGGTGGGTCGCCTCCTTCATGCCGTCGCCGGTGTGGAAGGCGTACATGGCCCGGTGGTACTCGAACAGTGACCCGAGCGCATCGCCGAACCAGCGCACCAGGGGGCTGTCCGGGTTCCTGGAGCCCCAGTCGCGGTCGTAGCCGCCGGGCATCGTGAGCCACCGGTACCAGGTGACGAGGTAGGCGGGGATGGCAACGACGACGAGTTGCACGAAAGCCGCCGGGGCGTCGCTCAGGAGCGACAGCCAGGACCTGCGGCCGGCCCCGGCCAGTCGGCGGGCGCCGAGATCCCAGACGACCGCGACGACGCCGAAGACGGCCACCACGTAGATGGTGTTCCACTTCACTGCGCAGGACAGGCCGAACAGCAGCCCGGCGAGGATGCGCCACGGCCGCCACCAGACCAGTGGCCCGAAACGGCCGCCGAGGTCGATGAGGTCGTGGCGCCTGAGGTGTTCGGAGAGCCTGCGGCGGAACCAGTCGCGGTCCGCGACCAGCGCCGCGACGGCCCCGACGGCGAGGGTGGCCTGGAAGATGTCCAGCAGCGCGATGCGGCTCATCACGAATGCGAGGCCGTCGAAGGTCACGAGGAGGCCCGCGATGGCGCCGACGAGCGTCGACCGGGACAAGCGCCTCGCCAGCCGGACGACGAGGAACACCATGAGTGCGCCGAAGATCGCCGCGGAGAACCGCCAGCCGAAGGCGCTCCAGTTGAACAGCTCGGCACCCCAGCCGATCAGCAGCTTCCCGAGCGGCGGATGCACGATGAAAGACGGGTCGGTGGACAGCGCGCTGAAGTCGCCGTCCGCGAACGCCTTGTTGACGACGTCGCCCTCACCCTTCCACTGTGCCTCCCAGCCGAGCTTGAGGATGGAGTAGGCGTCCTTGGCGTAGTACGTCTCGTCGAACATGATCGTGCGGGGGAAACCGAGCCCCACCAGCCGCAGCACGAGCGCCATGGCGCCGATCGTGGCGGCCGTCACCCAGCCGGCACGACGATCGGCCAGTCGCCCGTCGTCGAGCGCCTCCACGGTAGTCAGCACGAGAAGCAGTCTAGGGACCCTTGGGAAACGTCGCCTCCACGCCGCCTAGGCTGGGCCCATGACATCCCGGCCAGCAGGTGCTCTCGTGCTCGCCGCGACCCCGATCGGGTCGCACAAGGACGCCAGTGCCTCCCTCCGTTCGCTCCTCGGGAGCGCGGACGTGGTCGCGGCCGAGGACACGCGCAAGTTCCTGACGCTGGCTCGGCGGCTCGGGGTGGACGTGCCGGGCCGGGTCGTCTCCTATTTCGAGGGCAATGAGGAGACCCGGACGGGTGACCTGGTGGCGGCCGTGGCCGACGGCCTGACGGTGGCGCTCGTGACGGACGCGGGGATGCCGTCGGTCAGCGACCCCGGGTTCAGGGTGGTGACCGCCTGCATCGAGCGCGGGCTCAGGGTAACTGCGGTGCCCGGCCCGTCCGCGGTCCTGACGGCGCTGGCCGTCTCCGGTCTGCCGACGGACAGGTTCTGCTTCGAGGGATTCCTCCCGCGCAAGGAGGGCGCGCGGCGCGGCAGGCTGGAGGCGCTGGCCCACGAAGAGCGCACGATGGTCTTCTTCGAGGCCCCTCACAGACTGGCGGAGTTCCTGGGCTCGGCCGCCGAGGTGCTCGGGCAGGAACGGCCGGGTGTGGTGTGCCGTGAGTTGACGAAGCCGCACGAGGAGGTGGTGCGGGGAAGCCTCGCCGATCTGCAAGCCTGGGCGGCGGGTGAGGTGCGCGGGGAGGTGACCGTGGTTATCGCGGGCGCCCCCGTGCGCGGCGTCGGGTTGGGCGACGCCGTCGACCTCGTGATGCGGAGCGTGGCCGGTGGTGACAAACTGTCGGCGGCGGTGCGGTCGGTGGCGGAGGCCACAGGGGTTGGCCGCAAGGAGCTGTACGAGGCGGCGCTGGCCGCGCGAGCCGATGGGAAGGGGCGGGAGTGAGCATCCTGGAGGAGTTGGGCCTGCCCGGGCTGCCCGAGCCGCTGCCACGGCCCGTCATCGACAACCACACGCATCTGGGCGCCACCCGCGAGTACTCGCGCCTCGGGGAGCTGGACTCGGTCGACCTGGCGGCCTCGGTGGGCGTGATCGGGGTCGTCGACGTCGGCTGCGACCTGGCCTCCTCCCGCGAGGCGGTTGCGTGGGCCGAGTCGGACTCCCGGATCGTGGCGTC
>JBDHZH010000114.1:0-7341 GCA_039811745.1 Arachnia sp.
TGATCGCATAGTAGAAGAGGTAGACACCCTTCTCCTTGGGAGTGATGACGACGACGTCCTGGCCCTTGATCTCGGCCTGCGGATCCCACCGATCATCGGTCGGCTCGACGGAGTCGGCCACAAGCGAGATCGTGTCGCCGTCCGGGTCGATGTCGTTCCTCGTCACCTTGAGCTGAACACGTGTGCTGGGCCGTGCGACGACCTCGTCCGGTATTGCGACGGGAGCCTGGTTGGTGTCCGGCCTGGGTGCGACGCCGATGCGCACCACGCCCTCGCCCTCGGCCCCGAACCGGTCCTTGACGCGGTACGTGAAGCTGTCGGTGCCGCCGGCACTCGGGTTCGAGTTGTAGAGCAGATAGTTGCCTTCGACGCGGACCGAACCCAGTTGGGGGCTGACGGTCCCGGTGCCATCGACCAGTTCGACCGAGTCCCCGTCCGGATCCACCCCGTCCATCGGAATGGGGACCCTGACCTCCTTGCCGGCGAAGGTCCGCGCCTCTACCGGTGCCGGCTTCGGCTGCTGGTTGCGGTCGTCGAAGTCCTTGATGGTGACGGTCACTGTGCTGGAGGCGATTGCGCCCTGGGAATCCTGGATGGTGTAGATGGCCTCGGCCGTACCGGGCTGGTCGCCCGCCTTGAAGCGAACCGTGTCGCCGGACACGAAGAACTCACCCAGGTCGGAGCCCGACTTCACCTCGAGATCGGGCAGCATCTTGAGCGGCAACTCCGACGGTGAGTAGTCGTTGCCCATCACGCCCGCCGTGACGATGTCACCGGCGCGCACCACCGTCGCATCCGGCAGGGCCACCGGCGGGGCGAGTTCGCTCTGCGCTGCCAGGGGCACGACGAGCACCTTCGCCGACGCCGACTTCCTGCCGTTGCTGACGGTGTACTCGAACGTCTGCGGCTCGGTGAGCCCTGCGGGTGACGTGATCCTGAGGAGGGAGTGGTTGTCCACCTCGACATTGACCCCCTGGGCCGAGCCCATGGACACACCCTGGACGACGAGGACACCCCCCGCGGGGTCGAAGTCGTTCTGGAGTGGTTCGAGGGTGACGAAACCGTTCGTGGGCAGCAGCGCCAGGTCGTTCTCCGCCGCTGGTGCGTCTGGTGCCTCCTTGGGGTCGATCACATCGACCCGAATCTTGCCCTTGGCCTTGTTGTTGCCATCGGTGATCGAGTAGACCAGCGTCTGGCTGCCCGCCTTGTCGGCCTGGAAATGGACGGTTCCGGTCTGCGCATCGAGTTCGGCCTTGACCCCCGTCGCGGCGGGCCCGAGTTCGATGATGCGCAGCTTCTTGTTCTCTGGATCCGTGTCGTTCGCGAGCGGCTTGAACGTCATCCCCTCCCCGACCTGGGCGGTGTAGTGGTCGTTGTTGGCAATCGGCGGCTCATCCGAGCTGCCCGGGCTTACCTGGACCACGATGTCCTCGGTGGTGCTGCTACGCCCATCGCTGACCGTCACCGTGATGGTTCGGCGGCCGGGGCCGCCCGTGCCGAGATCGCGGGCGGAGATGAAACCGTTCGGGAGGTACTTAACGTCGAGCCCGTCCTCACCGACGGCCTTCTCGAGGTACACGGGGTCGCCGTCGGGATCGATCCAGTCCGGCAGGACCGAATAGTCGATCGACGAGCGCTCGCTCAGGCGCAGCCCGTTCTTGCGCACGTACACCGGTGCCTGGTTCGAGCCCGCCGAGGCGATCTTGACGTTGACCGTCGCCACATTGCTGAGATCGACGCCGTCGAAGGCCTGGTAGGTGAACTTGAACGAACCGGTCTTGTCCGCCGGCACCTCGACGCGCACGGCGCGACCGTCCTTGGCCGGGACCACCGTCACGTCGGGTGGAACATCCTTGATGACGGCGGTGAGCACATCGCCGTCGACGTCGACGTCGTTCAGGAGGACGGGCAGCGTCGACGCTTCACCGGCGCGGGCACCCATCTCGTCGTCGTTGGCCACCGGCGGATGCTGCTCCTCGGAGAACTCCTGCAACTGGGCCAGTTCGGTCTCCTCGGAGTCGTCGGACTGACGCTTGTCCTCCTCCTGCTTCAACTGCTGCTCGATGAGATCCCAGTTGTCGACCTTCTGCATGGACTGGGTCGGCAGGTAGGCGGCACCGGTGACCAGGTCGTTGATGACGATGCTCTCGCGGTTCACGCGGAAGGCCGGCTCCTTGGCGGCGGCCAGCTCCGGATACTGGCGGGCCTCGTCCAGCCCCTCCTTGTCACAGGACCGCACGTAGTAGCCCGACTGCCCCCAGACGCCGTAGATGCACCCGCCGAGCGAGACGGGAGCCGCCGGCGCCCCGGCCGGGACCTCCTGGAAGGTCGGTGCGCCGCCGTGCAGGGGGACACGCCACAGGCCCTTGGTCCCTGCGACGACGACCTCCTTGCTACCCACGGACGACTGCTGGAGCACGCCTCCAGTCAAACCCTCCACGTCGGACTTGCTGCCCGTCGTGAGGATCCGGGCGCCGTCGAGGGCCACGACCGTGTCGCCGACGGTGGTGAACTGGGTGTCCTTGGGCAGTTCACCACCGAGGCTCCCGACGTCCTCGAGGCCGGCCTGGGCGCCGACGCCCCGCACCTTCTGCACCTTGCCGTCGGCTGCGGTGATCACGTACCCGGTCCCATCGATGGCGACGACGACCCGCGGATGCTCCAATTCCTTGAAGCTGGGCTCGGCTGCCGGGTTGAAGCTTCCTGCCCCCGGGACGTCCGTGACCCACACCTTGCCCTTCGCCTCATCCGCGAACAGCACGGTGGCGCCGCCGTGGGCGACCTGGATGCCGGAATGTGGTGCTTCGCCCGTGAAGGCGACCGCGGCCGTGTCCACGGGCCAGACCTGATCGGGGGACTGGGCGAGCACCGCGTTTCCGTACTGGGTCACGTCGAAGCTCGCCGTCGCAGCCCTGAGCCCGCCGTCGAGGGTCTGGGAGCGGTAGTTGAAGTGGCCGAGCAGCCTCTTGTTGCCGTTGGTGATCCAGACGCCGCCGTCATTCAGGTCGACCTGGGCTGCCGGCACTCCCTCGTGCACGAAGGCGAGCACCCCAAGGGCCAGCACCAGCGAACCAACGCCGATGGTCTCCATGCGCCTACGCCATGTCGATGCCACAGTTCCCCCCGGATCTTGTGCCGAAGCGCCGGAACCAGCTTGGCCCGGCGGATCGCCCTGAGAATATGGCAAGCCTCGCGGGCTGCGCCACTTGGAGACGCTCCCTGCACCCACGTCGCCGGGCGGATTGCCGGCACCGTTCGCTCATCCGGGACATCACCCCTTGTCAGGTGGATATTGCCATGGGCCAAGGACCCATGGGTTCGTCAACCCATAGGGCAATCCGCCCTCCCCCTTGGAGACATACAGTCCCCCGCGTGTACGCCGTGCAGTCGAGGATGAGGCGCTCGGGCGCGATTTTCACGACGAGGCCGAGCCCACACACCGAGCCCTCCCCGGTGGGCTGATCCGGCCGCACCCATCCCCGGAGATTTTCCGTCGCGCGGCGACGGGCGTAAGATGGCCCGGTCCGCGTGAGTGATCCGCGGGCCCCCGCCTGCTCCCGGGGCGCGCCGTCGGCCGCAATGGGACCCTTGCGGGACGTCGACATCTGGAAGCACCTCGTGCCATCTTCACCGTTTCGCGCGCTCGCGAACTACAAGGTCCTGCCCGCAATCTCGTCCGGACGGGCAATGTGGCTGGCTGTGGCCGCCCGCGTCCCCAACGCCATGATCCCGCTCGGCACCATGACGGCGGTCACCGCCTCAACCGGTTCGGTCGCGGCGGGCGGCCTGGCCACCGGCCTCGTGGCGCTGGCGACCGCCGTCGCCTCCCCGCTGATCGGACGTTGGGCCGATCACCGGGGTCAGCGGTTCGTGCTGCGCCTGCTCACGCCGCTCAACGCCGTCGCCCTGACGCTCCTGCTCACCGCGGCCCTCCTCGCCTGGGTCGGGCCGGCGCTCTGGGTGGCGTGCCTGCTCGTCGGCGCGACGTCGGTGCCGATCGGCTCCTTCACCCGGGCGCGCTGGGCGCAGGCGACGTCGAACCCCTACGACCTCGGGACCGCCTTCTCATACGAGTCGACCGTCGACGAGCTCGTCTTCGTGCTGGGTCCGGCCATGGTCGGCCTGGCGGCCTCGGCGGCCATGCCAGCGGCGCCGCTGGCGCTGGCGGCCGTGCTGGTGGCAGGCGCGGGCATCCCCTTCGCGCTGACCGCTCCCGGCCCCGTCGCACCCCGGATGGCCGACGAGCATGCAAGGCCGAACAGACCGTCCATCCCACGTGTGCTGTGGGCGGTCGCCCCGGCGGTGCTGGTGATGGCCTGCATCGGCACGTTCTTCGGCTCGACGCAGGCGGCGGTCACCGAACGCAGCCTCGAGCTCGGGATCCCGACCCAGGCCGGACTGATCTACGCCCTGATGGGGCTCGGTTCCGCGATGACGGCGCTGCTGGTGGTCGTGATCCCGGAGCGTGTGCGGCTGGCCACCCGCATCCTCGTCGGCGGGGCCGGGATGTCGTTGTTCATCCTGGGAGCCATGCAGCTGGCCGGGCCTGGCACACTCGCACTCGGTCTGCTGATCACCGGGTTGTTCATCGGTCCGACTATGGTCACGGCCTTCACCCTGGCCGAGCGATGCAGCCCCGACGGTGGCGTCGCCGTGGCGATGACGTCGATGCAGTCGGCGATCACCGTCGGGGTGTCGCTCGGGGCGGCCGTCGGCGGCGCGCTGGCCCAGTCGGCGGGCCCCGATGGCGCGTTCCTGGCCGGGGCCGCGGCGGCAGGGCTGATCACCGTGACGGGCACGGTGCTGCGGCTTCACAGGGAGCCCGCACCAGCCGTCGCCTGAGACCACCCAGCCGCCCCGGCGAGGCGACGGCGACCAAGACCGGACATCAGGACCGCACGTCCCCATGGAATCCCCGCCACGCACCGTTCCGTGGCGTTACCCTGCCTTGGGAAACACCGACCGGTCATGTCCCGGCCGCCGCGAATGGTTTGTCAAAGTCGACGAAGGAGCAGCACCGATGACGCAGGACGTCTACTACCCCAACCCGGCAGACCTCGAGGGGTACGCGGTCAAGGACTGGAGGGCCCTGGAGGACCGCGCCAAGGCCGACCCGCAGTCCTACTGGGCGGAGCAGGCGTCCCAGCTGGTGTGGTCGAAGCCCTGGGACAAGGTGCTGGACGACTCGAACGCCCCATTCTTCAAGTGGTTCGTCGGTGGGAGGACGAACATCGTCTCCAACTGCATCGACCGTCACCTGCACGGGCCGCGCGCGAACAAGCTGGCGCTGATCTGGGTCGGCGAGGACACGACGAAGGTGCGCACGTTCTCCTACTTCAGCCTCAACCGCGAGGTGGAGCAGTTCGCGAACGTCCTGAAGGCGATGGGCGTCACCAAGGGCGACACCGTCACCATCTATCTGCCGCGCATCCCCGAAGCCATGTTCGCCATGCTGGCCTGCGCCAAGCTGGGCGCGGTCCACTCGGTGGTGTTCGCGGGGTTCTCGGCCGACGCCCTGTCCAGCCGGATCGGCGACTCCGAGTCGAAGGTGGTGATCACCGCCGACGGTTCGTGGGTGAACGGCAGGGTCTTCCCGCTGAAGGACATCGTCGACGAGGCCATCCGGTTCTCCCCCAGCGTCGAGAACGTCATCGTGGTGCGCAACACCGCCCAGGACGTCGAGATGACGGCGGAGCGCGACCACTGGTACCACGACCTGTGCGCCCTGCCGATCGCCCGCGGCCACTGCGAGACCGTCCAGGTGGACGCCGAGGACCCGCTCTACATCCTCTACACCTCCGGCAGCACCGGCAAGCCGAAGGCCATCCAGCACGTGCATGGCGGCTATATGGTCGGCATCCACAGCACCCTCAAGCAGTGCTTCGACATGCGCGACGAGGACCGTTGGTGGTGCACCGCCGACCCGGGCTGGGTCACGGGCCACTCCTACCTCGTCTACGGGCCGCTGCTGACCGGCGCGACGGTGTTCATGTACGAGGGGTCGCCGACGTTCCCGAACCCAGGACGCTGGTGGCATCTGATCGAGTACTACGGCATCACCCAGTTCTACACGGCCCCCACCGCCATCCGTTCGCTGATGCGGTTCGGCGAGGCGTGGCCGAACCGCCGCGACCTGTCGTCGCTCCGCCTGCTCGGGTCCGTCGGCGAGCCGATCAACCCGGAGGCCTGGCGCTGGTTCCACAGGGTCATCGGCGGCGGCCGCTGCCCGATCATGGACACCTGGTGGCAGACCGAGACCGGCATGTTCCAGATCACCACCGTGCCCGCGATGCCCGCGAAGCCCGGCTCGGCCGGTCGTCCCGTGTTCGGCCAGGATGCCGACATCCTCGACGAGCACGGCAACCCGGTGCCCGACGGGCAGGAGGGGCTGCTGGTCCTGAAGAACCCGGCGCCCGCCATGTTCCGGACGATCTACAAGGACCCGGAACGCTACGTCGACACCTACTGGAGGCGGTTCCCCGGCTACTACCTGAGCGGCGACGCCGCCAGGCGCGACGAAGATGGCTACTTCTGGATCATCGGCCGCACCGACGACGTCATCAACACCGCCGGGCACCGGCTGGGGACGGCGGAGATCGAGTCCGCGCTGGTCAGCCATCCCGCGGTCGCCGAGGCGGCCGCCATCGGACTGCCGCACGAGGTGAAGGGCAACGCCATCCACGTTGCGGTGGTGCTGAAGGTCGGCCAGGTGCCCAGCCGGGAGTTGGAGGAGGAACTGCGACGGCACGTCGCCCAGCACCTGTCCCCCATCGCCAAGCCCGACAGCTTCGACTTCACCGACAAGCTCCCGAAGACGCGCTCCGGCAAGATCATGCGCCGTGTCCTGCGCGCCCGCGCCCTCGGCCAGGACCCCGGCGACGTGACCACCATCGAGGACTGAGCCGCCCGCTGGTCGAGCCAGCCGTCCGCGAGGAACGAGCGCACGGCGACGGTCGAAACCAGCCCGGACAAGCAAATCGCCCCCCGGCCCTTGCGGGCCGGGGGGCTGTTGCGCGCTCGGAGGGACTCGAACCCCCAACCTGCTGATCCGTAGTCAGCTGCTCTATCCATTGAGCCACGAGCGCCTGCCTCGTAGGCGATTGCCAACTATACGTCACGTTTCGCCGGGAGGGCAAAACGACATCTCGTCATGCGGCACGAGCCCCGACAACGCACTTCGGCCCGGCCCATGGTGGGCCGGGCCGAAGCTTGGTGCCTTCAGGCATCTGGCGGAGGCGGCGGGATTTGAACCCGCGATGGGGTTGAAGCCCCAAACCCGCTTAGCAGGCGGGCGCCATAGACCGGACTAGGCGACACCTCCACGCCTGCCCAAGGGTAGCC
>JBDHZH010000115.1:0-7165 GCA_039811745.1 Arachnia sp.
CCTTCCAGTCGACGTCGACCCGCACGTGCAGGCGGGGATCGCCGGCGCGGAGCGTCAGCGTCTGGGTGGCGCTGGAGTCGCCGAAGGCTCTCGTGACCACGACGCTGGTGGCGCCGTCGCCGACGACGACCTCGGGTGAGCCGCCCAGCACGTCGGTGGCGGTGTTGAACGAGAACGGGTCGATGTCCCAGGCGTCCCACATGTTCGGGAAGTCGGGGTGGACCTGCAGCAGGTTGCCGCGGGCCCCGGCCGGGATGACGTCGCGCCCGGAGGCCGCCTCGACGAGCGACGTCACGAGCCCGTCGGCGTCCACGACCAGGCGGACCAGCCTGTTGTCGAGCGTGATGCCGTCGGCCGTGGTGGCCCGGACCTGGGTCTCGGGCGAGGAAGCGGCGGCGCCGGCGAGTGCCGGGACACCGTCGCGGGCGATCGGGGAGGCGTTGAAGGTGACCTGCTCGGTGCCCTCACCGGCGAGCAGTCGCTGGGCCTCGTCGATCAGGGCGCCCAACTCCTCGGCGATGCGGGCGTGGCCGGCCAGGACCTCGTCGTAGACCCAGGCGATGCACGTGCCGGGCAGGATGTCGTGGAACTGGTAGAGGCACACGTCCTTCCAGATGCGCCCGAACTGCTCCAGCGGGTACTCCATCAGGCCGCGGACGGCGGCGGTGGCGCACCACAGCTCGGCCTCGCGGAGCAGGTGCTCGCTGGTGCGGTTGCCCTTCTTGACGCCTGCGACGGAGGTGAAGGTGCCGCGGTGCAGCTCCAGGTAGAGCTCGCCGGCCCAGACGCTGGGCGACTCGTGCTCGGCTTCGGCGCGGGCGAAGCAGTCGCGCGGCGGATCGATCCGGACCTTGGGTGCGCCCTCCAGATCCGCCGTGCGGCGGGCCTGCATGATCATCTCCCGGGTTGGGCCGCCGCCGCCGTCACCCCAGCCGAACGGGGCCAGCGACGTGGAGGCGCGGCCCTTGTCCTGGAAGTTGCGGGCGGCATGCGCCATGTTGGTGCCGGACAGGTCCGAGTTGTAGGTGTCGGCCGGCGGGAAGTGCGTGAAGATGCGGGTGCCATCGATGCCCTCCCACTCGAACGAGTGGTGCGGGAACTTGTTGACCTGGTTCCAGGAGATCTTCTGGGTGAGGAACCACTTGGCGCCGGCCAGCTTCGCGAGCTGCGGCAGCGCGCCGGAGTAGCCGAACGAGTCCGGCAGCCACACCTCGGGGCAGTAGTGGCCGAACTTCTCCTGGTAGTACTTGCGGCCGTAGAGGAACTGGCGGCACATGGCCTCGCCGCCGGGCAGGTTGGCGTCCGACTCGACCCACATGCCGCCGAGCGGGATGATGCGGCCGGCCGCGACGGCCTGCTTCAGCTGCTCGAACAGCTCCGGCTGGTCCTCCTCCAGCCAGGCGGCGTGCTGGGCCGCGGGGAAGCCGAAGATGTGGTCGGGGTAGTCCTTCAGCAGGTTCAGCTGGTTGGCGATGGTGCGGGCGACCTTGCGGCGGGTCTCGCGCAGCGGCCACAGCCAGGCGGAGTCGATGTGGGCGTGACCGATGCCGCAGACCGTGTGCGCGGACTCGGCCGCCGGGCGGGATAGTACCTCCACCAGCTCCGCGCGCGCGGCGGCGGCGGTGGCGGGCACGTCGAACAGGTCGATGCGGTCCAGGGCGCGGTCCATGGCGCGACGGATCTCCCAGCGGCGCTCGCTGGACTCGGGCAGTTCGGCGGCCAGCTGGCCAAGGGTGGTGATGTCGGCGATCAGTTCGCGGACCTCCTGATGCACCACCACGAGGTCTGCGTTGCGCAATTCGTAGATGGGGTCCGTCCCGGACGTCGGCTTCTGGCCGAGCTCGGTCGGGATGAAGGCCGGCACTCCGAGAACCACGGGGTTGGCGGCGGCCTCAAGGTAGAACTCGACGTTGCCGTCGGCGTCCTGCTCGACGGGGATCCACTTGTTCTTGGGGTTGTGCGCCTTGATGATCGACCCGTCGGCGCGGTAGGCCAGGCCCTCGGCCTGGAAGCCGGGGGAGTCCAAGTCGCCGCCGAGGTCGATGAAGATCTCCAGCTGCGCGTCGCGGTACTCGGCGGGGACCTGGGTGCGGAACCTCATCCACGTGGTGCCCCAGGCGGGACCCCACGGCGAGCCGACGGCGAAGGGCTCGTAGTCCAGGGCCAGGCCCTGGGCTGCTGGGATGGGCTCACCCTGTCCGACGGCTCCTGGGACCGCACCGAGGGCGGTGGAGTCGGGTGCGTCGGTGAGCGGCGCGATCGCGACGTCCAGCTGCGCGATGACGCTGCTCTGGGCGGGACGGATCTTCTCGTTGAGGTGACGGGTCACTCGCCCGTCGAGGATGGGAGCGTGGTCGTGCACGGCAAGGGCCTTTCGACGTTGACGGCTCGGGAGAGGGGCAGGTCTGCGACACCAATTCTAATCCGGTTTAGTTGGTAAGGCAAGCGCTGTTCCAAGGAGTCTAGCCTGAGGTGACACGCCAGCGGCATCATGCAAGACTTTCCGCATGAACCGCCCAACGATCAGGGACATCGCCCGCGAGGCCGGGGTGTCGCCCGGCGCGGCGTCCTTCGCGCTGAACGACCGGGCGGGGGTTTCCGAGGTGACTCGTGAGCGCGTCAAGAAGATCGCGCGTGACCTCGGCTGGACCCCGAACGTCGCGGCACTGGCGCTCTCGGCGAAGCAGGCCCGCGCCGTCGGGCTCATCATCGCCAGGCCGGAGGAGTCGTTCACGGGGGAGCGGTTCTTCATCCAGCTGATCGCAGGCATCGAGCGTGTGCTGACCCATTCGTCGCGGACCCTCGTGCTGCAGTTCGTCACCGGCGTGGAACAGGAGCTCGCCACCTACCGGCAGTGGTGGGCCGAACGGCGTGTCGACGGGGTCATCCTCACCGATCCCAGGGAGGACGATCCGCGCCCGGCACTGCTCGCCGAACTCGGCATCCCCGGTGTGTACGTCGGTGCGCAGTCCGACACCGCCCTGCCGCGCGTCCGTGTGGACGACGGTGCCGCCATGACCCGGCTTGTGGACCACTTCGCAGGGCTGGGCCACAAGCGCCTGGCCCATGTCTCGGGTTCCCCCGACCTCATCCACACGCAGCGACGCATCGATGCCTTCCGCAGGCGGTGCGCCGAACTGGGGATCTCCGTCGCCCCGACGGACGTGACGGACTTCAGCGAGGAGTCGGGGCGTCGCGAGACCAACGCGCTCATCGACTCCGACAACCCGCCGTCGGGCGTGATCTACGACAACGAGGTGCTGATGATGGGCGGCCTCGTCTCCGTCGTCGAGCACTCGCTTCGGGTACCCCAGGACCTCGCCATCGCCTCCTTCGAGGACACGCCGCTGTGTCGGATCGTGCGCCCCCAGGTCACGGCCCTCGTGCGCGACCCGGCCGAACTCGGCGCCCACGCCACGACCCTGCTGCTCGACGTCCTTGATGGCCGGGAGGTGCATGAGGTCGTGGAGCCTACCATGGAACTCGCCGTGCGTGGTTCCACCGATTGGACCGCCTGACGAGAGGACGCGTTCGCGATGGCTGATTTCGTGCCGCCGAGTGGTGACAAGCGGTTGGCTTCGGCCCAACCGCGCTTCGCCGGCTACCGACTCCAGGAGGTCCGCGACTGGAGGCCGGAACTGGACCCCAACGCGCCCTTCCTGAGGTCCCTGGTGCCCTTGCAGGTGCGGATCGCTCCGCTCGCAGACGTGCAGGCGAATCCGGCGCTGGACGGGCGGGCCGAGGTCATGCTGATGCAGGCCGACTACGGCAACGCCTTCTTCGACACGGCCATGGCAAACGACGACTTCTGCAACCACGTCCTGAACTTCTGGCAGTACGTCGACTACTTCAGCCCCTGGCACGGTGCCGCAACGGCCGACACCCCGCGGGCCCTCTACGATCCGGCCGCCAGCGACTGGCGCAACCGCGGCTTCGAGTTCGGGATCGTCAACATCCCGAACCCCGCCTACACCAATGCCGCGCACCGCAACGGGGTCAGGTCCATCGGCACCATCTACTTCGACCAGGACTTCCGTCCGGGGCTGACCTTCCACGAGTCCTTCGCGAAGGACCCCGACGGTGACGGCTACGTCCTCGTCGAGAAGCTGGTGCAGCTGGCTGCCTTCTGCGGTTTCGACGGCTACTTCCTGAACCAGGAGGAGAAGGGCGACGACACCGAGTTCAAGCCCTTCATGGCAGAGCTCACCGCCCGCGGCCTCTACACGCAGTGGTACGACCAGAACAGCTTCTTCGACGAGGCGAAGGAGGCCTGGCTGCGCGACGACGCCAACGGCCGCATCCACGACTCGGTGTTCGTGAACTACGAGTGGTCGAACGACGTCGACGGCTCCCTGGCGTACGCCGCCGCGCGGAGTGTCGACCCGTTCAGGGAGCTGTTCTTCGGCGTCGAGGCCTGCATGGGCAAGTTGTCCGGCGCACACCAGTCGATGGCCGACCTGCCGATGCTGTATGCGCCGGGGACGAACAATCCCCGCGCATCGGTTGCACTGTTCACGCCGAGTGAGTATTACCAGAACGCACTCGACGGCGGCCTCGACGTGTCCGGCACCGCCGAGGACGCGCAGGGGATTCCGCTGATGCAGCAGGAGCCCTACCAGTGGATGATCGCCGAACGTGAGCGCATGTTCTTCTCCGGCGTGTGCCAGGACCCGCGTCGCACGGGGAGGCAGCCCGGCTTCTCGCGCCCGGATGTGGGCGTCGACGACGCCTCCGGCTGGGTCGGCGTGGCCGACTTCACCCCCGAACGCTCCGTGATCGGCGGCACCGACTTCTGCTCGACATTCAACACCGGCCACGGCATGGCCTGGTACGACGACGGCGAGCCGGTCGGCGGGCAGTGGACCGACATCGGGGCCCAGTCGATCCTGCCCAGTTGGCAGTGGTGGGTGGACACCGAGGGCAACCGACCGGCCGTCGACTACGACCACGGCCCGGGTACGCCACGCAGGGACGCATCCGGCCTCGTGGTCGACCCGCCGTTCGCCGCCGTCGGCGGGTGGCGGGGCGGCAGCTCGCTGGTCGTGCACGGAGACATCACCTCACCTGCCGTGCTGCGGCTCTTCAGGACCGACCTGGCGGTCGCCCGGTCGACCACGGCGCGCGTCACGTTCCGCAAGACCTCCACGGACGACGCGGCGATGCGCCTTGTGCTGGTGTTCGCGGACGCCCCCGATGCGCCGGTCGCGCTCGACGTGCCCTCCCCCAGGCACTCCGACTGCTGGGTGAGCGCCGAGCTGGGTCTCGGGGAGTTCGCCGGGCGACGGCTCGCCGTGCTCGGCCTCGGTTTCGACCCGGCGTCGGGGTACCAGATGAACATCGGGGAGGTCGCGATCTCCTCCGGCGCCCCGGCACCCGTGGCCCCACTCGGGTTCGAGTTCGTCTCCATCCACGACGACGGCCAGCTGGTCGTCCGCTGGGAGGCCGCGCCGTTCGGAGAGGTCGACGGGTACGACGTGACCGCGATCGGGGCCGACGGCGCCACGCATCACCTGTTCCAGGGCTACTCGGATGTCGCCTACGCCAAGCATGGGCCGACCGACGGTCTCGTCAGGTACGAGCTCCGCGCACTGGGCAGGGACGGCACGCCGTCGAACCCTGCCACCCTCACGCACGACTTCTCGGCCTACCCCCGTCACCTGCGGATCGCCGAGTCCCCGACGGCATCCGGGCTGCTCGTCCAGTCCGCCCGCGGCGGTGCCGTGGACGTCACCTGGGACGCAGCGCCGGACGACGACCGCAGATGCACGGTGTCGGTGGTCCTGCTGGACGAGCCCGAGGAGTCCATGCGCGGCCCGTTCTCGGTCGAGGGGCGACTGGCCGATGGGGCGGCGACGGTGCCGGTGCCTGTGGCCGAGGGCCGCGCCTTCGACCTGTCGATGACGCCACACGGTCAGGACCGGGCGCTGTTGGTTCGCGGCCGCCTGCGCGACACGATGGCGGCCCCGATGCCGGTCACCGACTTCGAGCTCGTCGACGGGGCGCTGGTGGTCCACTCGCCCAGCACCCGCGACTGGTGGCGCCTCCGCGTCTCGCACATCGCAGACGACGGTTCGGCCGTGGAACTGTTCCGTGTGATCCGGGGCGACCGCGGCAACGCCGGGCTGCAGACCCCGCGACCGCTCCCGGAGCAGGGTGGGCTCATCGAGGCGGAGCTCACCGACTACTCCGGCAACGTGGGCATCCAGCGCATCCCCGTCGCCGGCCTGTGACGGGCAAGGTGTCGCCGCCCTTCGCCGGAGCCTTCGCGGGATGGCGCACTCGGGCAGCACCCGGGGGCAGGTGAAGGACACATGAAAGGGGGGTGTGGACGGCGAACCGTCCACACCCCCCTTTCAGCGGGCCTGACTCACTTGGCGGGCTTCATGTCCGCGACCAGCTTGTTCAGGTTGGCTGCCCCACCGACACGCGGGAAGTAGTCCACGTCGGCAAGAGCAGGCAGGGGTGCCCAGTTCTTGGAGGTGGCCATCATGCCGGTGCCACCGCCCAGGTAGGGGATGAACGGCGCCTGCGCGAGGATGGCCGCCTGCACGCCCTGGACGGCCTTGGCGATCTCGGCCTGCGTGTCGGGGGTGTTGAGCGTCGACACCAGGACCTTCATGATGTCCTTGGTCTCCTGGCCCCAGTCCCAACGGCCCCAGTTGCCGTTGTTGGTCTTCTCGCCGCGCGGCTTGATCCTCTGGTTGTACATCGTGTAGTTGTTCCACGGCGTACCCGGGTAGTTCAGGCCGCTGACGACCATGTCGAACTTGCCCTCGCCGAGGATGCCGTCCATGACGTCCTTCGGCTTCGGATCGAACGTGACGTTGATGCCGAGGTTCTCCTTCCACTGCGCCACGACGACGGGGACGGTCACCATGTCGGTGGCGTTGTCGTTCTGCACCTGGATCGACAGCGGGTGCTCCTTGCCGTCCTTCTCCAGGTTGCCGTTGGCGTTGACCTTCCACGAGGCGGCGGCCAGGGCGGCCTTCGCAGCGGCGACGTCCATGGCGATGGGCTTGTTGAACTCAGGCGTCTGGAGCGACGCGTTCATGACCGGGTCGACGCCGGCGATGTTCGGGATGGAGTAGCCGATGCCGGCTGCATCGCGGATGGCCTCGAAGTCCATGGCGACCCGGAGGGCCTCGCGGATCTTGAGGTCGGCCAT
>JBDHZH010000116.1:0-7069 GCA_039811745.1 Arachnia sp.
GCGTCGACGAGGCGGTGTTCGGCGGCGACGATCCGGCGGGAGGTGTGCCAGGTGGAGCGCGCGACGGTGTAGACACTGTCGCCGTCGTTCCGGCGCAGCGCGGCGGGTTCGGCGATGCCGTCTGCAGGGGCCCGCAGGGCGACGGAGTGGCGGGTGAGCGCGGCGTGGGTGAGGCGCGCGACGATGTCGTCGACACGTCGGCGGGGCACGTTGGCGGCCCGGACGATCCGGAGTGCTTCGGCACGGACGTGCCAGTCCTGCCACGTGGAGCGCGACCCCTCCATGGTCGCGACGATCTGCGCCGACTGGGTGCGCACCCAGCCGCGGGTGACGAACATGGGACGCCGCGGCGTCCGGGCGGTGAGGGTCTCGGTCAGCATCGACCGGACGCCGTCGGAACCGCCGAGGACGGCTTCGGCTTCGGCGCGCCAGGTGGCGCGTTGTTCGGCCAGCGTGCGGGGTTCGTGCTTGGCCTGCCGGGTCTCGAGGTTGGCCTGCTGCGCCAGAGCGCGGGCCTCGACCATGGTCGGGGGACGGTGGTGCTCGCGCTGGAACGCGGCACCCAGCTCGCTCTGGCGGTGCTCGATGGACGCCCGACGCTGCGACCAGCGAGCGTTCAGCGCGGGGTCGACGCCGACCAGTTCGCGGACGGGACGCTTGCCCGGGTCGGTGGAGGGCCGTTCGGCGAACCGGACCGGCAGGGCCTCGGACAGGCGGCGTTCCAGGGCGGTGTTGTAGACCTCGGAAGCGGCGACGATGGCCTTGAACAGGAGGCGTCCGTCGATGGAGAGCCAGCGTCCGTCGAGGGTCTGCACCTTGTTCGCGACCGGGACGTGTGTGTGCAGGTCGGGGTCGCCGGCGCGGCTGTCGCGGTGGGTGAACCGGGCGGCGACCAGTCCGGTCACGTCGACCTGCCGGACGCCGTTGTGGCCGGTGCGCGTGTAGAGGGCATGGGTCTCGATGAACCGGAGCGCGTCACCGATCGCGGCGAGGTGGGCGCGTTCGATGGTGACCGCGGTGGCGGGTTCGGCGAGCGCCCACAGGGTTGAGACGCTCTTCACCGGGGAGAAGGTGAGGTCGTAGCCGGCGACGGCAGTGGTCTGGGGGCGGGACGCCGTGGCGATCAGCCCGGCGAGTTCGCGGGCGTCGACGGGGTCGCGTCCGAATGTGGCCCGGAACGTCTCGCGTCCGACCTGGGAGCGGATCGCGGCACGAACCTGGGCGGGGACCGGCGCGTCGTGCGGGGCGCCTACCTGGGCGTTGTAGGCGGCGAAGCGCTTGGCGACCTCGATGCGGAACTCGGGCATGTCGTGGGCGTAGACCTTGAACGGCTGGCCCAGCCGGATCGCTGCGCGGGCCTCGGCGACCGTGGCGTCCGGCGGCAGGGCCTCGCCGCGCTGACGGGCGAGGGGGTGGTGCCCGGAGCCGAACAGGAACCGCATCTGCTCGGCGGTCACGACGTCGCCGGCGTCCAGACCCTCGATGCCGGCCATCCCGGAGCCGACCCACACGCCGGGGGTCTCGCCCTTCTGCGTGTAGTAGGACGCCAGCCCGGTGTGGCCCTTCTCGGTGGAGTCCATCGCAGCCACCTGCCGGGTCAGGTACTCGTACCCGTCCCCGGCGGTCAGCTTGTGCAGACTCATCACACCCGCCTAACGGCGCCGCTGATGCCTCGGCGGACAGCGCTCTCGAGTGCCTGCGGCGGGGCCTTGGTTGCATCTGATGCAACTAGCGCTTGACTACGGGAAACCGTCGATGCAACAGGTGTGAGGGTCTGGAGGTAGAGGGGTTATGAGGGGGGGCCGGACGGTTTGTTGTTGTCGTCGTCGGTGGGCTGATGCGGGCGTGGTGATCGGACGCTGGGGCGCGGTCGGTTGGAGACGGCGGCTCGGAGGGGTCGACGGCGTCGAGCGTGCTTTGCGGGGTTGGGTGCTTCGGGTTGTCGCGATGCCGGTCCTGGGCGGGGGTCGCTTGGTGTCCACGAGGCTCGGCGGCGATCCGTTAGGAGGGTGAGCGAGAGGGAACCGCCGATGGGCGCGGGAGGGGCGACAGCGATGGCGATGAACGAGATCCGGCAACAGGCACGAAAGAGCGCCGCGGAACGGGTCTCCCGGTTGCGGCAGCAGAGGGCGGACCTGGTCAAGAAGCAGGAGGAGCTGTCGGCCACCGTGATGACTGCGCTGGCCGAACGCGACGCAGTCATCGCGGACGCCGAACGGCGGGCGGGTGCGGCCCTCAAGGAGCTGGCGTCCAGTGGCCTGAGCCTGACGCAGGCAGCTCAATGGTGCGACCTCGTCGACAAGGAAGCCGCACGGCTGGTGAAGCTGGCTGCCCAGCCGGCCACGCCGGAGGGCGGGCCGACGGCGAGGGAAACCGTCAGTGGTGACCGGTAGCTTCCGGAGCATCGGGAGGTCGAGGAGGACCATCATGACGACGTCAACGGACTGCCCGTTCCGAAACGGCCAACTGCGCCGAGCGGGGGTGCTGATGAGGTTGCCGCGGGTGGTGATCTCCGCGGTGATATGGCTGCTGGTCATCGAAGTTCTGCCCGCCCCCGCGGGGTGGGGCGTCCTAGCAGTCGTCCTCTTCGGCACGGTCGCGGGGGTCGTCGCTGAACCAGCGATCGTCTGCCTGGTGTGGTGGGCAAGCCGCCCATCGACCCCACTTGCGGTGCCGGGCTCGGGGGTTCGGATCTGGGTCACGGGTCGGCAGGCTGCGGGGATCGGGCATGCCGGACGCCGCCACCTCATCGTGCCCGCGGCTTGGCTCGGGCGAACCGACCTACCCGCGCTGCTCACCCGAGCTCGGCAACGTCAGCTGGTCTCGGCGGGACGGTTCGACATCGCCTACCAATGGTTCACCTGGCCGTGGCAGCTGCTCGCCGCCATGGTGGGCGGGCTCGCCCACAGCATGACCTGGTTGCCGCTGATCGGGTTCGCCTGGCGGATGCGCATGGCGGTCGCCGGCATCGCCCTTTGGCAGACCGTCGTCGCCGGCCAGCGCTCAGCCACCGTGGGAATCGTCGTGGTGATCGGGCTGACGTATCTGCTGCCGTGGACGCATGCCCGCCATGAGCGCCTTGTCTCGCAGGCGCTCGCGGATCTCGAACGGTCGTCGGCCACGCCAGCCGGGCCGGCGACCCGGTGTCCGGTCGTGCTACCCATCCGGCCCGCCGCGACCCACGACGGACGCCGATGCTGCACCTCTGCGCGGCGGCGTGGCCTTGAGCCCTGTGGACAGTGGCGCTCGCCCGCACGGGTGGTGACTTCTACGGGCGAAGGGATTCATCGGCGCGCCCATGATCCGAGGACAACTGGAAGGAAGGGATCACGATCATGACCGGAGTGCCGATGCCCGCCGAGTCGATCGCCAAGGTCGATCTGCTGCTGGGGCAGTCGACGATGCTGACTGCTGACCGCTGGGACGACGTGGCGCCGATGGTCCACGAGGCAATGGGAATCGCGCTGTTGATGGCGGCCACTCACCCGTCGAGCGAGCCCGTGGACGTCCCGGGACTGACACGACTGACGGCGCTCGAGTGCGTCGAGCACGCCTTGCTCGAGGTTCATACCTGGGACCTCGCCCTCGCCGCAGACCTGCCCGACTTGGCCCGGCTGCGCGTGCTGTTGGCCGACGTCCGCAGGGAGTTGGACAGCCCTGTCGGACGGCGAGGGTAACGGCCCATGTGGCAGGCCGTCAGGCGGGAACTCGCCCGCCTCGAGTGGGACGTCGAGCCGCCCCTCACGCTGGATCTGATGGCCGACTGGACCCAGACCGTGTCCAGCTTGGTGACCATCCGCCGAGCGCTCGGTCCGCTCTCCGCGGCCGACCCGGTCGCGCTGCTCGCCACGGCAACGACGGGCGCAGCGCGAACTGCTGACGCGAGGCCCGTTCTGGCGCCCTCGCTCCACGCGGTGACCGCAGCCCTCGCCGACGTCGGCGAGGACATGGCGTCGCGCCCCGACTTCGACCGACAGCGCGACGGGGCAACCCTCAACCACGTCGCCTACGAACTCGTGCACTGGGTGCGCGTCCGGACGCCCGACGACCGCGCGAAAGCATGGCTGCTGGCCGGAGAGATAGAACTCGACGGCGCGATCCACGCCCCCACCAGCCGATCTGCCACCGGTGTGGGTCTGGCGGCCTGGCAGGACGCCCTCGCCGCCGTCCAGCCCGTCCACAGCGCCCCCATCGTGCGCCGGAGCGTGGCGCTCGGACACCTGGCGATCCTGCGCAACAGTCACGCCCTGGTGGACGAAGCCAGAAGCGCCGGCGCACTGCCCGGGCCGTATGCTGACGCCCTCCTCGGCAACATCCGCGACCTTGCCCGCGCACACCAGACCACGCTGAGTCAGATCGACGGCCGACGCCTCGGCGCCACTCGCGTCGACCAAGCAGTCATGCTCCAGGTCGGTACCGCCGTGCGGCAACTGACCGGACGTCCCGAGCCCATCGAGCCTCTCCGCGTCCGTCTCGACGTGCTGCTGCGGTCGGGTCTCGGCCAGTCGGTTCTGGTCGCCAACCTCACCGGCGAGCCGTCCGCCCATCCTGCTGCTGCGCGGATCAGCCGACTCGCATTGGAGTACCTGACCAACCCCAGGATGCTCCGCGACATCGACCTGTCGGACGCCCCAACGCCGCCCGCACAGGTGGAGCCCAAGGCCGCAGCTTCGCCGGAACCCCGAGCCTCGGCAGGGATCGCACCCATGGAACCGACGATCAGCCCCGGAACCGTCCTGGACGGCCCGTCAATCTTGGCCCTCTGCCACGCCCGCGACCTCGGTGCCGCCGCAGCGACCGGCGATCCGGCGAACCCGCCTGAGATCCTTCGCGGGGTCGACCCATCGCGTTGGCCACAGCTGGTCGTCGAGGGGCGGCAGGCCGTGACCGACTTGGTCGGCTCGGTCATCCCGATGGTGTACGCCCAGACCAGACGAACCCCGAACGCTGCGGACACCCGGGGGCAGATGTTCGTCGAGTTGATGGGCGCTGCCTACCGGTTCGACCCTCACCGAACCAGCCCAGAGGGTTGGGCCAGCTACGCCTGGATGACGATCAAGCACGCCCGGATGCGGGGGGTTGACGAGGCCGGCGTGGTCCGCAAGCGCACCACCGCCTCCCGACCGATCACGGTGGCCATCGGCGAGAGGGACCCGGCGAGCAGCGCGCCTGACCCGGGCGATGTCGCTCAAGAACGCCAGTCGGTGGCCGCCATCGCGCGCGCCGTGGAGCAGCTACCCGCAACCCTGCGCGAGCCACTGCTGGCTTCGATGAAGGGCAACCCGATGCGGGCGATCGCAGACGACCTCGGCTACTCCGAAAGCACTGCCCACCGACGCATTGCCGAGGCGCGAGATCAGCTCAGAGTCGGACTTGAGGCCGGCCCCGACGATGGCGCCTGGACTCCGTTCAGCAGAAGTATCGATCCGGTGCTCGAGCGCGCTCAGCGTCTGTACGAGCAGGTATTCCCGCCATCGACCGGCGTGGACACGGGCCGGGGACCCGCCCGCTGAAGGCAGGTTGAGTTGGGAGGTGGGTGGCATTACGGCCTCAGGCGTGACTTCCGACGCTTGAAGGAGTGCGCAAGTCGAGTGGCAGGACCGGGAATGTCCTACCGCGCCGATATCCTGCATACGTGCCTCCCCGTTCGCGGGCGGACGTGGTGCGCGATCAAGGGTGCGTGATGGTTGATGAAGCGGCGGTCGTCGAACAGTTCCTCGAACTGGCTCGGGGCACCGGCAGCTCACTGATCAACTTCCTGCCGGCCTTCGAGGAAGCGGTCACGGTTCCGGGAACGTCGACTCTCGTGAGGACGCACTTTCTTGCGCACGATGCCAACGGGACTCCTGCAGTGGAGCAGCTCGCAGGCGCGATGGCGTCCGCCACCATGGACTTTTGCATACCTCGTTCGAAGATCGAACGAGCCCTCGCGGAATACGCGGAGACTCGGTCGACCGCGGGCATAGTGAGCCTGGAAGAGCAGGCCCGCAACTTGTTCGTGAAGTCGGAGGGTTCGGGAGAAGGTGGCGAACTGCTCCTGTTCCTGCTTATGGAACGTGTGCTGCAGCGACCTCAGTTGATCTCGAAGATGGCCCTGAAGACGAACACCGAGGTGCACGTCCATGGCTCCGACGGTATCCACGCGAGTTTGGCGGATGATGGGGTTCTGGACATCTACTGGGGCGAGTCGAAGCTCTACAGGTCCAGCTCGGAAGCGTTCCGAGACTGCTTCGAGAGCATCGCTCCGTACCTGCGGCCCGACGGAGACTCGCGCCGGAAGCAGGACCTGCTCCTAGTGCGCGATCACCTCAACGTCACCCAGATCGAGCTGGCAGCCCATCTGCTCGAGTACTTCGACGAGACGAACCCGAAGACGTTGAAGGTGCGATGGAACGGGGTCTGCCTGGTCGGCTTCGACCACGACAATTATCCGAACATCGCTGCCCTCGGCGAGGCCCAGCAGAAGGCCGTGTCGAAGGCAGTCGGCCGGTGGCACAAGTCGGTCGGGAGCCGTCTCAAGGAGTTCGAGATCGTCGGCGTGAACATAGACCTGTTCTGCATCCCGATGCCTGATGTCGCCGATCTGCGTGCTCGGGTCCTGAAGCGGATGGGGGCCCAGTGACTACCGGCACGGCCCTCGAGAAGATCGTCTTCGCCTCGCACAAGTTCAGAGAGGTGCTCGAGGCCGCTCGCAAGCTGACGGTCCGTTCGGAGTTCGCGACGGTGGAGTGGGATGAGGAGGCCCCCTCGATCGACTGGGGGTTTGCCCTTCTTTACGCTAGCGCGATCACGTCGGCACAATCCGAGCGCGCCCAGTCCGCGGTCCTCCGAATCGCCACCGCGTGCATGCTGTCCTCGGAGGCGGAGGATGCCCACAAGGCGGCCGCTGCCGCACTGCTCGAACGCAGCGGCAACCACATGGCCGTCGAGCTGGCGGAGTCCCGGGAGCGGCTGCCTGCCGACGCCTGGCGGAGTCTGCCGGGTGCGCTCCGGATGGAGGTCGTCAGGAGCCGTATCGAATACTCGGTCCGCCTCTCCGACGGCCGTGTGCTGCAGGTCAATCCGTTTC
>JBDHZH010000117.1:0-6925 GCA_039811745.1 Arachnia sp.
CAACAACATCTGCGCCTACCTGATCGCGGGGCTCACCAGCTCCATCGCCGCCGTCCGCGCGATCAGCTCGATCTCTTGGATCGACTCGGGCATCCAGCTCGGCGGCTATGCCCTGTTCGCCTTGATCGCCCTGCTGGTGGCGCGGGCTCTGAAGCTGCGGAACACAGTGGATCTGTCGCTCGGCCGCTGACGCTCCCGAGATATCCGGCGGCTGAGCGTGCGGACACGTCTGGTGCCGCCGAGCCAGAGGTGGTCGCAATGCAGGCGGGATACTGGCACGCCCGGCACCGCCAGGATTTTCAGCGACTGATCGCGATAATTGACCTTCTTCACCACTGAGGTCTTGCTCCGCTGCCGTAGTCCAGTGCTGATTTCCGGTGGACTACTGAGCATCCACCAACGCTTGCGGACCGGAGTCTCTGGCCCCCGCCGTCTGCTCTGAGTCAGCCGTCGGACACAATGGTGAGGCCGTGGTCGCCCAGGGCCGCGATGCAGGCGGTTTGACAGGGGGATTGTCATGGCCAATGACCGTGACGACGCACCTGGCGCCCAGTCGGGGAATTCGCCCACGCCACCCGGCGATACTCCGGGCGGCGCTCGACCTCCCTCGCTGTCACTGCCCAAGGGCGGTGGCGCTATTCGCGGCCTGGGTGAGAAATTCTCCGCCAACCCGGTGACTGGTACGGGCTCGATGACCGTGCCGATCGCGACCAGCCCTGGTCGAGCTGGATTTGGCCCGGAACTCGCGTTGTCCTACGATTCCGGTGCCGGGAACGGTCAATTCGGCTTCGGCTGGTCACTGAGTCTCCCGCAGATCACTCGGAAGACGGACAAGGGCCTGCCTCAGTACCTGGACGGCGTCGACTCCGACGTGTTCCTCCTTTCGGGCACCGAAGACCTGGTGCCCATCGCTACCGACAATGCCCACAGCCTGCGGACGGTCGGGGACATGGCTTATCGCATCCGTTGTTACCGACCGCGCATCGAGGGCCTGTTCGCTCGCATCGAGTGTTGGACGAACACTGCCGATGCCGGCGATGTCTTCTGGCGTTCGATCTCAGGGGATAACGTCACGACCTGGTATGGCCGCACTGCTGAAAGCCGCATTGTGGACCCGGATCCTGCAAACCCTGGTCATATTTTCAGTTGGCTCATCTGTCAGAGCCATGACACGCGGGGCAACGCTATCGCCTATTGCTACAAAACCGAAGACTCTGCGCGGATCTTCGAGGGGGGATCTGGCCAGAGCGTTCCCAAGGCGCATGAACGAAACCGCACCGACCAGACCCGCGCAGTGCAGCGTTACCTCAAATGCATCCGGTACGGCAATCGCTCCCCGTACTTGCCCACGTTGAGTGCCGACGAGGCCTGGCCCGAGCCTGATGCCGCTCGTCTCGCTGATGACGGGAGCAACGCATGGATGTTCGAAGCCGTGTTCGACTACGGCGAGCACGACGCCAACGCACCCGTGCCCAAAGACCCTGGCCCATGGCCTGTGCGTCAGGATCCGTTCTCGTCGTACCGCGCCGGCTTCGAAGTGCGCACCTACCGAACATGTCAGCGCGTTCTGATGTTTCACCATTTCCCTGGCGAGGCTGGAGTGAGGCGCAACTGTTTGGTGCGCTCCACAGATTTTACCTACTCGGATAAGACGGACCCCGCCGATACGCGGAATCCCATCTATACATTCCTGACGACTGTCACGCAGACCGGCTATCGCCGCAACAACGGTGGCTACGACCAACGGAGCCTACCGGCGGTGGAGTTCGAATACACGAAGCCGATCGTGCAGGAGACCATCGAGGAGATTGATCCGGAGAGCCTGGACAATCTCCCCATCGGGTTGGACGGTAGTACCTACCGTTGGACCGATCTGCACGGTGAAGGCATCCCCGGCATTCTCACGGAGCAAGCTGGTGCGTGGTATTACAAGCGCAACCTCAGCCCGATCCCAGACGCACAGATTGCCGGCGGTAGAGACCTCCGGGCCCGTTTCGCGCCGCTTGAAGCGGTGGCTCTCCAACCAAACGTCGCACTGAGCGGCGGGGCCGAACTCATGGATCTGGCAGGTGATGGGCAACTCGATGTTGTGGTCATGGACGGCCCCGTGACCGGCATCTACGAACACGATGACGACGAGGGTTGGCAATCCTTTCGTCCCTTCATGGCGCGACTCAACCGCGAAATGCGGGATCCGAATCTCAAGTTCGTCGATCTCAACGGTGACGGTCAGGCCGATGTGCTGATCAGCGAGAACGACGTGTTCGTCTGGCATGCCTCGCTCGGTGAGGAAGGCTTTGGACCAGCCCGGCGCGTTGCGCAAGCTCTGGATGAGGAGGAGGGTCCGCGCATCGTCTTCGCGGACGGCACACAATCGATCTATCTGGCAGACCTGTCCGGTGACGGACTGACCGACATCGTGCGTATCCGCAACGGCCAAGTGTGCTACTGGCCGAACCTCGGCTACGGGCGCTTCGGCCAAAAGGTGACAATGGATAACTCGCCGTGGTTCGATCACCCCGATCAGTTTGACCACAAGCGCATCCGCCTTGCCGACATCGACGGCAGCGGCGCCATCGACATCATCTACCTGCACAGGGACGGCGTTCGCCTGTACTTCAACCAGTCGGGCAACGGTTGGGGTCGGCCGCAGCCGCTGAAAGTCTTTCCCCGTGTCGATGACCTCGCCACCATCATGCCAATCGACCTTCTCGGGGATGGCACGGCCTGTCTGGTGTGGTCATCGGCCCTACCCAGCGATGCTCGACGGCCCATGCGCTATGTCAACTTGATGGGTGGTCAGAAGCCGCATCTGCTGGTCAGGACGATCAACAACCTAGGCGCTGAGACCCGCGTCGACTACGCGCCCTCGACCAAGTTCTTTCTGCAGGACAGGCGCGACGGCCGACCGTGGGCAACCCGACTGCCGTTCCCGGTGCACGTGGTTGAGCGGGTGGAGACTGTAGACCAGGTCAGCCGTAGCCGCTTCGTCACACGCTACGCCTACCACCATGGCTACTTCGACGGAGATGAGCGTGAGTTCCGCGGTTTCGGAATGGTGGATCAGTGGGACACCGAACAGTACGCGTCACTTGCCGATGGAGAGTTTCCAGCGGCCAATATCGATGCCGCCTCGCACGTGCCGCCTGTCCACACCAAGACCTGGTTCCACACCGGTGCCTACCTGGGACGCGAGCGGATCTCGCGCCACTTCGAGGATGAATATTTCCGGGAGCCTGGGCTGAGCGTCGATGCAGCGCGGCCGCTTCTGCTGGACGACACCATCCTTCCGGATGGTCTAACTCATGACGAGGAACGCGAGGCATGCCGAGCCCTCAAGGGCTTGATGCTGCGTCAGGAGGTGTATGCGCTCGATGGCGTCGGGCGAAGCGACGAACACCCCTCCGGCGTGCCCTATACCGTCACCGAACAGAACTTCACCGTCCGCCCGCTCCAACCAAAGGGCACCAACCGCCATGCCGTCTTCTTCACCCACCCGCGCGAGGCAATCAGCGTCCACTATGAGCGCAATCCGGACGACCCACGCATCCAGCACGCACTGACGCTGGTGGTGGACCACTATGGCAATGTCGAGAAGGCGGCGGCCGTTGGCTACGGCCGCCGTCACGACGCGCAGGATGCAGCACTGACTCCTGAGGACAGGGCGAAGCAGCGGCTTATCCACATCACCAGCACCGAGAACAGCTTCACCGAGGCCGTCGTCGATCAGCCCGACGACTACCGCACACCATTGCCTGCGGAGTCACGCAGCTACGAACTGCGCAAGCCACAACAACAACGAAGCGGCGATGGGCTGACCGAGCTTTACCGCTTCGATGCCTTGCTCGGCCACGTCGAGCAGGCGGCAGATGGCCAGCACGACATTGCCTACGCAGACCTGCACTTCGACAAGGCATGGCAGAACCCAGAGGAGAGCGGCAACTACTTCCGCCGTCTGATCGAGCATGTGCGCACGCTCTACCGCAAGGACGACCTCGGCGGCATGCTTGCCCTGGGCAAGCTCGAACCGCTCGCGCTGCCCGGCGAAAGCTATAAGCTCGCCTTCACCCCCGATCTACTCGCCAAGACCTTCCACGGCCGCGTCACCGACGCGATGCTGCAGGAGGGCGGTTACGTGCACGACGAGGGCGACGCCGACTGGTGGATCCCTTCCGGCCGGGTCTTCTACTCGCCAGGCGCCGCCGACGACGCGGCGAAGGAACTGGCCCATGCGCACCGACACTTCTTCCTGCCGCACCGCTTTTGTGACCCTTTCGATGCAAGCACCTTCGTCTCCTACGACAGCGACGACGACGATCCCCTGAAGAACCACGACATGCTGCCGATCAGAACCGAGGACGCGCTCGGCAACACGGTCACGGCCGTAAACGACTACCGTGTGCTGCAGCCGCTGGAAACCACCGACCCAAACGGCAACCGCTCGCAAGTGCGCTTCGACGCGCTGGGCATGGTCGTCGGCACTGCGGTGATGGGCAAGGCCGACGGGCCAGTGGAAGGCGATTCGCTCGCGGACTTCAAGGACGATCTGGAGCCGGACGAAATCACGGCCTATTTCGACGCCGCCGATCCGCGCGCGCTCGCGGCCCAGCACCTCGGCACCGCCACCACCCGCATCGTCTACGACCTGGACCGCTTGCCCGCCTGCGCCGCCACCATCGTGCGCGAAACGCACGTCAGCGACCTGCACGGCGCCCAGACCAAGCTGCAACTGAGCTTCAACTACTCCGACGGCTTCGGCCGCGAAGTGCAGAAGAAGATCCAGGCCGAACCCGGCCCCGTGCCGCTGCGCGATGCGGACGGCAGCATCCTCACTGGCGCCGACGGCCTGCCGCAGATGACGGACCACGGCGTCGCGCCGCGCTGGGTCGGCAGCGGCTGGACGGTGTTCAACAACAAGGGCAAGCCGGTGCGCCAGTTCGAGCCCTTCTTCAGCGACACGCACCAGCTCGACCGCGACGCGCGCATTGGGGTCAGCCCCTGGCAGTTCTGCGACCCGGCCGGCCGCGCCGTCGCCACGCTGTACCCCAACCACACCTGGGAGAAGGTGGTCTTCGACCCCTGGCAGCAGACCACCTGGGACGTCAACGACACGGTGCTGATCCCCGTGCACGCCAGCGACCCGCAGCGCGACCCGGACGTGGCCGGCTTCTTCGGCCGGCTGCCGGAGCCGGACTACTGGCCCACCTGGCACGGGCTGCGCACGGCCGGCGAACACGTCGCGGACCTAGCGCTGCGCTACCCCAACCCGAAGGACCGCGACAACGAAACCGCAGCCGCCGCGAAGGCCGCGGCCCATGCCGGCACGCCTACCACCGCGCATTTCGATGCGCTCGGCCGGCCCATCCTGACCCTGGCCGACAACGGTCCCGACCCGACCGCCCCCGCCAAGCACCTGCGCTTCGCGACCCGCGTGGAGCTCGACATCGAAGGCAACCAACGCGCGGTGATCGACGCGAACGACCGCATCGTGATGCGCTATGCCTACGACATGCTCGGCAACCGCATCCACCAGCTCAGCATGGAAGCCGGCGCGCGCTGGATGCTGAACAACGTGGCCGGCCAGCCCCTGCGCGCCTGGGACAGCCGCGGCCACGAATTCGGCACCGCCTACGACGCGCTGCGCCGCCCGGTGGCGCAGACCGTGCGCGGCACGACGGCCGATTCCGACCCGCGCACGGTGCGGCCCGCGCCGCTGCTGATCGACCGCATCGAGTACGGCGAACCGCCGCCCGGTGCCAGCCAGGCTGAGCAGGATCGCGCCCGAACGCTGAACCTGCTTACCCGCGTCCTGCGCCACTGCGACACGGCCGGCATCACCATCAACGCCCGGCTGGGCGCCGACGGCAACGCGGTCGAAGCCTACGACTTCAAGGGCAACCTGCTGCGCAGCACGCGCCGCCTGGCCAGCGACTACAAGGCGATACCGGACTGGCCGCAACACCCGGCGCTCGACGCCGAAGCCTTCGAGGCCGCCACGCGCTACGACGCGCTGAACCGCGTGATCCAGTCGGTAGCGCCGCACAGCAGCCAGCCCGGCACTCCGCTCAACGTCATCCAGCTGCGCTACAACGAAGCCAACCTGCTGGAGCGGGTGGACGTGTGGCTGCAACGCGCTGCTGAGCCCGCCGCGCTGATCGACCCGAACGTCGACAAGCCCTCGCCGGTCGGCGTCGCCGACATCGACCACGACGCCAAGGGCCAGCGCACCCGCATCGACTACAAGACCGACGGCCCCACCGTCATCCGCACGACCTACGCCTACGACCGCCAGACCTTCCGCCTCACGCACCTGTATACGCGGCGCGGCGTGGACCCGCAGACGGCGCAGGGCGTGGCCTTCACCGAAGACTGCGACAACCCGGCGCCGCCGCCGCCCACCATCGCCGCACCGGCGCAGCCGCCCGAAGCCAGGCCCTGCGGCCTGCAGAACCTGCACTACGCCTACGACCCGGCCGGCAATATCACCCACATCCTCGACGACGCGCAGCAGACCCTCTGGTTCAGGAACCACGTCGTCAAGGCGAGCAACGAGTACACCTACGACGCGCTCTACCGCCTGATCGAGGCCACCGGCCGCGAGCATCTGGGCCAAGGCGACACGCCGATCCCGCATTCGTACAACGACGCCGGGCGCACCGGCATCCTCAGCGCCAACCCGGCCGGCCGCTTCGCGCCCAACGACGCCAGCGCAATGGGCACCTACACCGAGCGCTACGTCTACGACGCAGTTGGCAATTTCCAACAGATGAAGCACCAGCGCAGCGATGCCGCGGTGCCGGGCTGGACGCGCGACTACGTCTATGACGAGGCAAGCCTGATCGAGCCCGGCAAACCCAGCAACCGCCTGAGCCGCACGATGATCGGCGCGACCGACCCGTTGAACGCCGATCCGGGCTCGATTCGC
>JBDHZH010000118.1:0-6897 GCA_039811745.1 Arachnia sp.
ACGCGCCCCAGTCGTTCCGCTGGATCCCGCGTGACGGCGAGGAGGAACTCTCGCCCGAGCCGGACGTGCCCGGCCATGAGGGCCTGGCCTACGAGGCCGCCCACTTCGCGAGGCTCGTCGCCGAGGGCCGGAGGGAATCGGATCTGCTGCCGCTCGCCGAGACGGTCGCCGTCGTCGAGACGATGGAGGCGGCGCTGGCCGACGCGCTGGGCTGAGGCGTTCCCCGGCCGCTCCCGGGACAGGAGCGCGGGAACGAGAAGGAGGGCTCCCTTGGGGGAAGGGAGCCCTCCTGGCACGCGGCCGGGTCAGTCGGTGGTCAGCCGACGACCTCGTAGGCGACGGTGATGACGCCCGCCGACGTGCCGCCGATGGCCTGCATGGCCGCCTTCGAGAGGTCGAGGCATCGGCCCGCGACGTAGGGACCGCGGTCGTTGATGCGCACGATGGTCGTCTGGCCGTTGGCCTGGTTCGTCACCTTCACCCTGGTGCCGAACGGCAGCGTCTTGTGGGCGGCGGTGAAGTCGCTCGGGTTGAAGCGCTCGCCGTTGGCCGTCATCTGGCCCTCCCAGTAGTAGGAGGCCTTGCAGGTGCTGCCCGAGGCTGCGCTCAGGTTGCTGCCGCCGCCGCTGGAGGACGAGGACTTGGGCTTGGTGCCGACGGCGGTGACCTGGTCGACAGGTGCCTGGTCGACCACGGTGTCGGTCTTGACCGAGTTGACCAGCACACCGTCTTCGTAGGTGTCGGTCCATGTCTCGGTGTTCTGACCGGCCACGCCCTTGGTCGTCACCTTGGTGTCGCCCTTGTACATGGAGTCCGACTTCACCTCGGACTTGCCGAAGTCGACCGACACGACCTCGGTACGCGTCTTCTGCTCGACGTTCACATACGTGATCTGGAGACCGTCACTCAGCGGGGTGTCGACGGTGGGGTCAACCTTGTCGTCGGCATCCGGGGTGATGCCCAGCTTCGCCAACGCGTCGCCGACGGTGCCTGCGATCGTCAGCTGGGAAGGCTGACCCGCCACCGTGAGGGTGACGTCCTTGGCCGTCGCGATGCTGAGGGTGAGGCCCTCACGACCGATGCCGGTCGAACGGGACGTCGAGTACTTCGAGTCGGCGGCGTCGAGGTTCAGGAAGGACAGTGCCTGGCCGACCGACTGCGCCGTCGTCCAGACGGTCTTGGTGACGCCGTCGACGGTCAGCGTCAACGGACGACCGAACGCGACGTTGATCTCCATGTCCTTCGACACCTTGGTGTCGGGGCTCGGCATGACGACGTCATGCTCCCCGACGGCCAGACCCTCCAGATCCAGCACCTGGCCGACCGTGTCCTCGCGGACCGAGATCGTCTTCGACACACCGTCGACGACCAGGGTCACGTCATTCGTCGCGAATGCCTTCGCCACGCCGAACCCACCGACGAGCGACAGGGCAGCCGCACCCGCAACCATCGGGATCAGGATCTTCTTTGCCATACGTGAAAACTCCGTAACAACTGGATGAGCCGGAGACCCGGCGACACCCAGCCTAAACGAAGTCTGAGAGAAATCAAAGTCTTTCTCAAGAAGTTCTCAGATAGACCCTGGTCGAGGGCTCAGCGGGTGCCCACCCCGCCGAGCCCGTAGGCCCGGTGCAGCAGCACGATCGGGTGGACCGTCTCGACGCCGCTGGACTTCTCGATCTGCCAGCGGCAGGTCTCGGTGTCGCAGGCGGCCAGCCCGTCGTTGTTGGCCTTCACCATGTCGAACAGCGGCTTGCCGACGGCCTGGGCGATGTCGTACTTCTCCTTCTTCAGCCCGTAGGTGCCGGCGATACCGCAGCAGGTGACGCCGCTGTCGATGACCTCCAGCCCGGGGATGAGGCGCAGCAGGTCCAGCGCGGGCGTGCCGATGCCCTGGCTCTTCAGCTGGCACGGCGCGTGGTAGGGCAGTCGCATGGTGACCGGCCGGAAGTCGGTGGGCAGCTCGCCCGCCTCGTACAGCTCCATCAGGAACTCGGAGATCTCGCGGATCCTGGTGCCGACGTCGAGGAGCTCCTCGTCGTGGATGCCGAGGATCTTGTGCGCCTCGTGCTTGAGCATGCCCGTGCAGCTGCCCGCGGTGCTGATGATGGTCAGGTCGGTGCCCGGGGAGCGGAGCTGGTCCACCAGGCGACGAACCGACGCGCTGGCCTTCTCGAACAGGCCGTTGCTCTGCTCCGCCAGTCCGCAGCACCCCTGCACCGGCACGATCACCTCGTAGCCGATGTGTTCGAGGACCTCGATCGCCTTCTTCGCCGCGTCCACCTCGAAGTAGCCGCCCGCGCAGCCGTGGAAGAACACCAGCGCGCCGCGCGGGGCGGTCCCGGTCCGGGCGGGTCGCTTCTTCAGCCAGTGGTGCAGCGACTCGCCGCGCGCCGTCGGCATCGGGGCGTCGCGGTGCACCCCGACGACCTTCTCCATCGCGACCCGGGCCAGCTTGTTGTCCAGCACCGCGTTCGCGATCGGCGCGACGGGGGTCATCGCCTTGCCCATCAGGACCGTCTGGGTGATCAGCTGGTCGCGGACCGGGACGCCGTGCTCGGCCTTCATGACGGCGCGGGCCAGCGAGTTCAGTTCGGCCACGTCCACGCCCTGCGGGCACACGACGCTGCAGGTGCCGCAGCTGGAGCAGTAGTCCACCGAATGGTCGACGGACCCGCCGTCGCGGAACCGCTCCGCCTGGGGGCCGACGAACTTCGGGCCCGAGAACAGCGTCGTGACCGGGGCCACCGGGCAGGCGGTCTCGCAGATGGTGCACTTGACGCACATGTCGAGGCTCATCCGCTGCAGTTCGTTGTTGAGCCGCTCCCGCAGCGCCTTGGCCCGCTCGTCGCGTTGCTTCTGGCTCATCTGGCACCTCCGGTGATGTGGTCGGCGGCCCTCACGGCCGTCGCTACGGCGATCCCGTCGCCGGACTTCTCCCGCCAGCGTTCGCGGCCGGCGATGATCCCGCCCGCCACGTACAGGTTGGAATGGACGGCCTGGCCGTCCGCGTCGACGGGACGTCCGGCGTCGTCGGTACGGACGCCCACCTCGAACAGGGCGTGCGGCCCCCAGTACACCGACGGGATCAGCGGGCCCGCGTCGCTGGCGGTCAGCGGCAACCCGAAGACGGGCTCCGTGATGGCACCGTAGGAGTCGACCTCGAGGGCGCCGCTCTCGAACCCGCCCGGCGCGAACACGAACGAAGCGGCCTGCAGATGGCGGGGGCTCCCCGCCGCGTCCAGCGTGACCGAGGCGATGCCGTCGCCGCCTGAGGTGAAGCCGATGATCCTGTTGCCCTGGATGAAGCGCACGCCCGCGGCGCGGACCATCGCGAGCAGGGCGTCGTAGAGCCTGAGGCCGGGCACCGACGGCGGCTGGAGGGGGATCTCGCAGACGTCGCGCCCGAGGGCGTCGGCAACCTGCTTCCACACCCCGAGACGCTTGCTGCCGAGCACCGCAGGCAGCGCGACCACGTCCGCCTCGCCCGCGACGGCGGCCACGGCCTTGGCGAACCGGGCGGCGAACGCGTCGTCGTCCATGGCGCGCGCATAGGTCAGCGACGTCGGGTCGGCCTCTCCGGGGCGGGCCTGCAGGTCGATCCAGCCGGCGTGGGCGTGCAGCCGCCCGCCGTCCGGGGCCGTCGAGCGGGCAAGGTTTCCGGCGACCAGGTCGGCGGGGAAGTCCTTCACCTGCCGGACGCCGATGACCGCGTAGCTGCGGCCGCCGACCGCGTCGCCCGCGACCATCGAAGGCTGGGCCAGCGCCGTCGGCCTGATCGCGCCGACCGCGGTGGGCAGGTGCAAGTTGCGGGCCGGGTCGCCGACGAGCAGGTCGGGGCCGAGTTCAGCGGCCAGCCACGAGACGGCCGCTGCGACGCCGTCGGGGCCGATCGACGCATACGGGTGGTCGGCGTCGACGGCGGCCACTGCCTCCAGCGGGGCGTGGACCCGGTCGGGGTCGTAGCCGAGGATGTCGATGGTGCCCTGCGACAGCTGCAGCCCGCCCGGGCCCTTGGTTGCGAGCGTCACAGACCGGCCGGCGCGGGCCAGCCTCAGTGCTGCGGTGAGGCCGGCGAGCCCGGCCCCGATCACGACGACGTCCCTCATCGGACGACCTCCTCGGTGGGCTGGGGCAGGTGCTCGACGTCGAGGGTGCCCGCGAAGATCCAGTGGTCAAGGGCGGTCTGCCGCACCTGTTGGCCGTACAGGATCGGCCAGATGCCGATCCACCTGTGCTTCAGGAACAGCCGCAGCAACCCGGAGGCGCGTTCGGCGTCGGCTGCCTGCTCGGAGCAGGTGAGGCCGGCGGCGCGCGCTGCGCAGAACCCGCCCTGACAAGGGCCCATGCCCAACCGGAGCTGCCGGCGCAGGTCGTCGAAGGTGGCGTTCGGCTGCTCCTTCAGCAGCTTCACGAACATCTGGCGGCTCATCAGCTCGCACTCGCAGATGATCTGGTCGTCCAGGCGGTCGTGCTCGCGCTCCTCGAGGCGGTGCGTGACGGCGTACAGCTTGCGGCCCTCGTCGCCCGGCACGACCTCGGTGGCCGTGGTGCACGGCCGGTCCTCGCCGAGCTGCCGGTTCATGGCGTCGACGATGTGCTCGGCCATGAGCCGGTAGGTGGTGAGCTTGCCGCCGCCGATGGTGAGCATGCCCATCAGCCCATCGCTCTGGGAGTGGTCGATGACGGCCATGCCGCGACTCATGTGGCGGGTGTCGTCGACGTTGACCCGCTTGTCCTTGATCAGCGGACGCGACCCGGACCAGGCGTGCAGCGCACGTGCCTTGCGGAAGCCGGGGATCATGTGCTCGCCGGCGTCGAGCATCTGCTGCACCTCCTTGTGGGGGATGGGCAGGTGGTCGGGGTCGGTCTCGTGGACGTCGGTGGTGCCGATGATGGAGACGGTGTGGACGGGCACGAGGATGTCGCCGTCGGTCGGGTAGACGCAGCGGTTGATGACCGTGTTCACGATGCGGTGGTTCATCGCGATCATGATGCCGCGGCCCGGCACGACCGCGACCGGCTCGGCGCCGGCCATCTCCGCGATCTGTCCGGCCCAAGGGCCCGCACAGTTGAGGACGAACGTGCAGTCGATGCGGACGTCCTCGCCGCCCTTCTCGTCGCGGCACAGTACTGCGGCGACGCGGTCGCCGTCGCGTTCGATCTTCGTGACCCGGTGGTAGGTGAGGATCTTCGCGCGGTGGGCCATCGCGGAGCGTGCGGCCCCCCAGACGAGCTGCCAACCGTCGACGGAGCCGTCTGCGACCTCGATGGCGCGCTGGATGCGCGGGTCGAGGCGGGGTTCGCGGCGCAGCGCCTCCTTGACGGAGATCTCCGTGGCCGGCACGCCGGTGGCCCTGGCGCCCACCAGGAACTGGTCGGCGTAGGCGGGGTCGTCGCCGTGGAGCGTTACGAAGAAGCCGCCCGTGTCCTCGACCGCGCCCGGCTGGATGCGGCGCATGATCGCGTTCTCCTCGGCGCATTCGGTGGCCGAGCCCGGGTCGCTGACGACGTAGCGCCCGCCCGAATGCAGCAGGCCGTGGAACCTGCCGGTGGTGCCCTGCCCGAGGTCGACCCTCTCGACGAGCACGGCGCGGTAGCCGCGCATGGCGGCGTCGCGAACCACTCCCAGCCCCGTAGAGCCGCCTCCGATGACCACGACGTCCGTGTCGAGACGCTTCATTAGACCCCTCCTTGGGCGCGTTGACCACTGGTCTATCACGTCCGGTCGGCCCGGGGACCGCCGTTTGGCGTTTGCGCCACATCCGTGCAGGCGACCGGCGGTTGGGCGGGCCGAACGTGCAAGGGGATGCCGGCCCGACCCGAGCTGGCGGGAGTTGGTGCGGCGCCAGTGACGCCGTCGCCCCCACTTGGGACTTCTGGATGAATGACCAGCCAGAAGCCCCAAGTGGGAGGCGTGCGGGTAGAAGCCGAGCGAGTCAGCGGACTCTGCTGAGAGGCACTCGCTCGGCGGCGGCGATGACCGTGAACGAGACGACGGCTGGGGCGATGAGCTGCTGCTGCGGGTCATCGCGATTCTGGATGGTGTCGGTGCCGAAGAGCGCACCGGTGGCCGGGTCGGCGTAGATCACTGTGAACAGGTCACCGTCGGCAGCCGGTGCGCGGAAGGCGACTGAGTGTCTGGCGAGACGGTCCTGGGTGGTGCCGAGGTACTGCAGTTCTCCGGTACCGGCCAGGGCTTTCCAGAGCGCGGACATCAGCGTTGGGGGCAAGACGTAGGTGACGCTGAGGTTCACCATGGTCTGGACGAGGCAGGCGGAGACCTGTGGGCATTCCTGCGGTTCGGGCACCGCCTGCGACAGCAGAGTGGCCGGGTCGGTGGACAGCGTTGACGGGTAGCCGGGGCCCTGCTCCGGGCCGGGGAGCGATTGGTCGCTGATGACTGGCAGGGACGCGATGGCGGCGATCTCGATGCCGATTCTGCCGTCGGCGTCCAGTGGCTGCGGCTGGCGTTCGACGAGCTTCACGGCGCCGTCGGGCAGTAGGTACTGCTCGGAGATCCCTGCCGCTGGAGAGCCCTGGGCTGCGGTGTGCTGCCAGGTCATCGTGGTGACCGCCTGCACGGGGAGGGATGCCGGGACAGGCTGGCGGGAGGAAGCAGCGGCGAGCGTGGCGAAAACGCTGTTGGTGTCCCGCGTGGTCTCGCGACCGCCGGGGTCGAACTGCGCCATGGCGGGCGTGCTCGCATGGTTCGGGGAGTGCTGGTCCGTCGCAGACCGCACGAAGGGGACGCTGGCGACCACGACCACGACGGCTGCGGCGGCGATGAGCAACCGTCCGCGTGTCCGCCAGACACCGCGTTCCCGCCCGCGCCCGGCCGCGGTCTGGGGCGGGGATGTTGATGTGTGCTGCGACGCTCCGTGTTGACCAGCGAGG
>JBDHZH010000119.1:0-6810 GCA_039811745.1 Arachnia sp.
CCGATCAGGACGATGTAGGCGGTGGCCCACGCGGTCTTCTCGGTCGTCGTGAACGCCGTCGCGGCGGCGAGCATGCCGCCTGCGATGGTGTAGGCGATCCCTGCGATCAGGAAGGGCAACTGACGCTGGATCGCGGCTGACGGGACGGTGGCCGACGTGGTGCTCATGAGACTCACGGTAGGCGCGGGAACCTGTAGAAACACCAGGCATGCGACACCCTGTCGCAACCACTGCCGAAGGGTTCGGCCCTCAGCCGAAGGCCCTTCCCGTCAGCCGCTCGTACGCCTCGACGTACCGGGCCCTGGTGGCTGCGACGACGTCCTCCGGGAGTGGGGGCGGGGGCGCGTCGGAGGCCCTGTCCCAGCCGGAGTCGTGAGCTAGCCAGTCGCGGACGTACTGCTTGTCGAAGCTCGGCAGCGACTTGCCGGGCTGCCACAGCGAGGCGTCCCAGAACCGGGACGAGTCGGGGGTGAGCACCTCGTCCGCGAGCACGAGCGTGCCGTCGGGGCGGCGTCCGAACTCGAACTTGGTGTCGGCCAGGATGATGCCGCGTTCAGCCGCGATGCCGGCGGCCCGGGCGTAGACCGCCAGTGTCAGGTCGCGCAGCTTCGTGGCCAGTTCCTCGCCGTGGATCCGTGCGACGGTGTCGAAGTCGACGTTCTCGTCGTGGAAGCCGAGCGGGGCCTTGATGGCGGGGGTGAAGATGGGCTCGGGCAGCCTGTCGCCGTCGACGAGCCCGTCGGGCAGCGGCACGCCGCACACGGTCCGCGTCTGCTGGTACTCGGCCCAGCCGGAGCCGGTCAGGTAGCCGCGGGCGACGCACTCGACCTCGACCATGTCCAGCGCTTCGACGACGACCGCGCGGCCGGCGACGGCCTCGGGCACCTCCGTCGAGACGACGTGGTTGTCGACGATGTCGTCCAGTTGCGCGAACCACCACAGGGACAGCTGGGTCAGCACCCTGCCCTTGTCGGGGATGCGGGAGGACAGCACGTGGTCGAAAGCGGAGATGTTGTCGGTGGCGACCATCAGGACGCGCCCGGTGCCGTCGACGGTGATGTCGTAGAGTTCGCGGACCTTGCCGGCATGGCGCAACGGCAGCCCGAGGGCCTCCTGGTACTGCGCCATCACAGCACCGCCCCGGGGGTGTAGGCGGCGTCGTCGGGGTTGTCCTTGGCGATGCGTTCTATCTGTGCGACGATGCGCGCCACCTGCTGGCGTGCGGTGCCGGTCAGCTCCATCGGGTCGGTGACCAGTGCCCCGAGGGTGGCCCGGTCCAGGCCGAGTCGTTCGTCGGCGGCGAGGCGGTCGAGGAGGTCGTTGGTGGCCTGCCCCTTCCTCATGCCCAGCGCCACTGCGACGGCGTGTTCCTTGATCGCCTCATGGGCGACCTCGCGGCCGACGCCCCGCTGGACGGCGGCCATCAGGACCTTGGTGGTGGTGAGGAACGGCAGGTAGCGCTCGAGTTCGGCGTCGATGACGGCCGGGAACGCCCCGAAGTCGGCGAGCACGGTGAGGAGAGTCTCGAAGAGGCCGTCGAGGGCGTAGAACGCGTCCGGCAGGGCGATGCGGCGCACCACGGAGCAGGAGACGTCGCCCTCGTTCCACTGGTCGCCCGCCAGCTCCCCCACCATCGACACGTAGCCGCGGACCACGACGGCGAGGCCGTTGACGCGTTCGCAGGAGCGGGTGTTCATCTTGTGCGGCATCGCGGAGCTGCCGACCTGGCCCTCCTTGAAGCCCTCGGTGACCAGCTCCAGGCCGGCCATGAGGCGGATCGTCGTTGCCAGGTTCGACGGCGCGGCCGCCACCTGCGCGAGGGCCGTGACGACGTCGTAGTCCAGCGAGCGGGGGTAGACCTGCCCGGTCGAGGTGAGCACCTGCCCGAAGCCGAGCTCGGAGGCGATGCGGAGTTCGAGTTCGGCGAGCTTGTCGGCGTCGCCACCGAGGAGGTCCAGCATGTCCTGCGCCGTCCCCACCGGGCCCTTGATGCCGCGGGCCGGGTAGCGGGCGACGAGGTCCTCGACCCTCTCCAGCGCCAGCAACTGCTCGTCCGCGGCGGTGGCGAACCGCTTGCCGAGGGTCGTGATCTGGGCGGCGACGTTGTGCGAGCGGCCGGTGAGCGGCTGCTCGCTGTACTGGGCCGCGAGGCGGGCCAGGTGCACCAGGGACGCGATGATCCGGGTGCGGATCACGCTGAGGGAGGCGAGCACCTGGAACTGCTCGATGTTCTCGGTGAGGTCGCGGGACGTCATGCCCTTGTGGACGTGCTCGTGGCCTGCCAGGTCGTTGAACTCCTCGATGCGGGCCTTGACGTCGTGGCGGGTGATCCGTTCGCGGCGGGCGATGGATTCCAGGTCGACGTCCGCGACGACGCGCTCGTAGTCTGCGATCACCTTGTCGGCGTCGTCGCCCCCGAAGTCGACGCCGAGGTCGCGCTGGGCGCGGAGCACCGCGAGCCACAGGCGGCGTTCGGCGATGACCTTGGCCTCGGGTGCCCAGATCGCGCGCATCTGGCGGGAGGCGTATCGGGTGGCCAGCACATTGGGGACGCTCATGCGCCCCAGCCTATTGGCTCAGAGCTCCTCCACATACAGCCAGCGGCCGCCGCGGTACTCGAACAGCGAGCGTTCGTGCATCACCTTGGTGCGCCAGTTGTCCCGGTAGGTGGCGTTAAACTCGACGATGCCCGTCTGGTCACCCGGCATGCCGTCGACGACGTCGGTGATCTCCAGGCCGAGCCACTGGTTGCCCGACGGGTGCACCGTCGCGGGCCTCGTGCGAGGGTGCCAACTGCGCCACAGGTGGTCGGTGTCCCCGATGGCGTTGGCGGTGTACCGGGAGCGCATGAGCGCCTCGGCGGTCCACGCCTTCGACGCCTGCGTGATGATGGGTTCGCAGCACGTGCCGTACGTCTCGCCCCCGCAGGGGCACGGGGAATCGGAGGTGATTGCGGCCATGCCGAGATGATCGCACAGCACCCTGATCCACATGGCATCATGTAATACAAACGTGCATCAAGGACGGTCCATGAGTCAGCAGCGCAGCGCAGCCACGCCGAAGAGTGTCGGCGACTGGGTGCGTGTGTCCAGGACGATCCGACGCTGGACCCAGGCGGATCTCGCCGAACGCGCAGGGACGACCAGGCAGGTCGTGGCCCGCCTCGAGGCCGGCGCCCCCGGCGTCCGCCTGGACAACTACCTGCGCATCATGGACGCCCTCGCAGGCCCTGTGCCCCAGGTGCAGTACACGGATCCAGAACCTCGCCAGGCCACGGCCCAGGACCTTGCCGACATCCTGGAGCGCCACTCGGGCCCCATGCAGGACGGTGCCGCGTGACCCGGGATCCTCACCGCAGCCATGCCACCGGAACACGTGTGCTGGAGGTGTTCATGTCCGGCGAACACGCCGGGCAGATCGTCGCCATCCCGGGCTCGGGTACCCAACTCCGCTACGACCCCGGGTACGCCGGGACACCCTTGTCACTGTCGCTTCCCGTTGGCAGGGAGCCGCGGCCCGGCAGGCTGTGGACATACCTCGAGAATCTCCTCCCCGAGAACCCTCAGACACTCGAAGTGTGGGCGCGCGCCTATCAGATACCCGACGTGGGCAACCCCCTCGATGTCATCGAGGCCGTCGGTTCGGACCTGCCAGGCGCCGTCCAGATCCTGCCCGAGGGGCTCGCTCCGTCGACGACAGCGACCCGGGCCCGACTGACGGATGACTCGCTCGACGAGATGCTGGAGGAACTGCGGTTCCGCGGAGGGACGGCAACCGGGGCGAGGGTCTCCCTCGCGGGTGCGCAGGCAAAGACGGCACTCGGGAGGGATCTGGACGGCTGGTACATCCCTCAAGGTGCCGAACCCTCGACGCACATCCTGAAACCCGCACCGGTTCGCGAGCTCACCTTCGCGGCCGTCGAGTCGTCACTGCTCGGCGCGGCACGGCGCATCGGTCTGCCGACCAGCACCACTTGGGTCCATTCCGCATCGGGCGGTCCCGTACTGGTGACGGAACGCTACGACCGCATCGGCGGCGCGGATGGCGTCCGGCGGGTCCACCAGGAGGACCTGCTTCAGGCGCTGGGACGGACACGGGACCGGAAGTACCAGAAGGACCACGGCCCTGCCCTCCGCGACCTCTGGCGGTTCGTTGCGGCACACGCGCCACAGGACGTGGCGCGTGTGGTCAGGCTGACCGCATTCAACGTCCTGGTGGGCAACACAGATGCCCACGCCAAGAACTTCTCGTTCCTGCTCTCCCCCACCGAGGTCCGCCTGGCACCCGCCTACGACTTGCTGTCCGTTGCGCCGTACCCGCGCTACGACCAGAGACTCGCCATGAGTGTCGGCGGCAACTGGGACTGGCGCAACACGCAGCGGGCCCACTGGACGAAGGCCGCCACGCAGGCCGGACTGGATTCGGAGCTCGTCCTCGAACAGGTGCGTGAAGTGGCCGCAGCCCTGCCCGACGCCTTGCGCGACGCCGGCGCGCCCAAATCAGTGCTGTCGGCGGCCTCTGCAACCTCCGCACAGGCCCTGGATCGACTCTGAGCCGATCAGTGCGGGACGCCGATGTCGGTGCGGTGGAAGCCGTCGGCGAAGCCGATGCCTGCCAGGTGGGCATAGGCCGTGGCCCGGGCGGCGTCCAGGTCGGCGCCGCGCGCGACGGTGCCGAGCACCCGGCCCCCCGATGACACGAGGCCGCCGTCGGCCAGCTTCGTGCCGGCCTGCAGCACCCAGGCGTCGTCGGTGTCGGCGGGCAGTGTGATCGGGCAGCCGGATCTGGGCGTGCCGGGGTAGCCGGCGGCGCACTCGACGACGACGACGGCGGCACCGTCGTGCCATTCCAGTTCGCCGATCCTGTCCAGCTCGCCACGGGCCGCGGCCCGGAGCACGCCGGCCAGCGGCGTCTTCAGGAGGGCGAGGACCGCCTGGGTCTCGGGATCTCCGAAGCGGACGTTGAACTCCACGACCCGCAGACCGCGGGACGTCAGCGCCAGCCCCGCGTAGAGCAGCCCGACGAACGGGGTGCCGCGGCTGTTCATCTCCGCCAGCGTCGGGTTGATCACCTTGTCCATGACCTCGTCGACGAAGCCGGGCGGGGTGAACGGCAGCGGGCAGTAGGCACCCATGCCGCCGGTGTTGGGGCCGGCGTCCCCGTCGCCGACGCGCTTGTAGTCCTGTGCCGGCATGAGCGGCAGGGCGCGGGTGCCGTCGCAGATCGCGAACAGCGACGCCTCGGGCCCGTCCAGGAACGACTCGATCACCACCCGGCCGCACTCGGCCGCGTGCGCGAGGGCCGCGTCGCGGTCATCCGTGACGACGACGCCCTTGCCCGCGGCCAGCCCGTCGTTCTTCACCACGTAGGTGGGCCCGAACGCATCCAGCGCGGCCTCCGCCTCCTGGGGCGTCATGCACACGTAGGAGTCGGCCGTCGGCACGCCTGCCGCCGCCATGACCTCCTTGGCGAACGCCTTCGACCCCTCCAGCACCGCGGCCTCGGCCGACGGCCCGAAGCAGTCGATCCCCGCGGCCCGGACCGCGTCGCACACCCCTGCCACGAGCGGCGCCTCCGGCCCGACGACCACCAGGTCGACCCCCAGCCCGCGCGCCAGCGCGACGACGGCGTCGGGATCTGCCGCGTCGACGGCATGCAGCGTCGCAATCGCCGCCAGCCCCGGATTCCCCGGCGCGACATGCAGTTCGGTGACTTCCGGGTCCATCGAAAGCGAGCGGCCCAGCGCATGTTCGCGCCCGCCCCCACCAAGCAGGAGGATCTTCACGCAGGCCAGCGTAGGCGATGGGCACACGCACACGGGAGTTGGCATGCGGGCCGGCCCATGGGAAGACGACTGGGGCCGAAGCACAGGAGGTAGATTTGGGCATCTGCTTCGCATCGGCGGAGGTGTTCCCACTCTTCGAGCCATAGCACTCAAGGAGCCTGGGTTCTCCCTGCATCCGCAGGGGCCACTGAAAGCCTTCAGTTGAAGACTTTCAGACCGATTCGCTAAGACTCTGCGAGCAACGTGTTATCGTCATCACATGTTGAGCACCGTCGCCTCTCCCAAGTGGTCCCCCCAAGCCCTTGCCATCTGGGGCAAGACCGACGCCACCTCGGGGCATTGGCTCCGTCTGACCACACATCTGGAGGACTCCGCCCGCGTCATGGACCACCTCTGGGAGTCCCTGCCGGAGTCCATCGCCCGCAACTACATTCTGTGGGCGGGGTCTGACATTCACGCCAGAGCGCTGCTGGCCTTCCTGGCAGGCGTGCATGATGTTGGGAAAGCTTCGACGTTCCAGCTGAAGGCACGGGACTTCCCGGGTTCTGACCCGCTGCCGGACTTCTCCTCACGCCTGCGGGGTGTGGGCGTGGCACTGCCGACGACGCCCGACTTGGGCGTCCGCCATGGCGCGGTCGGACAGATTGCCCTCCACGACTGGCTCAAGACGCAACACGGCTGGAACCCCCTCGTCGCCACACGCTTCGCAGGCATCGTCGGAGGGCATCACGGCGTCAATCCGACGTCGGACGACCTACAAGCGATGCGTGCGAGGCGCTACGCGTGGGACTCACCAAGTCTGAACGCGGTCCGCCTGGAGATTCTCGAGAAGATGGCAGAGTTCACCGGGGCACTTCCGCTTCTGCCGGACTGGGCCACACGCAAGCTGCCCATAGAACTCCAAGTCCTCACAGAGGCGTTGGTGATCCAGACCGACTGGATCGCCAGCAACACCGAACTGTTCCCCTTGATCGACGGCGAGGACGGCGCCGATCGCGCCCGGCGAGGCTGGGAGGAGCTCGACC
>JBDHZH010000120.1:0-6781 GCA_039811745.1 Arachnia sp.
CCGCCGTCGAGGCAGCCGAGGCGACGGGCAGGGAGGTGCGGGTGCGCAACTACCTGAAGGAACCGCTGAGCGAGATGGAGATCGTCACCGTGATGGAGACGGTCGACGCCGCACCGACGGAGCTGGTGCGCCGCGACAAGCGGTTCAAGGAGCTCGGCCTGACAGAGGCCGACGTCCAGGACCCGGAACAGATCGCCGAGCTGCTCGTCGAGCACCCCGAGCTGTTGCAGCGCCCCATCCTCATCCGGCACGACCTGGACGAGAACCGCGCCATCATCGGCCGCCCCAAGGAACGCACGGCCGAATTCCTGGCCGAGACCGGCCCCACCTTCCCCACCAGGCCCTGGCCTGACCCCGACCGCAAGGACGGCGACGACGCCACCAAACGACGCACCACCAACCTCGACCCGCTCTGACAAGCCCCTCACCCCAGACACAGCCGAAGACACGCCTGCGCCCGCCGATCATGTGATCGGCGGGCGCAGGCGTCACCAGTTGTAGCCTCCTGTTACCGGATGCCCTGGAAGGCGAACCGGAACGTCAGTTCACCCTGCGGCAGACGGTACTCGGGGTGGGTCATGGCGCCCCACGACTGGTCGCCGCCGACACCGCGGCGCATCAGAGCCGGGCGCAGCACGGTGTGCTGGATCGGCGGCAGGTCGACGGGGTGCGCCGCGTTCTCGATCTCGAACGGCGTCCACGGCAGCGCCGAGAACTCCATCGGCTCGTCGACGGCCTCGAACCGCAGGCCCGCGCCCTGGGTGTCGGTGACGGTGGCCCAGCGCACGCCCGTGTGGCTCCCCGACTCCTGCGGCCGGATGTAGTCCGGCAGTTGGTCGGCGACCTCACCGGAGTACACGCCGAGGCGTGCCCCAAGACGCCGGTCAACGTAGCACTCCTCGGGTCCCTCGCCGTACCACTTCAGGTTGCGCAGGTTCGCGTCGGCCACGAGCATCAGGCCGAACTCGGGCATGTCCGGCAGCTTGTTGCCGGGCCGCACCGTCATCGTCACCTCGATGCGGCCGTCGCCGTCCACCAGGTAGACGACGTCGCACTCGCCGGCAGGCGTCGTGGGCAGCTCGTAGGTGTACTTCACCTCGACGGCGTCCCCGACGACCCTGGCCGAAGGCCCGGCGTCGCTCGCGTCCGCGTAGCGGCTCGCCAGCTGCCACTGCCCGTCGCGGAACGGCATGTTCCAGCCGCGCTCGTTCGATGTCGGGGCGTGCCAGAAGTTCGGCTTCGGGATCGCGGACAGCAGCTCGCGCCCGCCGTCGGAGGTCAGCCCGTACCGGTAGGACACCAGCCCGCCGTACAGCTTGGAGAACAGGGCGGTGAAGTGGCGGCCGCGGACCCCGAAGTTGTGCAGTCCGTTGATCAGCTCAGGTGCAGGCGTCCTGCGGGAAGGCGTCGACGAGCCGGCGACGGTGAACACCGCCTGCTCGAAGGCGACCTCGTGCCCGGCCGGCGCCCACGCCGTCGCGGAACGGAGCCGGAACGACACGTCGACGGTGTACTCGCCGGCGACGTCCGGCACCGCAACCGACAGCGGGCACTCGCCCGTGGCCCCCGGGGCGATGTCGGTGGCGACGGACTCCTCCGCCAGCACCCGTCCCTCGCGCCGCACGGTGACGACGCAGTCGTAGGCGGCGGTGCCGGTGAACAGGTGCCGGTTGACCACCTCGAACGTGTCGCGGCCGATGTTGATGGCCAGCGGCTGGTAGAGCTTCCGCACCTCCTGCACGAACGGCTTCGGCGTGTGGTCGGCGAACAGGATGCCGTTGCCGCTGAAGTCGCCGTCGTGGGGGGCCTCGCCGCAGTCGCCGCCGTAGCCGAAGTACTGGCGCCCGTGGCGGTCCGTCAGCAGGATCGCCTGGTCGGCGAAGTCCCAGATGAAGCCGCCCTGGTACAGCGGCTCGCGCCACGCCAGGTCCACGTACTTGTCGACCGCCCCGAACGAGTTGCCCATGGCGTGGGCGTACTCGCAGAGGATGAACGGCTTGTCGCGGTGGGTGCGCAGGTACTCCTCCACCACGTCGGCGGCCGTGTACATCTGGCTGACGACGTCGGTGGTCTCGGGGTACCTCGGGTCCCAGTGGACTCCCTCGTAGTGCACGACCCGGTCGTCGAGCGACCTGAAGTGGTCGGCGACGTCCCGCAGGACGGTGCCGCCGTACGACTCGTTGCCGCACGACCACATGACGATGCTCGGGTGGTTCTTGTCGCGCTCCAGCATGCTGGACGCCCGGTCGAACAGGACCTCACGCCATTCGGGGCGGTCGCCGGGCAGCGCCTGAGCGAGGGTGACGCGGCCGAGATTCACCGCGTCCCACATGCCGTGGGACTCCAGGTTCATCTCGTCGATGACGTACAGCCCGTAGATGTCGCAGAGCTCGTAGAGGAACGAGTTGTTCGGGTAGTGCGACGTGCGCACGGCGTTGATGTTGACCGACTTCATGAACCGCAGGTCGGCCTCGGTCTGCTCGCGCGTCATGACGCGGCCCTGCAGCCCGAACTCGTGCCGGTTGACGCCGTTGAAGACGACGCGCTTGCCGTTGATCCTCAGCAGGCCGTCCTCGATGCCGAAGCGTCGGATGCCCACCTTCTGCGGCACCACCTCCGTGAGGCGGCCTGCCTCTTCGTGCACCTCGATCGTCAGGTCGTACAGGTACGGGTCCTCCGCGCTCCACAGCCTCGGGGCCTCGACGGTGACGGCCAGGACGCCGTCGGCACCGGCGACCAGTTCCCCGGCACCGGCAAGCCTGGCCCGCACACGCCCCGACCCGACGACGTCGAGCCGCAGCCTGACCACGGCGGACGCCAGATCCTCGGACACCTCGGTGGTGACCTTCAGGTCCTGGACATGTACGGCGGGGCGACGGTACAGCATGACGTCGCGGAACAGCCCGGAGAACCGGTAGAAGTCCTGGTCCTCGGCCCAGGCGGCGCCCGTCCACTTGAACACCTGCGCGGCCAACTTGTTCTCGCCCTCGACCAGCGCGTCGGTGATGTCGAACTCCGACGGCGTGAACGCGTCGCCGGCGTTCCCGATCCAGGTGCCGTTCACCCACACGGCGACGGCGCTCTCGGCGCCGAGGAAGGACACGCTCAGACGCTCACCGTCGGCCACAGGGTGGTCGAGGGTGAACCACGTCACATAGCTGGCGACGGGGTTGTAGCGGCTCGGGGCCTGGCCGGGGTTGATGTCCTCGAAGCCGTCCCAGGGGTACTGCACGTTCGCGTACTGCGCACGGTCGTAGCCCTGCAACTGGATGTGGCCCGGGACGCGGATGTCGTCCCAGTCGGCGACGTCGAAGTCCGCCGCCTCGAACCCGGCCACGGCCAGGGCCGGGTTCTTGGCGTAGTGGAACTTCCACGTGCCGTTCAGGCATTGCTCGAAGCTGCTCACGCCGTGGGCGGCCTCCGCCGCCCCGGCGAACCAGCGGTGGTCCGAGTGGGCCGCCATGCGGTTCTCGGCGAAGTAGGCCGGATCAGCCATCCGGCCGCGATCGAATGTCACTTGATTGCTCCTGTCATGCCCTCTGCGAAGGAACGCTGGAGGACGAGGAAGATCACCATGGTGGGCAGGGATGCGATCAGCACCGCCAGCATCAGCACACCGTAGTCGGTGACGTAACCGGCACGCAGGTTCGAGATGAGCATCGGCATGGTCTGGTAGGTGTTGTTGACCAGGATCACCTTGGGCCACAGGAAGCTGTTCCATGCGGCCATGAAGGTGATGACGGCGGCGGCCGCCAGGGTGGACTTCATCGTCGGCAGGAAGATGCGGAAGAAGATCGCGACCTCCTTCAGGCCGTCGATTCGGGCCGCCTCGATGATCTCGTGCGGGAACGACCTCGCCGACTGCCGGAACAGCAGCACCAGGAACGGCGTCGAGATGGCGGGCAGGATCAGCGCGATGGACGAGTTGATCATGCCGAAGCTGGCGAACATCTGGAACAGCGGGATCATCGTCGCCGCGAAGGGGATCATCATGGCCAGCAGCAGGAACGCCATCAGGCGGTCCTTGCCCTTGGAGTGGAACACCTCGAAGCCGTAGCCGGCGATGGCGCAGACGATGAGCGCAAGCACCGTCGTGCCGACGGCCTGGATGCTCGAGTAGTAGAGCGCCGATCCGACGTCCTGCTGCTCGAACAGCTTCGTGATGTTGTCGATGAGCGCCGTGCCGGGCAGCAGCCGCGAGCTCAGCACGTCCTGGGAGGTGTTGGTGGCCGAGACCAGCATGAAGTAGAGCGGGAACACCGACAGGATCGCCGCGATCGACAGGAAGATGTAGCCGGGAACCCGGCGGAGCTTGTACCTAGTCACGCTTGTCACCGACCTTCATCTGGATCCAGGCGAGCACGGCCACCATGATGAGGATCACGTAGGAGAGGGCGGCGCCGTAGCCGAAGTTGGGGTTCTTCTGGAAGGACAGCTCGAACAGGTAGTGCGACATCGTCATCGACGTGTACGCGGGCCCGCCCTGTGTCAGGTTCCACGACTCGTCGAACAGCTGGATCGTGCCGTTGGTCGACATGATCGCCGTCAGCAGGATCATGGGCCGCAACTGCGGGACGGTGACGTACCAGAACGTCTTGAGGGAGTTGGCGCCGTCGATCTTCGCGGCCTCGAGCGAGGAGGCGTCGATGTTCTGCAGGCCGGCAAGGTAGAACACCATGTTGTAGCCGGTCCAGCGCCACAGCAGGCCGAGGATGATGACCATGCGGGCGGTGGTGGTCTCGCCGAGCCAGTTGATCGGCGACGACGTCAGGTGCAGCCCCATCAGCATGTCGTTGACGAAGCCGTCCGTGGCGAACAGGGTGCGGAACACCAGCGAGTAGCTGACCAGCGACACTGCCGCGGGCAGGAAGATCGCGGTGCGCCATAGGCCCTTGAACCGCAGGTTCTTGTCATTGAGGAGGTTCGCCAGGATCAGCGCCAGGATCAGCATGATCGGCACCTGGATGATCAGGTAGATGAACGTGTTTGTCACGGTCATCTTGAAGATCTCGTCGGAGAAGAGGCGCTGGTAGTTGTACCAGAGCGGCTCGGCGAAGTTGAGTTTCGTGCCGCGGCCGGTCTTCATGGACAGGATGAACGCCTGGAACATCGGCCAGAAGTTCATCCACAGGATCAGTAGTGCGGCCGGGAGCAGGAACACCCAGCCCGTCAGATTGCGACGCTGCTCGATCCCGAGGCCTCGGCCCCGTCTGCGCGTCGGTTCGGCAATTGTTGACATCGTTGTCGTCCACCTTCTGGTCGGGTGGGGGCCGGCGAACCGGCCCCCACCGCGGATCACGAGACCGGGATCACTTCATCGCGAACTCGACGGTCTTCTGCGCCTCGTCGAGGGCAGTCTTCACGTCGGTGCCAGCGATGACCTTGGTGATGGCGGCGGCGACGGCGTCGCGTGCCTCGTAGTAGTAGACGCCCGTGTTGTTGGCCGGGACCTGCTTGGCCATCTTCAGCACGTCGGCGAACACGGCCTGACCACCGAAGAACGCCTGCGGCTCGGCGTACACCTTGCTCTGACCGGCGGGCAGCCAGTTGGCGATGGCACCCGAGGACGGCAGGATCTTGTCGTAGAACTCAGTGGAGCCGGCGAAGGTGGAGCCGAGGAAGTCGGCGGCCAGTTCCTTGTTGGCGTTGGAGCTGATCGCCCACGACGAGCCACCGTTGGCCGAGTAGTTCGTGGCGCCCGCGATGCCGTCGAGCTTCGGCAGGTTGGTGATGTTCCACTTGCCCGACTGGTCCTTGGCGGTCTGGATGGAGCCGAGGATCCACACGCCGTTGATGGTGCCCGTGACCTGCGAGTTCACCAGCGTGCCGATGTACTCGTCCCACGAGTTGACGTGGATCATGACCCCGGCGTCGACGAGTTCCTTGTAGATCTCGATGGACTTGATGAGCGCCTCGTTGCCGGCGATCGTCGGCTTGCCTTCCTTGTCGAACAGGCTGGCGCCGGCGCTCTGGAGCATCATCATCGGCAGGTCGGAGCCGCCCGCGGTCTGGGAGAGCATGGGCTTGCCGGTCTTGGCGAGCACGTCCTTGCCCTTCTTGATGAAGTCGCTCCACGTCATGTCGGTGAAGTCCTTCACCGTGAGCCCGGCCTCCTGCAGGATGTCGGTGCGCAGCGCGCTGACGGCCGTGCCGTTGTCGAACGGCAGGCCGTAGTGGGTGCCGTCAACCGTCGAGTAGGCGACGACGCCCTCGGGGAACTGGCTGAAGTCGACCTTGGTGTCGCTCCAGTCTGCGAACAGGTCGGGGTAGTTGATGACGTTCTTCTGGAATGCGTTGTTCTGCATCAGGAAGATGTCGGGGAGCTGCTTGTACTCCTGCGACTGGGCAAGCGTCGTCAGCTTGGTCTGCAGGTCGTCCCAGGGCGTCTCGACGACGTTCACCGTGACGTCCGGATGGTCCTTCTTGTAGATCTCCGCGGCCTGGTTGATCGCGTAGATGTTGAAGTTCGGGTCCCAGGTCCAGACCGTGAGCGTCTTGGACGTCGAGCCGCCGCCGGAACCACCGGTGGCGGTGTCACCGCCGGAACCGTTGCCGCCGGACCCGCAGGCGGTGAGCGCGAACGGCACCACCAGGGCGAGTGCCGCCATCTTCTTCCACGTCTTCATTTGACTCCCTTCCGAGTCTCCTTGGGTGTGCGCCGCTACCTCGCCGACGCCTCCGGGATGGCATCGTCACCCTCCCGGGACCAATGTTTACGTAAACTTAGCACCCATGGCCGCGTCCTGTCACCCGGCCTCCATAACGGTTGGGTAACGGTTCG
>JBDHZH010000121.1:0-6676 GCA_039811745.1 Arachnia sp.
ATCGCCGTCTTGGCGGCCTGGTCGAGGGGGATCGGGACGATCATCCCGGGCAGCAGGACGACGTCGTCGAGGAAGAGGACGGGAAGGTTCTTGGTAGTCATGCCATGCTCCATGAAAGTTAAGTGCCTATGACTCAACCCTCATCCCGCATGGGATGTTCCACCGCCCGCGTCAGCTGTCGGCGAACTCTGTTGTAGGTTCTCGCTGAACTTGTCGGTTGTCCGGGCTTCTCGTCGTGGTCTCGCCCGCGGGGATCACTCCGCTATCGCCGCTGCCCCACGGGGCGGCCCGGTTGGCTTGCGAGAAGATGAACGCATGAACCCAAGCGCAGCGCCATCGCCGCAACCTTCCGCCTCGATAGCCGTGACGCATTTCGCGGGCCGGGCTGGTGACCACAACGGGCGCGCCATGGCAGATCCGGCCTGCTGGCCGATGTCCTCTCCGAGCAGCTGAGCGCACCCGTCATCACCATCGGCGATCCCGCACCGGCACTGTCAACCAGTTGGGACGTCGAACTGTCCGCCGCGGTGCCGACGCTGAAAGCCATGGGCGACCGATATGAATCGATCTTCTCGAGCCGGCAGAAGCCCGCAACAGCACTCGGCCGATGCGCCGTGGCGCTGGCCACGCTCCCCATCGTCGCCGCCCACCGCCCGGACGCCGTGGTGATCTGGTTTGACGCTCACGCCGACCTCAACACACCCCAAGAGACCACAACCGGCTACCTGGGCGGCCTGGCCCTCTCCGGCCCACTCGGCCGCTGGAACTCCGGCCTGGGACAGGGATTGGCCGCCCACAACGCCATCCTGGTCGGCGCCCGCGACATCGACCCCTCCGAGCAGAGGCTGATCGACGACGGCACCATTGCCCTGGTGGCGGTCGGGCCCAGGATGGCCGACGACCTGGCCGCCGCGGTCGCACGCAGACCGGTCTATGTCCATATCGACTGCGACGTCCTCAACCCCGGCATCGTGCCCACCGACTACCACGTGCCCTGCGGCATGACCCTGGACCAACTGCACTCCTGCGCTGAAGCGCTCAGTCGCAGCGAGGTAGTAGGAATCGAGATCGGCGAGCTCGAAACCGACGAGCACGCGGATCCAGCAGCAGACCCCTACGAGCCATCCGCACGGCTGGCCAAGGCTCTCCATCCGATTCTTCGAGCCTTGCGATCCTGACCCGACAGCCAGCCCCCGGATCACCCCCAGGCGCGCGCTCGACGAGCAATGAGCCGGACGCACCCCGAAGAACTACCGCGTCTCCCAGGGTGCGCGTCTGAACCGTTCCGGCCAGATAGGGGTAGTCACTCAGACCTTCGCAGAGCTCCACGATCGAGCCGACGTACCGCTCGGCGATCTCGGAGCCTGCCGCCTCGGCGATGTGGGTCTCAAGATCCGCAAGCTGTTCAACGGCGAGATCCGACAGCCTGAGCGTGCGCCTCACTCCGCCCCGAGACGCAGTGCCCGCCGCTCGGCAAGACGTGCCCGTGCCTCGTCGGGGTTCATCGCCAGCTCGGGGTGCGCCTTGGCATGGTTGTAGGCCGCCTTGCCGACCGTGTTCAGCCAGTCGTCGACGTCGTCGGCATACACGCGATCCAGATCGTCATCACCGACCAGGGTCAGCGACACCTGCTCACCCGGTGTCGGCTGGTGCCCGAGGATGGCACTCAAGCGCTCAGCCGCCTCGCCGGAAACGACATAGTTACCGCTCTCATCGAACACGGCCTGGATCGCCTCGGTCATGGCCACCTCCTTGCCCCAGTATGCGCCCGCCACAGCAGGAAGAGTTCAAACCACCTCGCGCACCTATCGTCGCCTGCAGCTGACATAAGTGGAACAGCTTCGCTTATGTCAACGAGCAACGCGAAGCTCGTCGCGGCCAACGTCGACGCTCATCCAGGAGGCGACCGGCTTGTCCCAGCCGGCGGCCGACAGCGTCATCGCACAACTCCGCACAGCCGGGATCATCACCAAGGCAGTCGGAGCCCAGCGCTATGTCGTCTGGGTGGCCGGGGACGTCACTCAAGCCCTCGACGACTTCGCCGACCGCGCCCGGCGGCGCGGCCGATGAAGACACGCAAACGGTGGACGAGCGACGCCCGTCCACCGTTGCCGTTGCCGATCGGTCAGGGCACCAGCGCGTACTTGCTGCCCTTGCCCTGTGCCATGTCCTCCAGCGACTCGATCAGCCGGTCGAGGCCGCGGGTCTCGGTGATCAGGTCCTGGCCGTTGACGATGCCCGTGGCGAGCATGTCGACGGCCACCTTCACGTAGCGCGGCTCGTGGTGGAAGACGCCCTTGATGACGTACTCCTTGTAGTGCATCGCCGAGCTGTTCACGCTGAACGGCGCGTCCTTGGGGGTTCCGCCGAACATCACCGCCGTGCCGCCCGGACGCAGGCACTGCCAGGTCTGCTCCCAGACCTGCGGCAGACCCACGGCCTCGATCGCCACGTCGGCGCCCCGCTTCCCCGGCGTCAGTTCCCGGATCGCGGCGGCCTTGTCCTCGATCGAGTCGATGCCGGCGAGGTTGATCGTCGCGACGGCTCCGCAGGCCTGCGCCCGCGACAGCCGCCACTCGGTCTGGTCGGCCGAGATGACCTGGGCCCCGCGCGCCGTCGCCAGCCGGACGAACATCTGGCCGATCGGGCCGGCGCCGTTGACGACGACCGTGTCGCCGAGCTGGAGGCCGGATTCGAAGATGCCGTGCACCACCGTCGACAACGGCTCCAGGGGTGACGCCGCCTCGAAGGACAGCTGCTCGGGGATCCGGTAGGTGTTGCGGGCCGTGATGGCCGCCGGAATGACCAGCTCATCGGCGAACGCGCCGTACATGAACATCAGGTTCTCGCACAGCGACTGCCGGTTGAGCTGGCACGCCCAGCACTCCCCGCACGGGACGGTGTTGGCCGCCACCACCCGGTCGCCCTCGGCGAACTTGGTCACTCCCTTCCCGACCGCGGTCACCACGCCGGCCGGCTCGTGACCGAACCGGGACGGCGTCACCGAGATCGTGGGATGTCCGCGTCGGTAGGTCTTCAGGTCGGTGCCGCAGGTGGCCGCGGCTTTGACCTCGATCTTGATCTCGCCCGGTCCCGGGTCCGGCGACTCGATCTCTTCGAGCCGCAGATCGCCCGGGCCGTAAAAGATCCACGCCCTCATTCGTTTCCTCCTGTCAATCGTGTCGACGCTCGTCCGGTCACGCCCGCGCGGCGACGGGGCGCCGTCCGTAGCCGCTCCGGGTGATCTCGTCGACGACCTCGTCGAACTGCTCGGCGCTCAGCAGGTGCGGGTCGCCGAGGGACTTGGCCTTCACCCAGACCTCGCACACCCACTCCAGGTAGGCGCACTTGTTGTAGGCGTCCGCCAGGGACGTGCCCCAGCAGGTCGCCCCGTGGTTCTCCAACAGCACGGCGCTGCGGCCGACCATCGCCGTCCGGACGTTCTCGGCCAGTTCCTCGGAGCCGAAGCGCGCGTACTTCGCCACCCGCACGGCGCCCCCGCAGGGGGCGAGCATGTAGTGGATCATCGGGGTCTCGTCCACCAGCGTGCCGACCACGGTGCCGTACCTGGGGTGGGTGTGGATCACCGCCTCGGCGTCGGTCTCGTGGTAGACCAGCAGGTGCATCGGCACCTCCGACGACGGCTTCGGATTGCCCTCGACCACGTTGCCGTCGAGATCGATCACTGTGATGTCGCCCGGGGTGAGCTTGTCGTAGTCGAATCCGGACGGCGTGATGCACACGTGGTCGCCGATCCGCACGCTCACGTTCCCCGAGGTACCGAGGGTGAGCCTGTCCCGGACCATGGCGAGACAGACATCGATGATGGATTGACGCTCTTCCTCGTAGAGCACGGTTTCCCTTCCTTCCGGTCCCAGGTCTACTGATCGGTCGCGCGCAGGACGTCGGCCACGACCAGGCGGACGTCGTCGGGGGTTCCGTCGAGGAGTTGCCCGTAGACGCCCGGCGTGCCCAGCAACTGCAACAGTTCGGCCAGCAGGCCGACCTGGCGTTGCGGGTCGGTGACGATCGGCCACAGGCTCAGCCGCACCGGCAGCGCCAGGGTGTGGTTCTCCATCGCCATGAAGTCGATCGGGTTGCTGTTGCGGCAGACCACCAGTCCCGGGACGGTGACATGTTCGGGGTCGACGTGCGGTAGCGCGATCTGGAACTCCCCGAAGTTCAGCCCGGTCGGGTAGGCCCGCTCGCGGGCCTGGAGGGCGTCGCCGAAGCTTGCCCGGACCATGCCCCGTTCACCCAGGGCGGCGGCCACCGACGCGAACTGATCGGCCTGGCTCGCCGCGTCCAGGTCGAGCACAACGAGGGTCGGCTCAGGCATGGCGGAGCCTCCCGACCCGTGGGCCCGCCGAGGTCTCGGCGAGGATCTGGTCGCGCAGCCGCGCAGCACCCTCGGGCGTCGCGCCGACCAGGGCCGCGAGGGCGTCCGGCTGGCCGCGACGCACCCAGAAGCCGCCGGCGGCGGGCATCCAGCGGTGCCGGCCGGCGACCTCGTCCACCGTGCGGAGGAAGTCCTTCGCCAGCTGGCCGCCGCCCAGGCGCTGGGCCCGCGGACCGAGTTCCCGGACGCGCGCCGCGACGGCGCGGCGGGCGTCGTCCACGGCCCGCTGACCGACCCGGGCGACGAGGATCCAGGCCACCAGCAGGGGCAGGATGATCCACCAGTTGCGCTGATAGAACGCGATGGCGTCGCGCCACCACGGCATCATCACGTCGAGCCAGGCCTCGATCACTGGACCGTTCCTTCCGCCTCGGAATCGGCGCTCTCGTCGGTCCAGTCATCCCAGCCGGAATGGTCGTCCCCCTCGTCCGTCGCGTACAGGTGCTTGTCGGTCATGCCGGGGATGTTCCCGCGGGCGATGTAGACGAAGTAGATGACGTAGCTGACCAGGGAGAAGACCAGGATGAACGAGATCCAGACCATGAAGCCGACGCCGTACTGGCTGATCTGGCCGACGATCAGCCCGAAGACGAGCATGAACGGCAGCAGGTGCGCCCCCGAGTCGATCGACGAGATCAGGGTCGCACCCTCCGGCATCTCGAACTTGGCGTCGATGGCGAGCTGGGTCGTCGGGGGTGCCAGGAAGGTCGCGATGCTCAGCATGCAGGCCACGAAGAAGGTGCCGATGATCGTGCCGCGGACGATGTTGCCGCGGCACCACGTGGTCGCCCAGATGGCGAAGAACGGCAGCACCGCCAGATCGGTGAACGGCAGCATCTGATTGAGCCCGATCAGGCTCATGCCGATGGCGAGCAGCAGCGTGATCGGCACCAGGATGATGCCGACGGTGATGTTGGCCGGGAACCCGATCAGGATCGCGGCGTCCAGGCCGATGTTGAGCTCCCGTCCCGGGAACCGGCTGGTGATCCACTCCTGGGCCGACTCCGACAGGGGCACCAGGCCCTCCATCAGGATGCCGACCATCCGGGGCAGCACCATCATCACGGCGCCCATCGTGATCGCCACGTTCAGGATCTTCTGCAGCGCGTCGCCGGGAGCGGTCGCGAACTCGGGGCCGAAGCCGATCAGGGCGATGATCAGGCCCAGGACGGTGCCCATGATCAGCGGCTCGGCGATCACGCCGAACCTCTCCTGCAGCCGGCCGGGCGTCGCGTTCAGCTTGTTGAGGCCGGGCACCCGGTCGATCATCTTGTTGATCGTCCAGGAGACCGGGGACCAGTTCACCGTCTCGGTGTGCGGCGTGGTGATGTTCGGCATGCCGTAGGTGTCCTGAATGACCGGCGCCACGAAGTCGGCCAGCTTCAGGACGATGATCGAGGTGACGACGCCGACCCCGATCCCCAGGAAGAAGTTCCCGGTGGTGGCGTACACGAACGCGGCCGAGAAGATGAAGTGCCAGTAGTTCCACATGTCCACGTTGAGCGTCTGGGTCCATTTCACGGCGATCATGCCGAGGTTGACCAGGATGCCCAGGATGAAGATCCACGGAACGACGGACGCCGTGCCGAACGAGATGGCCGCCGCCACCGGCCAGCCGACGTCGACGATCGGCAGGTTCAGGCCGGTGTTCTCGACCATGGCGCTGGTGGCGGTGCCGAGGGTGGTGGCCATCAGCCCGATCACCAGGTTGATCGCGATGAAGCCCACGCCGATCGTCAACGACGCCCGGACGGCCTTGCCGATCTTCATCCGGAAGATCATGCAGAGCAGGAAGATGATCATGGGCAGGACGATGCTGGGCCCCAGATTCAGGATGTATTGAAGGACGTCCATGGCTCAGCCCTGCACGCTCTTGAGGTGTGCCGCGATCTCGTCGGCCAGGGCGGCGGCGCCCATGCCGGTCAGGAACGGGACACCCTGGAAGATCCTCGGCCCGCCGGGCGGGAGGGTGACCATCGTCGTCGAAACGATGGCGTGGGGCCGCATCGACTGGGCCTTGCTGGCCAGCTCGATGGCCTTGCACTCGGCCAGCATCGCGTCGATGCCGCGATCTTTGAGGAGTGCCTTCAACTTGTGGGAAACCTGCACGGACGTCGCGATGCCGGTGCCACAGCACACCAGAACCTTGCGTCGAATCATTCTCGCCTCCTTGAGAGAGTGACCAAACGATCATTAGTCTGATCGTATGATCACCAGTGTCCGGCCCCGTCCGGTACCTGTCAAGGGCTGACGCACGACCTCGATCACAACGGACTG
>JBDHZH010000122.1:0-6313 GCA_039811745.1 Arachnia sp.
CCTTCATCCACGCGAGCCTGGCCCCGAGCCTGGATGCCTCACATGCCATGGACCCGGTGGAACTGGTGCGACAACTCGCCGACACGTACCTGTCCGTCGTCGAGCGCGACCCGGAGATCTACCGGTTCGTGGTGACCAGGCCGCTCGGTGACGGGCCGGTGGAGGACCCGGTCACGAGCATCACCGGGCGGATCGGCGACGAGGTCTCCGAGTCCTTCCGGGCCTGGCTCGGAGCGCGCGGCCTCGATGTCAGGGCCGCCAACACCTGGGGGCACGGCGTCGTCGGTTTCGTCTGGGCCGTGGCCGACAAGTGGATCACCACCGGTCACCAGCGCCCGCGCGCCGACATCGTGGAGTTCATCACCAACCTGTTCACGCCCGCATTCACACACCAGGCCGAACCCGGCGCATCCGAGGAAGGGATTCCTGCATGACCACACCGACCGGATCGGCACTCAAGGCGGTCCTCGACGGCCAGTTCCACGACGTTAAGGAGCGTTGGCGCACGGAGCTGACTGCGGACGACGTCGTCCGGGACCCGACCCTCTCGATCGACGAGGCCCGCGACTGGGTGTTCACCAAGCTGGTCAGCCTCGCCAACCGCGGCTACGCGGTGGCCGGTTTCCCCGGCAGGCTGGGCACCGTGGCGGAGTCGGTGGCGCACTTCGAGATGCTCGCGCTGGGCGACCTGTCACTCAACATCAAGTCGGGCGTGCAGCACGGCCTCTTCGGGGGTGCGATCAGCAACCTCGGCAACCAGTGGCACCACGACACCTCCATCGACGGCATCATCACGTGCGAGATCACGGGCTGCTTCGCGATGACGGAGGTCGGCCACGGCTCCGACGTCTGGTCGGTTGCCACGACGATCACCTACATCCCCGAGACCGACGAGTACGAGGTCGACTCGCCCGATGCCGACGCCCGCAAGATCTACATCGGGAATGCCGGCCTGCACGGGAAGATGGCCGTGGTGTTCGGGCAACTCGTGGTGGCAGGGGAGAACCAGGGCGTGCATGCCGTCCTCGTCCCGATCCGTGACGAGCAACTCCACGACCTGCCCGGTGTGACCACGGCCGACCAGGGCCACAAGGGCGGACTGCTGGGTGTCGACAACGGCACGCTCGCGTTCGACCACGTCCGGGTCCCGCGCCGGATGCTGCTCGACCGCTACGGCGGCGTCGGGGACGACGGACAGTACACCTCGCCGATCAAGGGCAAGCACGCGAGGTTCTTCACCATGCTCGGTACGCTCGTCCGTGGCCGGATCTGCGTGGGCAGCGGCGCGGCCATGGCCACACGCAAGGGCCTCGCGATCGCATCCCTGTACGCGATGCGGCGAAGGCAGTTCAGGCGGCCGGATTCCGCGGAGGAGATCCGCCTGATCGAGTACCAGACGCACCAGCTCAAGCTGCTCCCGAACATCGCCAGGGCCTATGCCTACGGGTTCGCGGTGAACGAGGTCTCCCAGCAGCTGCAGCGCGTCCAGGACGCGGCCGGAGACGACCACCGGGCCGCCAGGGAACTCGAGACGCGCGCCGCCGGGCTCAAGGTGCTCCTGACGCGCTGGGCGAACGACACGCTGCAGGTCTGCCGCGAGGCGTGCGGCGGGGCGGGATTCATGAGCGAGAACGGGCTCACACTCATCAGGCAGGACGTCGACGTGTTCGCGACGTTCGAGGGGGACAACACGGTGCTGTCGCAGCTGGTCGCCAAGGCGCTGCTGGTCGACTACAGGAAGGCGTGGGGGGAGATGGACATGCGGGGCACCGCTCAGGCCACCGCCCGCATGCTGGGTGACCGGTTCATGGAGAGGACCACTGCCCGGGCCACGATCTCGCGGCTGGTGGCGTCGGCCGACCGCAAGCCGGAGGCCGAGAAGCTCCGGGCACGCGGCTGGCAGGTGCAGATGTTCGAGTACCGCGAACGGCACCTGGTGGAAGGGCTCGCACGAAGGATGCGCGCGGCGGGCCAGGTACGAAGCGAAGAGGCGTTCGACGCCGTCAACGCGTGCCAGGAACACATGCTGGAGGCAGCCAGGGCACATACGGACCGGATTGTCCTGGAGGCCTTCGTCGACGCCATCTCGTCGGTTGCCGACGAGTACATCCGTTCCATCCTGATCAGGGTGTGCGACCTCTACGCCTTGGCGACGATCGAGGAGCACAGGGCTTGGTACCTCGAACACCAGAGGATCGACGGCACCCGCAGCAAGGCGATTCGTTCCGCCGTGGCCGAGCTGAGTCTCGAACTGAGTGGAAGGCTCCCCGAACTGATCGAGGGCCTGGGGGTGCCGGAGGGCTGGCTGAACTCGGCCATGCTCACCGACGGGTCGTGAGCGTTTCGGCGAAGTAGGCTCTGCCACATGGCACTTGATCCGGACGGCGACCTGACGACGTTGCTGCGTGCGATCGTGGACGTCGAGAGCGTCTCCGGGAACGAGCGGGAGCTCGCAGACCTGGTCGAGGCGGCGTTGAGGGCCAGGCCGCACCTCGACGTCGTCCGCGACGGTGACGCGGTCGTCGCCCGCACCAACCTCGGGCGTCCCCACAGGGTGGTGATCGCTGGCCATCTGGACACCGTCCCGGTCGCGGGCAACCTGCCCAGTTCGCTCGTGGAGGGGGAGCGCGGGCCGAGCGTCGTCGGTCGTGGCACCTGCGACATGAAGGGGGGCGTGGCGGTCCAGCTGAAACTCGCCACCGAGTTGGCCGAGCCCGTCCACGACGTCACCTGGATCTTCTACGACCACGAGGAGGTCGGCGCCGAGGAGAACGGACTCGGCCGCCTCGTGGCCAACGCTCCCTGGCTCGTGGCCGGTGACCTCGCGGTACTGATGGAGCCCACGTCCGCAGTCGTCGAGGGTGGCTGCCAGGGCACCTGCCGCGTCGCGATCACAGTGGAGGGCAGGGCGGCCCACAGCGCCAGGTCCTGGCTGGGCGTCAACGCGATCCACGGGCTGGCGGACGTGCTGAACCGGCTGGTCGCGCACCGTGCACCCGAGGTCGTCGTGGACGGTCTCACCTACCGCGAGGGGCTGAACGCCGTGCGGGTCTCGGGCGGCGTGGCCGGCAACATCGTGCCTCCGTCGGCCAGGATCGAGATCAACTACCGGTTCGCGCCCGACAAGTCGCCCGACGATGCGCTCGCCGAACTCCACCGCGTGCTCCCCGGGTACGACCTCGAGGTCACCGACATGGCGGGGGGTGCCAGGCCCGGCCTCGACCATCCGCTGGTCCGGGACTTCCTGTCGGGCGCCGACGTGCAGGTGCGGGCCAAGTACGGCTGGACCGACGTGGCCAGGTTCTCCGGCCTCGGCATCCCCGCCCTCAACTTCGGGCCGGGTGATCCGGAGGTGGCCCACACCGACGGCGAGTCCTGCCCCGTCTGGCAACTGGAGGCGTGCGCCGCGACGTTGCGGCGCTGGCTGACCGGAACGGAGGACAAGTGATCGACAAGCGACGCACAGGTGCCGTCGTCCGCAGGGGGGTCGACGCGCCGACGGCGGACCAGGCCCTGCTCGGCAAGACCGGCCCGCACTGGCAGCACGACGATCCCTGGCGGGTGCTCCGCATCCAGTCGGAGTTCGTGGAGGGCTTCGAGGCGCTCGCCGACCTGCCGCCGGCCGTCAGCCTGTTCGGCTCGGCACGGACCAGGCCGGGCGACCCGGTCTACGGCGCCGCCGAGGCGATGGCCAGACGCCTGGTGGAGGCCGGTTTCGCCGTCATCACCGGTGGCGGGCCGGGCGCCATGGAGGCCGGCAACAAGGGCGCGATGGAGGCGGGCGGCGAGTCGGTGGGGCTCGGCATCGAACTGCCGTTCGAGCAGGGGCTGAACGACTACGTGACGCTCGGGGTGGACTTCCGCTACTTCTTCGCCCGCAAGACGATGTTCCTCAAGTACTCCCAGGGGTTCATCTCCCTGCCCGGGGGATTCGGCACCCTGGACGAGCTGTTCGAGGCTCTCACGCTGATCCAGACCGGCAAGGTCGGTCATTTCCCGGTGGTGCTGTTCGGGACCAGCCACTGGGGCGGCCTCATGGACTGGATCAGGGGAGAGCTGCTGGATGGTGGCTACATCTCCTCCGGCGATCTCTCGCTCCTGACCCTGACCGACGACATCGACGAGGCGGTCGCGGCCATGGGGCGCCCCGGCGCCCCTGCGAACCACGTCGCGCCAGCGAGGGGCTAGGCGCATGGTCTGGGGAATCGTCGTCGTCGCAGTGATCGTCCTGGCGCTGGGCGCCTGGGCCGGGGCCGGACACCTCGGTGAGATGCCGGGTCCGGTGAACGACCGTCCCAAACCCCATATCCCCGAGGGTCCCGTCGACCGGGCCTTCTTGGATCGGGTGCGCATCCCCAGGGTCGGGGTCGGATACTCGCCGTCGCAGGTCGACGCCTACCTGGAGGGTTTCCTGTCGGGACCGCCGACGGGGGAGGAACTCGAACAGTCGTTCGACGTGGTGCGCGGTGGCTACGACATGCAGGCCGTGGATGTGGTGCTGGAGAGGGTTGCCGACTCCCTGCGGCCCGCCCGCCGGGCGGAGGATGACGTCCCCGAAACGCCGGCGACCCACGGCTCGGAGGGCCCGATCAACCCTCGCAGGGGCCCCGGGGTGCCCGAATACGGCGTCGTAGGGGATAATAGGGGGCACGACCAAGGCATCAGCAAGGATTGAGGTTGACGAGATGGCAGCGATGAAGCCCCGTACAGGCGACGGACCGATGGAAGTCACGAAGGAGGGCCGTGACATCGTCATGAGGGTCCCGGTCGACGGCGGAGGCCGGTTGGTCGTGGAGATGAATGCGACAGAGGCCACGGACCTCCTGAACGCTCTCAGGGGCGTCGTCGGCTGACCGGTTGACAATCCCGAAGGGGCCGCCCGTGCGATGCACGGGCGGCCCCTTCGTTCTGCCCCGGGGGTGGGGCCGACGTCAGCGGGCGGCGTGGTGGGCGATGGCTGCCTCGTACACGGCGACGGTCTCACGGGCGATCTTCTCCCAGGAGAACTCCTCGATGCAGCGCTCCCGGCCAGCCCTGCCGAAACGCTCCGCCAGCTGGGGATCACGGGTGACCCGGTTCACGCCCTCGGCGAACTGCGCCTCGAAGGACGAGACGAACTCCGGATCGTCTGCGCGCCTCGGGTCATAGGGGACCAGCAGGCCCGTGCCCTCGTCCACGACGACCTCGGGGATGCCGCCCACCGCACTGGCGACCACGGCCGTCTCGCAGGCCATGGCCTCCAGGTTGACGATGCCGAGGGGTTCGTAGATGCTCGGGCACGCGAACACCGTGGCGTGTGTGAGTACCTGCCGCACGGAGTTGCGCGGCAGCATCTCCTGGACCCAGATCACGGGAGCGTTGCGCTTGGTCTTGAGATCCGCGAACGCCTCGTCGAACTCGGCGGCGATCGCGGGGGTGTCCGGGGCGCCGGCCAGCAGCACGAGCTGCGTGTCGGGATCGAACTGCGCGGCGGCCCTGACCAGGTGGACCAGCCCCTTCTGGCGGGTGATCCGGCCGACGAAGGCGACATAGGGCCGGTCCAGGTCGATGCCGAGGGAGTCGACGACGTCGCGTCCCTGATCCGGCCGGAACTCGTCGGTGTCGATCCCGTTCCGCACGATGTGGACCCTGTCGGGGTCGAGGTTCGGGTAGCTCTCCAGGACATCGCGGCGCATGCCTGCGCTCACGGAGATGACGGCGTCGGCGGCCTCGTACGCGGTCTTCTCCGCCCAAGAACTGATGGCGTAGCCGCCGCCGAGCTGTTCGGCCTTCCACGGACGGTGCGGCTCCAGGGAGTGCGACGTCACGACGTGGGGGACGTCGTGCAGCAGCCCGCCCAGGTGCCCGGCCATGTTCGCGTACCAGGTGTGGGAGTGGATGATGTCGATGTCGTCCGCGATTGCGGCGGCCATCGACAGGTCCGCACCGAGCACCCGCAGTGCCGCATTGGCGCCGTCCGGGAAATCCTCGGTGTGGGCGGTGGCGCCCTCGCGGGGGGCGCCCATGCAGTGGACCTCGACGTCGATCAGCTTCCTCAACTGGGGCACCAACTGTGCGACGTGGACGCCGGCCCCGCCGTAGATCGATGGCGGGTATTCCCGCGTCAGCAGTGACAACTTCATGCTCATGGGCCGATCGTTCCACAATTGCGCGGACAGGAGGCCACATTGGTCGGAAGTGCTTGTGGACCCCGGTGGGATGCAATAGGTTCGAGCCATGTTCGCCAGACCGAAGATCCTCTCCATCGTCCTTGCGGGCGGCGAGGGGAAGCGGCTGATGCCGCTGACCGCCGACCGTGCCAAGCCCGCTGTGC
>JBDHZH010000123.1:0-6227 GCA_039811745.1 Arachnia sp.
ATCCAGCCGGTGCCGCCCTCGCTGAGCGCGATCTTGAGGTCCGGATACTCCTTGACCGGACGCGACCACAACAGATCCGCGGCGGCCTGCACGATGTTCATCGGCTGCAGGGTGATCATCACGTCCATCGGCGCATCCGGTGCGGTGATCGCCAGCTTGCCCGACGAGCCGATGTGCACGTTGAGCACGGTGTTGGTGTCGCACAGGGCCTTCCACAGCGGATTCCAGTACTCGTCGTGGAAGCTCGGGTAGCCCATCGCGGCCGGGTTCTCGCTGAAGGTGATCGCGTGCACCCCCTTCTCCGCCACCCGGCGCACCTCGGCCGCGCACAACTCGGCGTTCCAGATGACCGGGATCGCCATCGGGATGAAGCGGGCCGGGTAGGCCCCGCACCACTCGTCGATGTGCCAGTCGTTGTACGCCTGCACCAGCGCCAGCGAGAACGCCTCGTCCTCGGTGGCGAACAGCCGACCGGCGAACCCGGGGAAGGACGGGAAGCAGATCGAGCCGAGGATGCCGCCGGCGTTCATGTCCTTGACCCGCTCGTCGACGTTGTAGCAGCCGGGGCGGATCTCGTCGAGGCCCTGCGGCTCCAGGCCGTACTCCTCCTTGGGCCGGCCGGCCACCGCATTGAGCGCCACGTTGGGGATGACGACGTCGCGGAACTTCCACATGTCCGAGCCATCGGGGTTGTGCACCAGGTGCGGCGCATCGTCGAGGTACTTCTTGGGCAGGTGGTTGGCGAACATATCGGGCGGCTCGACGATGTGGTCGTCCACGCTGATCAGGATCATGTCCTCTTTGCGCATTGCGATTCCTCTCGTCGGTGGCCTTCCTTATGGAAACTAGCTTCTCCTACGACGAGAATCAACATCCGGTAACCCCCTTACCGCAGCGTCAGCCCAGTTAGGCTGGCATCCGCGGCCACCGCGTGAACGCGGTTTTCCCACCCTGCTCAGGGCGGGGGATTGACCTCCGGCCAACTTCATGGAAACCTGTTATCCGGAATTGAGAATGTGATTCTCTCCGGCGAGAGGAGGTTACGGGTGCGCCTGACGCCGCTACCTGCGGATCAGTGGAACGACGAGACTCGTGCCGCCTTCAAGGGGATGCTGCCGCGGGATCGGCAGAACCCCGAAGGGGCCGGAACCGCGCTGTCCACGCTCGTGCGTCATCCGGACCTGACCAAGGCATTCCTCGGCTTCAACGTGTACCTGCTGTTCCGGTCCTCGTTGCCGGCTCGGATCCGGGAGGTGGCGATCCTGCGCACCGCGCACCGGCGGCACTGCACCTACGAATGGGAGCATCACGTCGAGATGGCCAAGGCGGAGGGTCTGACCGATGCCGACGTCGAGGCCATCCGGCGCGGCGACGCCGCCAACGAGATCGATCAACTGGCGATCACCGCCGCTGACGAACTCGACGACAACTCGAACCTGACGGACAAGACGTGGGAGGCGCTGGGCGAACACCTCAGTGACCGCCAGCGGATGGATTTCGTCTTCACCGTCGGCGCCTACGGCATGTTGGCCATGGCGTTCAACACTTTTGGTGTACAGCTCTAAAAGGAAAGGTAAGAAAGTGCCACACTTCCCCAAACCAGCTGCGGGTAGCTGGACGGAGAGCTATCCCGAACTGGGAACCGCTCCGGTCAACTACAGCGACTCCATCGATCCGGAGCACTACGCCAAGGAGCAGGAGGCCATCTTCAAGCACTCCTGGCTCAACGTCGGCCGGATGGACAAGCTGCCCAAGAAGGGCAGCTACTTCACCAAGGAGATCGCCGTCGCCAAGGCCTCGATCATCCTGGTCCGGGGCAAGGACGACGTCGTGCGGGCCTTCCACAACATCTGCCGTCACCGCGGTAACAAGCTGGTGTGGAACGACTTCCCCAATGAGGAGGTGCAGGGCACCTGCCGGCAGTTCACCTGCAAGTACCACGCCTGGCGGTTCAGCACCGAGGGCGAGCTGACCTTCGTGCAGCAGGAGGAGGAGTTCTTCGACCTCGACAAGAGCAAGTTCGGGCTCAAGCCGGTGCGTTGCGAGGTCTGGGAAGGCTTCATCTTCGTCAACTTCGACGACAAGGCCGAGCCGCTGGCCGACTACCTCGGCCCGATGGCCAAGGGCCTGGAGGGCTACCCGTTCCACGAGATGAGCGAGGTCTACAGCTACAAGGCCGAGATCAACTCGAACTGGAAGCTGTTCATCGACGCGTTCGCCGAGTTCTACCACGCACCGGTGCTGCACGTGAACCAGGCGACCCGCGAGGAGGCCGAGAAGCTGCAGGGCTACGGGTTCGAGGCGCTGCACTACGCGCTGCACGGCCCGCACTCGATGATCTCGTCGTGGGGTGGCATGAGCCCGCCCAAGGACATCAACATGGTCAAGCCGATCGAGCAGAAGCTGCACAGCGGCCTGTTCGGGCCGTGGGACCGCCCCGACATCGAGGGCCTCGACCCGCTGCCGCCGGGCGTCAACCCGGGCGGTGCCAAGCAGTGGGGTGTGGACTCCTACGTCTTCTTCCCGAACTTCATGCTGCTGATCTGGGCGCCCGGCTGGTTCCTGACCTACCACTACTGGCCCACCTCGGTGAGCAGCCATCTGTTCGAAGCCAGCCTGTACTTCGTGCCGCCGAAGACCGCACGCGAGCGGCTGGGCCAGGAACTGGCGGCCTGCACGTTCAAGGAGTACGCATTGCAGGATGCCAACACGCTGGAGGCGACGCAGACGATGATCTCGTCGAAGTACGTCACCGAGTTCCCACTCAACGACCAGGAAATCCTGCTGCGCCACCTGCACAAGACGGCGCGCGACAAGATCAAGGAGTTCGAGAATGCCTGATACCGCCACCAAGACCGGTGTGCTGCCCGCGCAGTTCGCCGACCTGGAGAAGTTCTCCGACTGGTGCCTGGCCACCGAGCCCGAGCGTTACGGCAAGCGGCTCAACTCTTCCATGGCCGACATGCAGGAGTTCTACGACGCCGGCATGGCCCGCATCGACGACGCGATGGACTACCTCGACCAGTTCCCGCTCAAGGATCTGCCCGAGGATGCCCGGGCACTGATGCACCTGCTGCAGTCGCTGGTCATGGTGTCCTTCCCCGTCGAGTGCTGGAAGCAGCCGCGGGTTCCGGACAGTGGCGCGGCGTGGCTGAGCATCATCAAGGAGCCGGTGGTCTAACCGGTGCCCCTCGTCACGCTGAAGGCCGCCGGGTACATCGACGTCGAGGCGGGCGAGATCGTCCGCCCCGGCATCGTCAAGGTCGACGGCGACCGCATCGTGGGTGTCGGGGGCGCGTCTGAAGGTGAGCTCATCGATCTCGGCGATGCCATCCTGCTGCCGGGACTGATGGACATGGAGGTCAACCTCCTGATGGGCGGCCGGGGGGAGAACCCCGGCCTCTCTCAGGTTCAGGACGACCCGCCGACCCGGGTGCTGCGTGCGGTGGGCAACGCCCGCCGCACCCTGCGCGCCGGCTTCACCACCGTGCGCAACCTCGGCCTGTTCGTCAAGACCGGCGGCTATCTGCTCGATGTCGCGCTCGGCAAGGCCATCGACGCCGGCTGGATCGACGGTCCGCGCATCGTGCCTGCCGGCCACGCGATCACCCCGACCGGCGGACACCTCGACCCGACGATGTTCGCCGCGTTCATGCCCGGCGTGCTGGAGCTGACCGTCGAGGAGGGCATCGCCAACGGCATCGACGAGATCCGCAAAGCGGTGCGCTACCAGATCAAGCACGGCGCCGAGGTGATCAAGGTCTGCTGCTCCGGTGGCGTGATGTCGCTGACGGGTGAGGCAGGCGCGCAACACTATTCGGACGAGGAGCTGGCCGCGATCGTCGACGAGGCACATCGCCGCGGGCTGCGGGTGGCCGCCCACACGCATGGCGCCAGCGCCGTGAAGCACGCGGTGGGGGTGGGGATCGACTGCATCGAGCACGGCTTCCTGATCGACGACGAGGCCATCGAGCTGATGGTCGAGAACGGGACTTTCCTGGTAAGCACCCGACGCCTCGCAGAGGCAATGGACGTCTCGAAGGCGCCAGCGGTGTTGCAGGCCAAGGCCGCCGAGATGTTCCCCAAGGCGCGCACGTCGATCAAGGCCGCCTACGAGGCGGGTGTGAAGATCGCCGTCGGCACCGACGCGCCGGCGATCCCGCACGGCCGCAACGCCGACGAGCTCGTCACCCTCGTCGAATGGGGCATGCCGCCGGCCGCGGTGCTCAAGGCGGCCACGGTGACCGCCGCGGAGCTCATCAACGCCGACGACCGTGGCCGGCTGGCCGAGGGACTGCTGGCCGACATCATCGCGGTGCCCGGCGACCCGTTGACCGACATCACCGTGACCAAGAACGTGAACTTCGTGATGAAAGGCGGGAAGGTCTATGTCCAGTAAAAAGACCGAGTCCACCCGCAGGACTGACGACATCGTCGAGATCCAGCAGCTGCTGGCCCGGTATGCGGTGACGATCACCCAGGGTGATGTGGACGGCCTGATCAAGGTCTTCACCCCCGACGGCACCTACAGCGCATTCGGCGAAACCTATTCGCTGTCAAGGTTTCCGGTGCTCGTCGACGCCGCCCCCAAGGGGCTGTTCATGACCGGCGAGTCGCTGGTCGAGTTCGACGAGAACAACCCCGACGCCGCCACCGGCACGCAGCCACTCTGCTTCGTCGAGCACTCCGCGCACGACATGCGGATCGGCTACTACCGCGACACCTATGTGCGCACCGAGGACGGCTGGCGGCTGCGCATGCGGGCGATGACCTTCATCCGGCGCAGCGGCGAGCACGACTCCGGTCGCCCGCACGCGATCGGGCGGCCGACCGGCGGATGACGACCGTCGACGAGTTCCGCTCGAGCCTGCAGAGTTGGCTTGCCGAACACGATCTCACTCCGGGACCGGACCATTCGCTGGCCGGCCACATCGAGCAGATGCGCCGGGTACGCCGGGAGATGTATGACGCCGGCTGGATGCGGTATGGCTGGCCCGACGAGGTGGGCGGTCTGGGCGGGGCGCCCACGCTGCGCCTGGTGGTCGCCGAGGAGGTGCTGGGCCGCAACCTCGCCGAGCCCGGCCCGTACTCGATGATGGAAGTTCTCGTCCCGACCATGATCTCCTATGCCCGCCCGGAACTGGCCGCGGCGATGGTGCCGCGATACCTGCGCGGCGAAGAGGACTGGTGTCAGGGCTTCTCCGAGCCCGGGTCGGGCAGTGACCTCGCCTCGTTGAGCACCAGGGCCACCCCCGACGGCGACAGCTGGGTGATCAACGGGCAGAAGGTGTGGACCAGCTTCGCCCAGTTCTCACAACGGTGCGTTCTGCTGACCCGCACCGGATCACCGGAAACCCCGAAGCATCAGGGCATCACGGCCTTCTTCGTCGACATGGACTCCCCCGGCATCACCGTCCGACCACTGCGCACCATGCACGGTGTCGACGAGTTCTGCGAGGTCTACTTCGACGACGTGGTGGTGCCCGCCGATCGGATGCTCGGCAAGCCCGGGGACGGCTGGCAGCTGGCCAACGACCTGTTGCCGTTCGAGCGGTCCACCTGTTTCTGGCAGCGCATCGCCTACCTGTTCACCCGGATGGACCGGCTGCTCGTCGACGCCCCCGACTCCTCGGACGCCGACATCGGGGCGGCATACCTGGCGTTGCACACCGTGCGGTGCAAGTCGGCGGAGACCCAGCGCCGATTCGCCGACGGAGCCAGGCTGGGGCCGGAAACCTCGATCGACAAGGTGCTGCTGGCCGGTGCCGAACAACGGCTGTACGACACCGCGCACGATCTGCTGCCCGGTGTCCTGGAATTGGGCGAAACACCCTGGCGCCCGGAGTATCTCTACTCGCGGGCGGCCACGATCTACGGCGGCACCGCCGAGATCCAACGCAACATCATCGCCCGCCGGCTCCTCGATCTCGGGAAGGAGTGAGCCGTGGACGACGCTGAACTCGTCATGCTGGCCGACACGCTGCACAAGACCATGGCGGCCGCGGCCGCCGCCGAGACGCCGAACGTCGAGGCCGCCCTGGGTGAGCTGGGCTGGCTTGAGATGCTCGACGAAATCCCCGCGGAGGCAACGGCTCTGGTGTGCCGCCTGCTGGGCGAGACCGGCACCCACGCCGGGGTGCTCAACGATGTGGTGCTGCACGCCGCCGGGCGTGCCGGCGGCGCCACCGTACCACTGCCCTTCACCGGCGGCCGGTGGGTCATCTGGG
>JBDHZH010000124.1:0-6011 GCA_039811745.1 Arachnia sp.
CACCGAGGTAGGCCTCGGCGTCGCGCTTCAGCTTCTGCAGCACGAACGCGGAGATCTGCTGGGGACGGTAGACCTTGCCGTCGATGGTGGTCTTCCAGTCGGTGCCCATGTGGCGCTTGACGGACCGGATGGTGCGGTCGACGTTGGTGACTGCCTGGCGCTTGGCGACCTCGCCGACGAGAACCTCGCCGGACTGCGAGAACGCGACGACCGACGGCGTGGTGCGCGACCCCTCCGAGTTGGGGATGACGGTGGGCTCACCGCCCTCGAGGACTGCGACGACCGAGTTGGTGGTGCCGAGGTCGATACCTACTGCACGAGCCATGAGTGTCTCCTTCAATACGTTGTGGTTCAGTTCAAATCCGTGAGGCCCTTGAGCAGGGCAGACTCAAGTTAACCACAAACCCATGATCGGCACAACCGAGTTGAGCCAAGGAGACTCAACCTCGTTGCGCCACGTGTCTCCCGCTCCTGGCCGACGGGTAGAGGGTCGAGTCAGCGCCACCAGTCGTCGAGAATCGTCACCGGGGTGGTGCGCTTGTGGCGGGTCCGCAGCCACAGGGTCTCGATCCGCTCGGCGACGGCGTCGGGGACGGTGCGCCCCTCCAGGTAGTCGTCGATGTCGTCGTAGTCCAGACCCAGCTCATCCTCGTCCGCCCGCATCGGCCTGTGATCGAGGAGGTCCGCGGTCGGCACCTTGGCCCACAACTGCTCAGGCGCGCCCAGATGCTGGAGCAACTGCCGGTTCTGTCGCTTGTTCAGGCCGTACAGCGGCAGGATGTCGGCGCCGCCGTCGCCGAACTTCGTGAAGAACCCGACGACCGACTCCGCGCCGTGATCGGTGCCGATGACGAGCAGGTTCGCCTCGCCCGCCAACGCATACTGCGCCACCATCCGGACCCGGGCCTTGACGTTGCCCCGGTTGAAGTCGGACAACACCCTGCCCGTGGACGTCGTGAGCGCCTCGTCCAGGCCCTTCACGGCCCCTTCGATGTTCACCGTGACCTGCGTCGGCGCGGCGATGAAGTCCATGGCCGCGACGGCGTCCGCGGCGTCGGCCTGGGTCCCGTGCGGCAGACGGACGGCGACGAAGTCCGCCTCGACGCCGTCGGCCCGGAGCCGCTCGACCGCGAGCGTGGCGAGCCGTCCGGCCAGGGTCGAGTCGAGCCCGCCGGAGATGCCGAGCACGAAGCCGCCCGTGCGGGTCGCCCGCACGTAGTCGCACAGGAACGCCACCCGCCGTTCCACCTCTGCGGCCGCGTCGATCTTGGGCCGCACCCCCATCTCCGCGACGATCCGCGCCTGAAGTTCCCTCATGTGGCAACCCTACAGAGCCGCCGTGGCGACCCTGCGAACGCTGATCGAGTAGCCGACGAGGCGGTCCATCCGCTGATCGAGTGGGCCGCGAGGAACGAGCGGCCGTGTCGAGATCCGGTGAGGGTTCCCGCGGACTTGGCCGAGGTCTCGACACGTGCCCGGCTCGTTCCTCGCCGGGCACTACTCGACCAGCGGATGTACGGGGCACTACTCGACCAGCGGAACCGCGACTCGTCCTTCGCCCGGGTCCACCCCGTTCGCACCGGAGGCGACGGGCAGGAGCAGACTGGTGCAGAAGGACCGGAGATCACATGACACGTGGACAGCCAATCGGCGCGACCTGCGAGGCCCGGCTCTCGCTCGTCGAGTCTGCTGCGATGCCGCCGGATGTGGTCCTGGGCGAGCTCGGCAGTTCGGTTGACGGCCTGTCCGACCAGGAGGCGGGCACACGCTGGACACGTTGCGGGCCGAACGCGATCCGGTTGCACAGGGCGTCGGCACTGCGAGTGCTCGGCCGCCAGATCGGCAGTCCGCTGCTGCTGTTGCTCGCGGGCACCGCAGCCGTCTCCGTGTTCGTCGGCGACGCCGTGAACGCGAGCATCATCGCCGTCATCCTGCTTCTAGGGGTCGGACTCGGGTTCACCAACGAGTACCGCGCCGAGCGCACGGCCTCCCGGCTGCATGACCGGATCCGCCACACCACCGTCGTGGTCAGGGACGGTGCCCCGACGGAGGTGGACGTGACCCGGCTGGTGCCCGGCGACGTCGTGCGACTCAAGCTCGGCCAGGTGGTCCCCGCCGACCTCAGGCTGATCGCGGTGAACGGCCTGGAGTGCAACGAGTCGATCGTCAGCGGCGAGTCGGCGGCAGTCAGGAAACGGGCCGAGACCTCCACGGGTGCGAGCACCGTCACCGACCTGCCCAACTGCGCCCTGATGGGCACCGTCGTGACCGCAGGCACGGCGGAGGCAGTGGTCGTGGCGACCGGGTCGGACGCCGAGTTCGGCAGGATCGCCCGCGGCCTCGGCGAACGGGAACCGGAGACCAGCTTCCAGAAGGGTCTGAGACGGTTCTCGCTGCTGCTGATGCGGGTGGCGACGGTGCTGAGCGGGGCCATCCTGATCACGAACCTGCTGCTCGGCCGTGGGTTGCTGGACTCGGTGCAGTTCGCCCTTGCGATCGCGGTGGGGATCACGCCGCAGTTGTTGCCCGCCGTGGTCAGCACCAGCCTGGCGGCGGGCTCCCGGACCCTCGCGAAGGCGAAGGTTCTGGTGAAGCGGCTCGTGTGCATCGAGGACCTTGGCGACGTCGACCTGCTCATCACCGACAAGACCGGAACGCTCACCGAGGGACACATCACCTTCGACGAGGCACTGGATCCGCGGGGCGCCCAACAGCCCGACGTGCTGCGCCTCGCCCTGCTCGCGAGCGACGTCGGCATCGGGCCGGACGGCACGGTGGCAGGCGGCAATGAGATGGATCACGCCATCGCCGTCGCCGCGCCGCAGGAGGTAATCAGCGGGCTCGGCAACTCCCCGCGGCTCGCCGAGCGTCCCTTCGACCACGTGAGGATGCTGACAAGCGTCGTCATCGGCGGTCCCGGGCCCACCAGGACCCTTGTCGTCAAGGGTGCCCCCGAGGCGGTGCTGCAACGCTGCGTTGGCCCCGTCGACGGCACCTCCGAAACGGTGCTGCAGGCGCTGTTCGCTCGAGGGGCGCGTGTCGTGGCCGTCGCCACCCGTGAAGTCGCCGGCGACGCGCAAGCGCCGCTGGAGATCGGACCGCAGGACGAGGCCGGCCTGACGCTGGCAGGCTTCGTCACCTTCACGGACCGTCCGAAGTCGGACGCCGCGGCCGCGCTGGTGCGGCTGGCCGAGCTCGGGGTCGGGGTGAAGCTGGCGACCGGCGACAACCCGCTCGTCGCCGAGACCGTGTGCCGTCAACTCGGCCTCGAGCCCGCAGGCACACTGACGGGCGTCGAGGTGGAGCAGATGGACGACGCCGCACTCACGACCGCGGCGGAGCAGGCGACGATCTTCGCCCGCATCGCGCCCGAGCAGAAGGCCAGGGTGGTGCGGCTGCTCCGCAGGAACGGGCACGCGGTGGCCTTCCTCGGCGACGGGGTCAACGACGCCCTCGCGCTGCACGCCGCCGACGTGGCCATCTCCGTCGACACCGCCACGGATGTCGCGAAGGACGCCGCAGACGTGATCCTGCTCGACAAGGGCCTGGATGTGCTGGCTGACGGCATCCATGGCGGCCGCCGCATCTTCGCCAACACCATCAAGTACGTGATGATGGGCACGTCGTCCAACTTCGGGAACATGTTCTCCGCTGCAGGCGCCTCGGCGGTTCTCGACTTCCTGCCGATGCTGCCCGGCCAGATCCTGCTCAACAACCTCCTCTACGACGCCAGCCAGCTGACGATCCCGACCGACCGGGTCGACGAGGCGCAACTGCGGCGCCCCTCCCACTGGGACATCGGATTCATCAGGCGCTTCATGCTGTTCTTCGGCCCGATCTCGTCGGTGTTCGACTTCCTCACCTTCGCCGTGCTGCTCGGCGTCCTGCACGCGGGCCCCGAGGAGTTCCGGACGGGCTGGTTCATCGAGTCGCTCGCCACACAGACGCTGATCGTGCTCGCCATCCGCACCCGCAAGGTGCCGTTCTGGCGCAGCCGACCGAGCACTCCGCTCCTGGTGGGCGTGTTCTCGGCGGTGAGTGTCGGGTTCGTGCTGCCACTCACGCCCGTCGGGCCGATGCTGGGGTTCACCGCTCTGCCCGCCGAGTTCTACCTCGCGCTGATCCTGATGATCATGGCCTACCTGGCGCTGATCGAGTTCGGGAAGCGCTGGTTCTACTCGGCCGCGGCGCCCGAGATCAGTCCGCCCCCACGCGGCAGGGAGCATCGGGTCCAGCGGCGTGCGGCACGGTTCACGCTGCCGCACCTGAAGTGACCCCAGCCATCCGCGCCCCGTCGGCCTCGTGCGTCAGTGCAGGGCGGCGTCCGGCTCCCCCAGCCGCCAGCCGGTGAACCGGACGACCAGCCCGGGCCTGGTCGGCGCCGAGACGAGCGGGCCGGCGCCGAGTTCGGCGTCCGGGGGAACGGGAAGGACCCGGAGGAACTGCCACGGCCCGTCCTCGCACCGGGCTCGAAGCGTCACCGAGTCCCCGACGCGGGACGCGCGGACTGTCACCCTGTGACCGTTCCAGCCGGGAACCGGGGCGACGGACCAGTCCGAGAGCGGCCACGTCACCACGGCTCCCGCCTGCAGCAGCCCGTCGGCGAACTCCAGGCCGGCCTTGACCCAGTGCTCGGAGTCCTGCCTGAGGAAGATGCCGGCCTGGTCGAACTGCTCGTGGAAGTCGACTTCGATGTCCACCTCCATGGCGTGGCCGGTCGGGAACGGCACCAACAGCGCGTGCTCCGAGTCGTGCACGAACCCGTAACTCGTCACCCGCCAGGCGTCACTTCCCTCGGCCGCCTCGACGAGCAGGGCACCCTCCGATTCGACGGCGGATACCGGAGTGTGGGTCCAAGCCCCGTCCGACCATGCGATGTCTCTCATGCGACCATCCTGCCGGGTCCTGCCCGGCCGGGCTCGGAGACGGCGGAACCCCGACCCGTGACGGGTCGGGGTTCCGGTGCTTGCCGACTCGGCCTCAGGCCTGCGCGACGACCTCGAAGGGGACGTGCGCGGTGACGGCGCTGTGCAGCTTGACGGCTGCCGTGTGCTTGCCGACGGACTTGACGGCCTTTGCGAAGCTGACGGTGCGCTTGTCGATGGTCGGGCCGCCTGCCTTCTTGACCGCGAGCACGACGTCTGCCGCCGTGACGGAGCCGAACAGGTGACCGGCGTCGGACACGCGGGCCCCGACGGAGACGTTGAGCGCCTCCAGCTGGGCCCGGATCTCCTGGGCGTGCTCGATGCCGCGGATCTCGCGGGCGTCGCGCGTACGCTTGATGCCCTCGATCTGCTTCTCGTTGCCCTTGGTCCAGACGATCGCCTTGTTCTGGGGTAGCAGGAAGTTGCGGCCGTAGCCGTCCTTGACCTCGACGACATCGCCTGCGATGCCGAGCTTGTCGACGGTGCTGGTGAGGATGAGCTTCATGGGTTGTTCTCCTTCGTCTCAGCGCGCGGTCGACGCGTACGGCAGCAGGGCCACCTCACGCGCGTTCTTGACGGCGAGGGCCACCTTGCGCTGGTCCTGAACGGACAGCCCGGTGACTCGGCGGGCACGGATCTTCCCGCGCTCCGAGATGAACCTCTTCAGCGTGTTGACGTCCTTGTAGTCGATGTTGGCGACGCGGGTCGTCTTCACCGGCATGATCTTCTTCTTGTTCACAGGCTTGCGCTGTGGACCGGCCATTGTGGTGCTCTCCTTGTGTTGATGGCCCGGCGTGGGCCCTTGGAAGCCCGTCTCGCGACGGAATGTGCCAGCTGGCCCGGACGGGCCAGTTGCTCATGTCAGAACGGCGGCTCTTCTGCGGCGCTCTGGGCCCAGGGGTCGTTGCCGCCGCGGTTGCCACCGCTTGCGGATCCTCCCCACGGATCCTGCGAGCCGCCGCCGGTGTTGCCGGCGTTCTGGTTGCCCTGCCAGGTGCCGCCACCGCCGCCGGAGCCACCGCTGGTGCGGGTGACCTTGGCGGTTGCGTACCGCAGGGAGGGACCGATCTCGTCGACCTCGACCTC
>JBDHZH010000125.1:0-5878 GCA_039811745.1 Arachnia sp.
GACTGGCGCTCTGACGTGAACTGGAGTGACGAGTTCGTCACCTGGTGAGTCGGGTCGGGCGGCGGGGCTGGCGGTCGAGGCCGGCGTAGTGCTGCCAGTCGGCGCCGTATTCGGCGGCGATCTTCTCGGCGCCGGTGGAGCTGTAGCCGAGCATGCCCGCGACGATGATCGCGGGCGCTTGGCGCATCATCTCCCGGATCGCGCGGCTGCGGTTGGTGAGGTTCGGGATGCCGAGGTTGTGCAATCGGAGCCGCAGGGAGGTCGTGTGCATCGGTTGTCCGGAGGCGCGGCCGGGGAACAGCCACGGGCTGGTCATGTTCGCTGCGGTCATCTGGTTCCGGCGCGCTGCGACGTGCTGCCGGATGACCTGGTCGAATGGGGCCGGGACGGGCGTGGGAGGCTCGCCGAGCCGGATCAGCAGTTGCCCGTCGTCGCCGGTGGCGATGTCGTCGACGGTGAGCTGCTGGATGCGCGCGAGGGGCTGGGCGTAGAGCAGGATGAGCAGCGCGAGCACCCGGTCGGTCAGTTCCATGCCGTCGCCGTTGTGGATGCGGCGGATCAGCTCGATGCGCTTGTGCTGGGTGATGAGCGTGGCGGGCCGTTCCTTCTCGGAGGGCAGCATCAGCCGGGGCATCCGCTTGGTGTTCATCGCCCAGCGCAGGAACGGCCGGAGCGTGCCGCGCAGGTGTGGCGAGCCATGCGCGAAGACGCGATCGAGGTCGGCCTGGGTCGCCTCGGCCAGCGTGCGGCCGTGAGCGGCGAGGCTGTCGAGGAACACCGCGGCCAAGCGCAGTTGCGCGCGGGCGAGCTGCGGCGGGCTGTAGCCGAGCTCGCCGCGGGAGGCGATCTTGGCGCGGAAGTCGCGGAGGTAGTGCCAGGTGATGAACAGCCGCAGCGTCTTGCGGTGCTCGGGGTCGGTGATCGTGTCGAGCCATGCCGGCCACCATTGTTCGAACAGGAACATGAACTTGTCGACGGGCGGGAGGATGCCGGCGGTGACCAGGAGGTCGCGGATGTAGATACTCGACCTCAGCGGAGGCAGGGAGTGGATGCCCTCGTGCGTGAGCGGGACCTCCCCGGAGCCGAGCGCGCGGAGGATGCCGCGGGGCTCGGGGCGGGTGAGCCAGCGGATGCCCGAGCGGGGCCGCTTCATGCCGAGGATCAGCGCGGCCAAAGGCATCAGCTCGAGCCGGACGCGGCCGGCACCGTCGTCCAGGAGCTCTTCGACGTGGTCGCCGAGGACGCACCACCCGCAGACGCCTGCGTGCTCGCGCCAGCCTTCCCGGCCGCAGCGGGTGCAGGTGAAATCGCCCAGCCCGCCGCCGCAGTCGGTGCACCAGCGCTGCCCGTCAGGGCCGATGCCGGGCAGTAGCCGGTCGGTGCCGCAGCCGTCGCAGAGCCCGTAGACCTCCATCGCGGCCGCGAAGCAGCCCGAGCAGATCGGCCCCTCGGGCCAGCGTCGCGTGACGGCGAGCACCTTGACGGCCCCGGCCTGCCGCCTTGTCCGCTCGGTCCCAACCGAGCGGGCGCAGCGCGCGCATGACTCCAGTTCGGAGCCGTCCTCGGCAGCGGTCGCCATCACTCGCCGGGGCGGAGGATCCGGGCACGGACCGGCCGCAGCTCGCCGATGTCCGGCGCGGTCGCGGGTCGCTCGCCCGCGGCGATCTTGCGGACCCCGAGGTTGACCGCCTGGGTGGGGATCAGCTCGGCAGGTGTCACATCGAAGATGTCGCAGAGCGCGGCGAGCACCGGCAGCGACAGTCGCTCCGGGGTCGTGGTCACCAGCCGGTGGACCTGCGAGGCCGACAGGATGATGCCACGCTCGGCCAGCAGTGGGACCAGCTCGGTCGTGGCGTAGAGCTTGTGCTCGGCCATCACCTCCCGCAGCCTCCACTGGTAGGACACCTTCCGCCGTTGCCTGGTCATCGTGCTTCCTCCTCCTGTGGGCCGACCGTGTCGGCGATGATCTGGTCCAGTGCGCGTCGCAGCGTGCGGACGCGGAAGTCCGAGGAGACCCCGGTGTAGATCGACGTGGTCGAGGCGTGCTCGTGCCCGACCTGGTCCTGCACGAACTTGGGGTCCCAACCATCCTCGATCAGATGCGTGACGTAGGAGCGGCGCAGCGAGTGGAAGTCCAACACCGCATCCAGACCGACCGCCTCGCGATACTCGGCCATCCGGTGATCCAGCAGCGCCGCGCTCACTCGCGGCGCCCGCTCCGAGGGCCATGCCGCCGGGTTACCGTCGTCGGCGAACAGCGGGCGGACCTCGACGAACCACTGCTGAAGCACCTCAACCGCCCACGGCCAGACCGTCAGCACCGTGCGCCGCTTCGGCGGCGAGGCGCGCTTGGCCTTCCCATGCCGGACATACACCGCCCCGAACCCGCCGAACTCCGGCGCCTCAGGATTACGTCCGAAGTCCGACACATCCAGCATCTGCGTCTCGGTGCGGCGCGTGCCGTAGGCGTAGGCGGTCTTGAAGATCGTTGCGTCCCGGAACGCCGCCATCCACCCCTTCTTGCCCCGGGCCCGCTTGAACTCGACCTGCTCGTCGGCGTAGTCGAACAGATCCTGCAACTCCCGCCTGGTGAACGGCCGCTTCCCCGGCAACGACTCGACATCCGAGACGTGCTGCGCCGAGTTGACGTCGGTGACGACCTGCACCGGGTGCGACCCAAACCGACGCATGCACTCCTCAGCCCACTCGTAGGCCGGATCGGTTACGAACGCGCAGAACCCGCGCACCGCGACCTGATACCCACGCAACGTCGAGCGCGCACAGTGATGCACCGCACGCAGATCCGCGAACCACTCATCCGCGTGCAACGTCGTCCACTCCCACGGGAACGCCCCCGCGTGCGCCTGGAACGCACGCACCTGCCGCTCCCGGGCTTGCACCGTCGAGCGCGCCAGGTTGCGCGCAAGGCCCTGATTGCGCCACCCCTCCAGCATCGCCTCGAACACCTGCTCATCCGGACGCAGCAGCGCAACCGAGTCCAGCAGCACCAGCCGGGCAGAGCCCGCCAGCGCACCCTCATCACCGACCACCAAAACCCTCCCGAACTGCTCGCATCAGATGCGAGAATATCGCATCTGATGCGATGCCCGAGACAATGGCCAAGTCAGCACGGCAAGCAACAAACCCCGCCTCACTCCAGGGCCGGAAGCCCTCGGGACGCGAGACCTCAAAAGCCCGTGATTCCGCCGGAAAACGACGCCCAGAGACTCAGCCAACAACGATGACGAGATCGCATCCGATGCGATTCGTCATCGTCGTCCTCGATCTGCAAGAGGCGTGTCCCCTTGAATATCCGCGCGCGTGAGCGCAGGTGTTCGTGTGGTTGGGCGCCGGTGGGGCCGGGGGGTGTTGGTGTGGGTGGGCGCCGGGGTTGGTGTGGTTGAGCGCCGGGGGGGGTTAGGCTCCTTCGGCCGTGTGAAGGGCACATGGCTGAAGGAGTTGTTTCGATGGTACGCAAGATCAAGGCGAAGCTGGTGTTGCAGCTGCGTTCGCAGGGGTTGTCTGGGAGGGCGATCGCTTCGTCTCAGGGGATGTCGCGGCACAGCGTGCAGGCGGTGCTGGAGGCTGCCGAGAGGGAGCGGCTGGGCTGGGATGTGGCGGCGTCGTTGCCGGAGGGGCAGGTCTACGAGCTGTTGTTCCCGGGGCGTGGGGTGCATGAGAGTGTGTTCGCGGCTCCGGACTGGGGTGAGGCGCATCGGCAGCTGGCCCGGGTGGGGGTGACGTTGCGGCTGCTGCACCAGGAGTATGTGGATGTCTGCTCGGAGGCGGGGACGGTGGCGATGAGTTACGACCGGTACTGTCGCGGCTATGCCGAGTATGCGAGGGCTCATGGGGCGTCGTCTCGGGTCGGTCACAAGGCCGGTCGCAGCATCGAGGTGGACTGGTCTGGTCCGACGATGTGGCTGACGGATCCGGTCACTGGTGAGCAGTCGCGGGTGTATCTGTTCGTGGCGTGTCTGCCGTTTAGCCGGTATGCGTTCGTGGAGCCGTGTCTGGACATGCGGCAGGAGACGTGGCTGCGGGCCCATGTGGCCATGTTCGAGGCGTTCGGGGGCTCGGTGCCCAGGATCGTGCCGGACAACCTGAAGACGGGCGTGATCGCCCATCCCCGGGAGGGGGAGGTGGTGTTGAACCAGGCGTATCGGGAGATGGCCGCCCACTACCAGGCGGCCGTGTTGCCGGGCCGGGTCCGCCACCCGAAGGACAAACCCAGCGTCGAGAACACGGTGGCGCATGTGGCGACGTGGGTGATCGGCTCGTTGCGGGATGAGACGTTCACCAGCCTGCCCGAACTTCGTGCCCGGGTCCGGGAACGGATCGACGCCTACAACAAGACCGGGTTCCAGAAACGGGAGGGGTCCCGGTGGAGCGTGTTCACCTGCGAGGAACAGCCGTTGTTGACGCCGCTGCCGGCGGTCAGGTTCGAGATCAGTTCCTGGGTCTATGGCCGCAAGGTCGCTCGGAACGGGCATGTGGTTTGGGGCAAGAATTTCTACTCGGTCCCGTTCACCTGCATCGGCGCCAAGGTGGATCTGCGGATCACTGACACCGTGGTGGAGGTCTACCGCGGCGATGAACGCCTGTCGAGCCATCTGCTGTTCCCAACCGGGGTGAGCAACCGGTATCGCACCAACGACGCCGACCTGCCGGAGGGTCGCGGTTTCCAGCCGTGGGACCGTGACCGGATCGAGGGCTGGGCCGAACGGATCGGAGAGGCCACCTCGACGGTGATCGCACGCATCTACGAGTCGGTGCCCCTGGCGGAGCAGGCAACGGACCCGGCACTGGCGGTGTTGCGGCTGTCCAGACGGTTCTCGCCTGCCAGGCTGGAGGCCGCCTGTCAGGTCGCGCTACGCGGGCAACTGCGCACGATCCGCTACGCCCATCTGCGTCCGATCCTGGACACCGGACAGGACAAGACCGGCACGCCACCACAACCACAACCTCAAGCCGGCGGTTACGTGCGGGGCGGCTCCTACTACGCCGGAGGAACCCGATGAGCCTGGACGCCGAGACCAAACGCAAGCTGCGTCAGATGAACGCCGTCGAGCTGATCGAAGCGATCGAAGGCCAAGACGAGACCCTCGTGATCGGATTGCCGTTCGAAGACAGGATCCGGCTCGTGGTCGACGAGGCCTACTCCGCCTTCACCAACACCAAGGTCCACGGCCTGATCCGACGGGCAGGGCTGCGCTACCCCAACGCCGACCTACGACGCGTCGACCACGTCGAAGCACGAGGCCTCAACCACACCGCCCTCGCACAGCTGGGAACCTGCTCGTTCATCGAGCGCCGCGACAACGTCGTGTTCCAAGGCTTCACCGGCTCCGGCAAGTCGTATCTGGGATGCGCCCTGGCGAAACGGGCCTGCGAGCACCGGATCCGGGCCCACTACATCCGGCTCCCAGACCTTGAGGAAGCCTGGATCGCCGCCCAGGACGCTCCAGGTGGCACCGGCAAGTTCCTACGCAAGTACGCCGCCTTCACGCTCCTGGTGATCGATGAATGGCTCCTCGACCAGCCCAGCGAGTCGATGCGCACGATGCTCCTCGAACTCATGGAACGACGCTACGGCCACGCCTCGACCGTGTTCTGCACCCAGTACCAGAAGACCGACTGGCACCACCGCCTCGGCGCCGGAGTCCACGCCGACGCCATCATGGACCGGATCATCCACAACACCATCTGGATCGACACCGGCAGCTACAACATGCGTCAGCACGTCGCCACCCGCAACACCTGACCCACACCCCGGTGGACGCCAGTGGGCCTCAACCAGGACACCACTGGCGCCCACCGGCACGACCCCCGGCGCTCAACCACACGAACCCATGGCTCCGAAACGCTCAAATACTCA
>JBDHZH010000126.1:0-5865 GCA_039811745.1 Arachnia sp.
CATGCGCGCCGTGATGGACCTGGAGGAGGACGACAAGGGCCGCCAGCTCATCGCCATCACCGAGCTGCCGTACATGTGCAACCCGGACACGCTGGCCGAGCGCATCGCCGACCTCGTCAACAGCGGCCGCCTGACCGGCATCGCCGACATCCGCGACGACACGTCGGCCCGCACCGGCCTGCGCCTCGTGATCGTGCTGAAGCGCGACGCACAGCCGCGCGTCGTCATGAACAACCTGTACAAGCACACCGCCCTGCAGGACACGTTCGGCTGCAACATGCTGGCGCTGGTCGACGAGGTGCCGCGCACGCTGCGCCTCGACCAGTTCATCACGCAGTGGGTCAAGCACCAGCTCGACGTCATCCGTCGCCGCACCCAGTACCAACTGGAGGAGGCGGAGAAGCAGGCCCACATCTACCGCGGCCTGGTCAAGGCGCTGGACATGCTGGACGAGGTCATCGCGCTGATCCGTCGCTCGCCCAACACCGAGGCTGCCCGCGAGGGCCTGATGGCGCTGCTGGAGATCGACCAGATCCAGGCCACAGCCATCCTCGACATGCAGCTGCGGCGCCTCGCCGCCCTGGAGCGGCAGAAGATCATCGACACCCTCGCAGCGCTCGAGGCGAAGATCGAGGACTTGAAGGACATCCTCGCCCGCGAGGAGAGGCAGCGCCAGATCGTCGCGACGGAGCTGGAGGAGATCGTCGCCAAGTACGGCGACGAGCGCCGCACCCGCATCGTCGCCGCCGACGGCGACTTCTCCGACGAGGACTTCATCCCCGACGAGGACATGGTGGTCACCATCACCCACGGCGGCTACGCCAAGCGCACCCGCGGCGACCAGTACCGCGTCCAGAAGCGCGGCGGCAAGGGCGTGCGCGGCGCGACGCTGCGGGCCGACGACGAGGTGGCGCACCTGTTCACCGCCAGCAACCACGAGTGGCTGCTGTTCTTCACCAACCTGGGCCGCGTCTACCGCACCAAGGTCTGGCAGCTGCCCGAGGCCGGCCGCGACGCGAAGGGCGGCCACGTCGCCGGGCTGCTCAGCTTCCAGCCCGACGAGAAGATCGCCCAGGTGCTGACCATCCGCGGCTACGACGACGCCGACTACCTGCTGCTCGCCACCCGGAACGGCCTGGTGAAGAAGACGGCGCTCGCTTCCTACGACTCGCCGCGGCAGGCCGGCGTCATCGCAATCAACTTCCGCGAGGACGACGACGAGCTGATCGGCGCGTCGCTGTGCTCCGCCGAGGACGACGTCCTGCTGATCTCGGCGAAGGGCCAGGCCATCCGGTTCCAGGCCTCCGACGAGCAGCTTCGCCCCATGGGCCGGGCCACGTCCGGCGTCACCGGCATGCGGTTCCGTGAGGGCGACGAGTTGCTTTCAATGGCCGTGCTGCGGGTCGGCGACGACGAGACGGGTTCGTTCGTGTTCACCGTCACCGACGGCGGCTACGCCAAGCGGACCGCCGTCGAGGAGTACCGGCAGCAGGGTCGCGGCGGGCTCGGGATCAAGGCGATGCGCCTGAACGAGGACCGCGGACGCCTGGTCGGCGGGCTGATCGTCTCCGAGGGCGACGAGGTGATCGCCATCAAGGAATCCGGCCAGATCACCCGCTCCGCCGTCGCAGACGTGCCCGTCAAGGGCCGCGACACGATGGGGGTGAAGTTCGTCGGCATCAAGGGTGACGACGCCGTCGCCGCCATCGCCCTGTACCCCGAAAGCGGGGAGGGCCCGGACACGGGTGAGAACGGTGAGAACGGCGACGAGGCGGCTACGGAATCCGGGGTCGAAGCGGGTACCTTGGACGAGAACGCGGCCGAAGGTGCGGCCGGGGTGAACCGGGAGGACCGCGATGAGTGAGAAGACGGTGCACTGGCCGACGACCGACGGGTCGCCGGACATCGACTTCACCCCGCCTGCTCCCCCTGCGGAACCTGCCCCCGCCGCTGCCGGCACGGTGCAGGAGCCGACCGCGCCCGACAACAGGGCCACGGCCGCTTCGTGGGCTTGGGAGCCGATGGCGGGTTCGACCGCTGCGGCACCCGGCGTCGGCGCCGTGGACGCGGCGGTGGACGCCAGATCGGCCATCGAGAACGCCGCGGCAGCCGGCGCGAGGCGCACCAACCGCGCCCCCGCCGTCGCCGTCGAGCCGATGCCGGCACCGCGCAGCAGACTCGGGACGAGGCGCACCAGGAAGGCGCGGCTGCGGATCGCCCGCATCGACCCGTGGTCGGTGATGAAGACGTCGTTCCTGTTCTCCATCGCGTTCGGGATCATCATGATGGTCATCGCGTGGGTGCTGTGGACGGTGCTCGCCGGCTCGGGCGCTCTGGAGTCCGTGAACCACTTCGTCACCACGCTCATCGGCGACCAGGGGAGCCAGGCCTTCGACATCACCCAGTGGATCAACGGTTCGCGGGTGCTCGGGCTGTCGGCTCTGCTCGCCGCCGTCGACGTCGTGATCCTGACGGCCGTCGCCACGCTGTTCGCGTTCCTCTACAACCTCGCCGCCACCGTCATCGGCGGCCTCGAGGTCACCCTCGCCGAGGACTGACCGCCGAACTTCCGGTCAGGATGATGGACGGCCCTGTGCAAGGGCGCCGTCGGTTGGCATACTCTCGCCATGGGTAGGGACATCGATTCGTCCGGGTACACCAACGACCAGCGCCAGCGCTACCGCGAGAAGGTCCGGGCCAGCCTCGACGTGTTCGAGCAGATGCTGGCCGCCAGAACCTTCGACTTCGACGAGCCGCTCATCGGCATGGAGATCGAACTGAACCTGGTCGACGCCGACTACCGGCCGCGCATGGACAACGCGGAGGTGCTCGCCGCCATCGCCGACCCGGAGTACCAGACCGAGCTCGGCCGGTTCAACATCGAGTTCAACGTCCCTCCGAGCAGGCTTGGGGGCAGCAGCGCCGCCAAGCTGGAGGAGGGGCTGCGGGCGTCGCTGAACGAGGCGGAGCGACGCTGCGCCGAGCTGGGCACCCACATCATCATGGTCGGCATCCTCCCGACCGTCATGCCCGAGGACTACGAGGGCGAGTGGATGAGTTCCAATGCCCGCTACCAGATGCTGAACGACGCCTTCCTGTCTGCGCGTGGCGAGGACATCCACCTCGACATCACCGGGCCGACGGGGGAGCGGCTGTTCCGGTATGCGGATTCCCTGGCGCCGGAGTCGGCGTGCACGTCGATGCAGCTGCACCTGCAGGTGAAGCCGCAGGAGTTCGCGGCCCACTGGAACGCCGCGCAGGTGCTTGCCGGCCCGCAGTTGGCCCTCGGCGCAAACAGCCCGTACTTCCTCGGCAAGGAACTGTGGGCGGAGACCCGCATCGAACTGTTCACACAGGCGGCCGACACCCGTCCCGTCGAGTTGCGGAACCAGGGGGTGCGGCCGCGCGTGTTCTTCGGCGACCACTGGATCACGTCCATCTTCGACCTGTTCGAGGAGAACACCCTCTACTTCCCCGCGCTGCTGCCCGAACTCGACGACGAGGACCCGCAGGCCGCGTTCGACGCCGGGCAGACGCCGAAGCTGGCCGAGATGCGGCTCCACAACGGCACCGTCTACCGCTGGAACCGTCCCATCTACGACATCGTCGACGGCAGGCCGCATCTGCGGGTGGAGAACCGGGTGCTGCCGGCCGGCCCCACCGTCGTCGACACCCTGGCGAATGCCGCGTTCTACTATGGCGCGCTGCACTCGCTGACCCAGGAGGACCGGCCGGTGTGGTCGAGGATGTCCTTCCAGACGGCCGCCGACAACTTCGAGGCCGGTGCCCGCAACGGCATCGACGCCGTCCTGTTCTGGCCGGGACGGCGTGACGTCCCGGCCAGCGAACTGGTCTTGCGTGAGTTGCTGCCGCTGGTGCAGGAGGGCCTGGCCGCCTGGGATGTCGACACCGCCATCTCCGACCGCCTTCTCGGCGTGCTCGAGGGCCGCTGCCTGACCGGCCAGAACGGCGCCCACTGGCAGGTCGACGTCGTCCGCCGCTTCGAGGAGCGCGGCCTGTCGCGGCGCGACGCCCTCCGCGAGATGGTCCGGGCATACGCCGTCAACATGCACAGCAACGAGCCCGTCCACACCTGGGAACTGCCCGCCTGAGGCCGTTTTGTCCACCCGGCGGGCATGCGATAGAGTCTGTCTCCGGTGAACGGGCCTATAGCTCAGACGGTTAGAGCGCTGCCCTGATAAGGCAGAGGTCACTGGTTCAAGTCCAGTTAGGCCCACAGACGATTGAGCCGAGTGCCGAGAACGCTTGCGTTCTCGGCCGAGGCGATTGAAGTATGTTGACGAGCGCGCAGCGCGAGGAACACCAATGAAAACCCCCTCCCACTAGGGCGGGGGTTTTTCCATGCCCTGCCGGAGTGGTTTCGACGCAGGTTGGGGGATCGATGGTTGAGCCAGCGGCCCGCGAGGTACGAGCGCGCCGCGACGGTCGAAACCTCCCGCGAGTTGGCACAGACCCTCACCGAAAGCGTCGGTGCCAACATCCTCGCGGCCGAGGTCAGGCAGTGTTCGTCGCCGTCCGGGCGCCGTGGAGCCAGGCCACGATGTCGGAGGGGATGCGTCCGCTGAGCGCGGCCCCGACGTGGCCCTTGTCGGGGTACCGGACCACGGTGCATCCCGTGATGAGGCGTTCGGTCTCCGCAGAGATGTCCGCTGGGAAGAAGGGGTCCTCCTCGGCGACGATCAGCAGCACGGGCAGGTGGATGCGCCCCAGAGCGTCCGTGGAGTCGAATCCCACCTCGGCCTGCACCTCCACCAGGAGGTCGTCGGTGGGAGTCCTCTCGGAGTGGGACAGCGGCCCCACGATGCGCCCCAGTTGCCGACGCACGGCAGCCCATCCTGCCTGTGGTATGAGGTATTCGAGCAGCGCAGCGCCTGCCTCATCGAGTCGGCCTGCGGCCCGGGCTTCGGCCCAGCGCCGGTCCACGTCGCTGCCCCACTCCGAGATTCGCACACCAGAAAGGGCCAGGACCACCCTGTCGACCTTGTCGGCGTGGTTCGCGGCGAGGTACTGGGCGATCAGGCTTCCGTACGAGAGGCCGACGACGACGTCCACCGTCCCGAACTCCTGCTGGATGACGTGCGCCACGTCGTCGGCCATGTCGCTGATCGTGTGGCCGGGGTCCATGTGGCGTCGCCGGGTGAGGCTGAACACCCTGTAGCCGTCGGCGAGGAACGGCCGGAACTGCGACCCCATCAGCCGGCCGAGGAACCCACGCGGAACATCGCTGCCGGGTCCCCCCGGGAGCCACAACAACGTCTTGGGTCCGGAGCCCCAGGAGGCGTACTCGACGCCGTTGCTGAAGCGGCCCACGCGTGGCTCCGGGTGGCTCCTCACCCACCTGGCCACCCCCAGCACGGCTGCCGCCGCGCCCAGCGCTGCAGTTCCGACAACGATCCGAGTGGGTCGGTCCATGGTGCGTCCTCTCCGAGATCACCCTACCCATGGGACCCGCGGGCTGGGGAGGGCCGATCAGTCCGGACAAGCCTGTCGCGAGTCCAGGTCGTCCCGAGTGGACTCGAGGTCACTGGGCCAAGATGCAGAGGGTGATGCGCGTCTCGTCGCCGTCGTCCGGACCTTCCATCTGGGGAACGGCCTTCTTCACGGGCAACAGATAGCTGCCGCGCCGGGTGTGAGGAGCCCAACCCTGGCGGGCGTCACTGTCCTCGGTTGCCGAACACGTCGGCGTGCAACAGGCGCGTTCAGGTCGGGCGGGCCGGCGAAGTGGTTGAGGGTGCCGTGTTGTGCGCTCTCGCAGGCGGTCTCCGCAGGTCAGGCGAAGAGGACCTCGTCCTGACGGGGTTGGCGACCGCGGCGTCGCATCGGGGTGCCGGCCTTCTCCAGGAG
>JBDHZH010000127.1:0-5790 GCA_039811745.1 Arachnia sp.
TTGCGGCGCCGGAAGGTGACGCTCAGGTCGTCGATCTCGAGCAGCGGCGGACGGCGGGTCATCTCACCTCCTCGACTTCGGGTCGAGGGCCTCGCGCAGCGCCTCGCCGAGCAGCGTGAAACCCAGCGCGGTGACCGCGATGCAGAGGCCGGGCAGCAGGGTCAGATGGGGGGCGGACTGCAATCGGTCCTGCGCCTTGACCAGCATGCGGCCCCACTCGGCGACCGCCGGGTCGGGGTCGCCCAGGCCCAGGAACGACAGCGCCGCGACCTCGACGATCGCGGTGGCCAGCGTGAGGGTGGCCTGCACCAGCACCGGCCCCAGCGAGTTGGGCAGCACATGGCTCATGGTGATCGTCCGCCGTCGCAGGCCCAGCGAGACCGAGGCCAGTACATAGTCCTTGCTCGATTCGGCGAGCATCGAACCGCGCAGCAAGCGGGCGAATACGGGCACCTGGGCGGCGGCGATGGCCACCATGATCGCCAGCGGCTGACGTCCCATCACGGCCGCGACCGACACCGCGAGCAGCAGCGACGGGATCGACAACAGGATATCGACGAGGCGCATCACGATGAGGTCCACCCAGCCCCCGAAAGCGCCTGCCAGGCCGCCCAGCAGTGCACCGCCGAGCAGCCCGAACAGGGTGGAGACGACGCCGATGATCAGCGACTGGCGGGCGCCGAAGATCAGCTGGGTGAGCAGGTCCGAGCCGAACGGGTCGAGACCCAGCGGGTGTTCCGGCGAGAACGGAGGTAGCGAAAAGGGAGTGACCTCGCGGATCCACTGCGAGGCAGCCGGTTCATAAGGTGCCAGGACAGGGGCGAATACCGCGACCAACACGAACGCGGCAACGATCGCCGCGCCGATGATCGCCGACGGGTTGCGGATCAGGCGTTGCAGGGCGCCCTTCCACAGGCTGGTGCCCTCCTCGTCCACGGCGACGTCGCCCATCGCCTCCGCCAGCGCGGGCGAGCGCTGGATCATGCCGACGGCGGTGGCCACGGCGATGTCGGGCACCACCGGGACGTCGGCTGCCGCGGTGGTCTCGTCGCGAGGTTCCATGGTGCTCATCGGGTTCGCAACCTCGGATCGATCAGGCCGTACAGCAGGTCGACAACGAGGTTCACCAGCGCGTACACCAGCGCGATGAACACGATGAAGCCCTGAAGCACGGCGAAGTCCAGGTTCGAGATCGCCTCGAACAGATACGAGCCGATGCCGTTGAAGGCGAACACCGCCTCGGTCAGCACCGCGCCCGCGAGCAGTGCCCCGGTCTGCAGGCCGATGATGGTGACCACCGGCAGCAGCGCGTTGCGCAACACATGCCGGCGGCTGATCAGGCCGGCGGGCAGACCCTTGGCCTTCGCGGTCCGGACATAGTCCTCGTGCAGCACATCCAGCACCGAGGCCCGGGTCATCCGCACCACGATGGCGAGCGGAATGCTGCCCAGCGCGAGAGCGGGGAGGATCAGGTGCAGGATGGCGTCCCAGGCGGCGTCGAGTTCGCCGGTGAGCAGGCCGTCCAGCACATAGAAGTTGGTCACATGGGTGGCATTGATGGTCACCGTCTGTCTGCCCGAGGAGGGGAGCACGGCGAGGAACTCCAGCCCCGGCAGGCCGACGGCGAAGACGACCTTGAGCAGGTAGGCGAGCACAAAGACCGGGATCACGACGCCGACCAGTGACGCCGAAACGGTCAGGGAGTCGAGGACGCCGCCGGCCCGCTTGGCGGCCAGATAGCCCAGCGGAATGCCGACGACGACCGCGAACAGCAGGGCGGCCCCCGCTAGTTCGATGGTGGCCGGGAAGCGGTGCATGAACGTGGCCAACACCGGCTCGCCGGTGCGCGGGCTGCTGCCGAAGTCCCCGCGGATCAACTGGCCTGTGTAGGTGAGGTACTGCTGCAGCAACGGCTGGTCGAAGCCGTACTGCGCGTTGATCCGGGCAACCGCCTGGGGTGTCGCCCTCTCGCCGAGGAGCGCGCGGGCCGGGTCGCCCGGCAGCGCTCGCAGCCACAGGAACAGCAGCACGCTCAGGCCGAAGAGCACCGGGACCATCAGCAGGATCCGGCGGACGGCGAACCTGAGCATGCGCGTCCCTTCTGGTTGATACCGGGTCGGGGCCACCGCGGCGGCTGGCCCCGACCCGGCAGCGGGTCATCTGAGCGGACGACGGCTCACGGGGTGATGGTGATGCCGTCCCAGACCTCGTCCTGGACGGGCGAGGGGACGTAGCCCTGCACACCCTCGGCGAAAGCCAGGGACGGCGGGCCGTGGGTCAGCGGGACGCCGGGCACGAAGTCGGAGATCAGCTTGTTGATCTCTTCGTACTTCGCCTTCTGCGCAGCGGCGTCGCTCATGCCTCGGGCCTCCTTCAGCCCGTTGAAGAGCTGCGGGTTGTCGAAACCCCACTCGTTCGCCTGGCCCCCGAAGAAGACGCCGACGAAGTTGTCCGGATCGTTGTAGTCACCGGTCCAGCCGAGCAGATGGATGCCGTGGCTGCTGCCGCCCTGGATCAACTGCAGGTAGTCGGGGCTCCATTTGTTCGCCACCGGGGTGACCTTGACGCCGACCGCTTCAAGCTGCGCCTTCAGCGACGTGTAGATGTCCTCGGGCGAGGGCATGTAGGGCCGCGAGACGCCGGTCGGGTAGTTGAACTCGAGCGTCAGGTTCTCCTGCCCCGCCTCCTTGAGCAACTCCTTGGCCTTGTCCGGGTTGTACGGGTAGGTCGTGACGTTCGACGTCCAGCCCGTGACGTTGTCCGGCATGAAGTTGACCGCGGCGGTGGTGCCCTCGGGCATGACCTGCTTGATCAGCGCGTCCTTGTCGATGGCGTACGAGATGGCCTGGCGAACCTTGAGGTCGGACAGCGCCTTGATCTTCTGGTTCATGCCCAGGTAGAGAATGTTGAACGCCGGGCGCTGCAGAATCTGGAAGCCGGCGTTCTTCAAGGTGGGCACGTCCGCGGGAGCGACAAGGTCGTAGCCGTCGATGTTGCCCGCCTGCAACTCCTGGGTGCGCGCCTTGGGGTCGGAGATGGTACGGATGATCACCGTCGAGACCTTGGCCTTGTCGCCCCAGTAGTTGTCGTTCCGCTTGAGGGTGATCTGCTGACCACGCTCCCACTTCTCGAAGACGAACGGCCCGGTGCCGGTCGGGTTCGCCGTGGCGTACTCGGAGAACCGTGGATCGGTGTCCTTCCCCGAGGTGTTGTCGGCGTTGTACTGCTTCATCGCCGTCGGCGACTGCATCGAGAATGCCGGCAGCGTCATGGCGTCCAGGAAATGCACGAACGGGCCCGTCAGGTTGATGGTGACCTCGGCCGCGCTTTTCGCCTCGCAGTTCTTGTACAGAGCATCGGCGGAGTTGGCGCCGGTCCGGTAGCCGCGCATCAGCTTGCCGTAGTAGTAGGTGATGTTCTCGGACTGATTGACGCCCGACCAGTTGTACCAGCGGTCGAAGTTGGCGCAGACCGCCTCGGCGTTGAAGTCGGTGCCGTCGGAGAACTTCACACCTTCGCGCAGGGTAAAGGTGAACGAGGTGTTGTCGGGTGACGCCGTCCAGGCGGTGGCCAGCAGCGGATCGAGTTCGGTGGTGCCCGGCTTTGTGCCGATCAACCCCTCGAACTGCTGGCGGGCGACGCGGAAGGTCTCTCCGTCGCTGGCCATGGCGGGGTCGAGCACCACCGGGTCGGACGACGCCGCGAAGATGAAGGTGTCCTTGGTGGCGCCGGTGGCACCGGGACTGGCTTCCTGCCGCTGACTCTGCACGCAGCCGCCGAAGCCGGCCAGCAACGTGACGGCGGCGGCCGCGGCCAGCCCCCGTCGCACAGTGGTCCGCATAGTCACTTTTCCCTTCCTTTCCGACGCGTTCGTGTCGCGCCGCATTGGGGGGAGGCTAGTCCTCGGCACCCCGCTCCGGGGAGGGAAAGGCGACGAGTGTTCTCAAGCTGTTATGTAGTGCCTGCCGCGCGTCTCCGCCTGTCGGCGCGGGGTTGGCTCAGAACCAGCGGAGGAGTTCCCTTGCGGTGCCGTCGTCGGCGAACGAGTCGGTGACGTGGTCGGCGAAGTCCTTCACCTCGTCCGGCGCATCGCCGAGGGCGACTCCGCGTCCGGCCCAGCTGAGCATCTCGATGTCGTTGCGGCCGTCGCCCATGGCCAGGACGTCGGCGGCGGCGATGCCGAGATCGGCGCAGACGCCGGCCAACCCGTAAGCCTTGTCCACGCCGTCCGGGGCGATGTCGAGCCAGGCGGTATAGCCGATGAAGTAGCTGACCCCCTGAAGGCCCAGCCGGTGGGCGAGGCGAATGAAGTCGTCCTCGGAGGCGTTGGGATCGCGGACGACCACGCGGGTGACCGGCTCGGCCACCAGTTCGCCCAACTCGACCTGGATGAGCTCTCCGGTCAGCTCGCCCTCAGGGAACAACCGGTTCACCTTGAACCCGTGCCCGACGACCTCGATCGCCAGCATCGCCTCGGGATGCTCGGCGAGCACCCGGTTCACGACGTCCGTCGGGTCGAAGGTGACCCGCTCGAGCAGCTCCAGCGGCGGATAGGCCACCCGGACGGCGCCGTTGGACGACACGTGTTGGCCGGGCGGCAGGCGCAGCACCTCCGCGACCGGACGTGTGCCGGCCCAGCCGCGTCCGGTGCTCAACACGACGGGGACGCCGGCATCCACCACGGCGCCCACGGCCGCCGAGACCGATCTCGGCACGCGTCCGTCGGAGCTCAGCAGCGTGCCGTCGATGTCCAACGCCACCAGGCGCGGTCGCCATGACATGCGCTACCCCCTTCGCTGCCAGGCTGTCAGGGTCGCGCGCGGACGGCAAACCGGAGGTCAGGCCCGAGATCCCGGAACGAGTCCGGGATGACGTGGGGACGTGGTCGTTCGGGGCTCTCCCGCCCTATTCGGGCCTGTCGAACGGATCGATGACGGTGAGACCCGGAAAATGGGCGAAGTCGCGGACATTGCGCGTCGCCAGTTCATGGCCATGCGCGAGGCAGATCCCCGCGATCTGAGCGTCGATGTGGGAGATCGGCCGGCCAGAGGACTCGGCGTGAACCAGGACGCCCGCGGCTGCGCGAGCGGCAGGAAGGTCATACGACGCGATCGTGTCGGCGAACGCGTCGAGGTGGGCCTTCCAGCGGGCTTCGAGACCGGCCCGACGCCTGCCAGGCGCCAGTCGTCCGATCCCGCGTTCGATCTCCTCGACCGTGACGACGCAGATCGAGAGCGCCGCCGGATCGAGCTCCCGCGCCCAGGCGAGAACGGCCGGGTCGGGCGCGTCCTTCATGAACTCCGAAACGACGTTGGTGTCGGCGATGATCACGAGAAATCGACCGGAGCGGGCGGGCCGACGCGTTCGGGCAGTTCGAGGTCGACGCCGTCGACCTCCGCGAGTGACTCGTGGAGCGCCAGCAGGAAGTTCTGCTCCGGCAGATTGACCGCGGCGTCCAGAATCGCTCGCACCTCGGCCTCCACCGACCGGCCGTGCTCGGCGGCCCGGCCACGCAGCCTGGCGTGCGTCCGCTCATCCAGTTGTCGGATCGTCAACGTGCCCATGTCAACCACCTCCTGACAGCAATGCTAGCAAGACTCGCGGGGTCGGCTCGAGATGCCGGAACGAGTCCGGCATGACGTGGGGACGTGGTTGCCCGGAGTCCCCTTTCGTCATCCCGGCCTCCACTCCGTCATCCCGGCCTCCACTTCGTGGTCCCGCCCCCCCCACGTCATCCCGGCGAATGCCGGGATCTCGGACGTCGGATCAGCCGACCGGGGTCAGGAACTC